>NZ_JAUMKF010000067.1:0-433 GCF_030519405.1 Bacillus sp. C28GYM-DRY-1
TCTGACGGCTGAGCGGTTCGTGGCCTGTCCTTTCGGTGACGGGCCGGGGCGGATGTATCGCACCGGTGACGTGGCGCGCTGGGCGTCGGACGGGCAGTTGGAGTTCGTGGGGCGTGTCGACGCGCAGGTGAAGATCCGCGGGTTCCGGGTCGAACTCGGCGAGGTCGAGGCGGTGTTGGCCGCCCATGCGCGGGTTGAGCGGGCCGTGGTGCTGGCGCGCGACGGACGACTGATCGGATACGCCGTCGGGGACGCGGACGCCGAGACGCTGCGGGCCTTCGCCGCCACCCGCCTCCCTGAGTACATGGTCCCGTCGGCGGTCGTCGTACTCGACGCGTTCCCGCTCACCGTCAACGGCAAGGTCGACCGCTCCGCCCTGCCGACGCCGGAGGCTGCGGTGAGTGCCGGTCGAGCTCCGGAGACGCCTGCTGAG
>NZ_JAUMKF010000012.1:0-117025 GCF_030519405.1 Bacillus sp. C28GYM-DRY-1
ACTTCAACCGAATAACTCACTCTTGTCCTCATAGAAAAAACACCTCCAAGTCTAATTTCGGATAACAATCATCCGTTTTCAAACTTGAAGGTGTTTTTTATTTGTCTCATCTTATGGGGTCAGTCCCCAGAGGAGCGGCTTTTTTAATGAAACGTTTGTTTAAACATAATGAGCGTATTTTTTCTCAAGGATATTCTGAAAAGCTGCCGCTGCTGAGCAGATGGCCCAATAAATGAGAGCGGTCAGAATATACATAGTCATGTAATCAAACTCTCTGCCGCCGATGATTTTCGCATGCTGGAGCAATTCCGGCACTGTAATCATTGCAGCGAGAGAGGACGCTTTGATTAAGTCGAGCAATACATTGGCAAGCGGAGGCAGCGCAATACGGATTGATTGCGGTAAAATGATCCCCCTCATCGTCTGCCAATAGGAAAGACCGAGAGAGGATGCGGCTTCCCACTGTCCTTTTTCAACGGATGAAATAGCTGAACGGTTAATTTCCGCAATGTATGCAGCGCTGTTAAGACTAAAGCCAATTAAAGCGGCTGTGACAGCGGCAAACTCAATGCCGATATAAGGAAATCCAAAATAAAGGATAAACAAGATCACCAAAATCGGAACGCCCCGCATAAAAGAGATATAGAGCTTGGCCGGCCATCTTAACAAGACAAGCTGAGACATTCTGGCGAGTGATATGAACAGGCCGATCACCGTTCCCGCAAACATGCTCACAAAAGAGATGAGCAGCGTATACCCAATGCCTTTTATGACATAAGGAAACGATTCAATGGCCAGCTTTGTGTTGAAAATATATTCCCACTGAATGCTATTGATCATGGCGTCCGATTACAAACCAACGTCTTGAACGTCGACATCCAGTTTCTTTGATACATCTGCTTGATTGAAGAATTGTTTCGACAGCTTTGTCAAAGTGCCATCCTTGCTCATTTCCTTCAATGTTTCGTTCATCTTTTTCTGAAGTGCTGCATTGCTTTTTTTCATGACAAGCGCCTGTTTGTTCGGCATGTACTTAATGTCAGGATGGATCGTAATGTTAAGATCCGAGAATGCTGCGAGCGCAAGTGTCTGCAGGTAATAGTCGTTTAAAATGACATCAGTGCGTCCGTTGGCGACATCTTTTAAATACTGCTCATTGGTCGCATTATCATAAATCACTTCTTGAGCGCCATATTTTCTCGCTACATCCATGTAGACTGTCGTAGCTGCACCAGCGGCTTTTTTCCCTTTTAAATCCTTAAGCGTTTTAATCCCTGATAAATCGTCTTTTCGGACGATTGCAGTGCCGTATGAATATTTATATGGAGTGGAAAACGCGAACTTGTTCTCGCGGTCCTTTGTCACATCGATGTCGTTTGCGGCTGCGTCAACCTGGCCGCTGTTCACCGCTGTCAGCATCCCGTCAATGCCCATCTCCTTGAACTCAATCTTCAGGCCCAGGCGTTTTGCCGCTTCACGAACGACTTCAACCTCATAGCCCGTCAGCTTATCAGAACCTGATTCGGTATCGTGATAAGAAGTGGGATAAAGCGTGCCAGATGTGGCAATAACAATTTTCCCTTTGTCTTTGATCTGTTCCCAGCCTGTATCCTTGGAATCGGCTTCATTTTTGCCGGAACAGGCTGCCAATATAAGAAAGAAAGCCATTGTGAAACTGAATATAACGGCTTTCGATGACATGAATGATTTCACCTTTGTTTCCCCCAATCTGTTAATCAACTAAAAAGATAGCACTGAACATAAGGGGTTGCAATATGTTGATGACGTTTTCAAAAAGTCCGAATTGTGTATACAAATAGTGTGCGTTTAAGGCTATGAAGGGATGGAGTGATCATAAAGGATTTGTAAAAGATGAATGCACTGACATACCCGAGAAGACAAACGGACACTGCATGATTTTATCGCGGGAACGTATGTCACTTACGCGTCCCCGGGTGAAGAAGAACTTTATACTGACGAATCAATCAGAAAGAGCGAATAATGGTTCGCTCAGGCTGTCGAGAAAATCTCGACAGCCTTTATTTTCCCTTAAAATATCCATTCTCCTGTAATAAAATAAAAGAAAGACTTCAAAAGGACGGTGTCTTTCTCATGTTCCACACAAGAAATTCTTCTCAAAACGCAGCCGAATTTGTTCTTCTCGACCAACTTGTCGAAGAGGATCACCTACTTCGAAAAATTGATAAATACATAGACTTCTCTTTCATCATTGAAAAGGTTAAACCTTATTATAGTGAAAACAAAGGACGCCCCTCACTTGATCCGCTGATTTTATTCAAAATGATGTTTATCGGCTACCTCTACGGTATCCGTTCAGAAAGACAGCTTGAAAAAGAAATTTACTACAATATGGCGTACAGATGGTTTCTCGGATTGAACATAAACGATCCAGTTCCGCACCACTCCACCATCAGCTGGAACAGACGCACACGCTTTAAAGATACAACGATTTTCCAAGATATTTTTGATGAGATCGTTCTTCAGGCCATCAATCATGATATGGTGGGCGGACGTGTCCTATTCACCGATTCAACTCACCTTAAAGCCAATGCCAACAAGCATAAATACACAAGAAGAACGATTGAACAGGACACACAAAACTATATCAAAGATTTAAATGAAGCCATTCAAGAAGATCGGGAGGAGCACGGAAAAAAGCCATTAACAATCAAAGAGGAGGTGAAAGCTGAAAAAGAGATTCGCCACAGTACAACTGATCCCGAAAGTGGGTATCTTTATCGCGAAAACAAACCCGAAGGTTTTTTCTATTTAGACCACCGTACAACGGATATGAAACATAACATTATCACCGATGCCTATGTCACACCCGGAAATGTTCATGATTCTGTGCCTTACCTTGACCGATTGGATCACCAAATCGCACGATTTGGTTTTCAAGTGGAAGCTGTCGCTCTTGATTCCGGATATTTAACGACTCCCATTTGTAAAGGATTATCTGACCGTCATATTTTTGGCGTTATTGCCCATAGACGATATCATCCCACTAGAGGCTTGTTTCCAAAATGGAAATTTCATTATGACAGTGAACAAGACCGTTACATTTGCCCGAACCAGCAGGTACTTACATACTCAACAACTGACCGAAAAGGCTACCGGTCATATAAATCAAATCCTGAAACCTGTTCCGCATGTCCATTGCTTGCGCAATGCACAAGATCAAAGAACCGCCAGAAAGTCATCACCCGGCATGTATGGGAGGACCACAAAGAAAAGGTCAGACAAAATCGCTTATCTGTTTCAGGAAAAACCCTCTATAAAAAAAGAAAAGAAAAAATAGAGCGAAGCTTTGCAGATTCAAAACAGCTGCATGGGCTTCGCTATTGCAGGTTGAGGGGAAAACGGAATGTGAGCGAACAAGTTCTCCTCACAGCCGCATGCCAGAATATGAAGAAGATTGCCACATACCTAGCCAAGCGGAGCTAGGTATGCGGGAGCTCTTTTTCTGTTTTTGAAATCAGCTGAATATCCAAAAAAACAGCGTAAAACAAAAAAAGCTTGTAGAAAAACATCGTTTTCTCTACAAGCTGAGCGAATAATGGTTCGCTCTTTTTCTTTTGCATGTATAAAAAATAAAATGCAGCAAAACATATGAAAAATAGGATTGGAGGAATAAATTGGATGAAACGAATGACAATCAATATCATCACAATGTTCATAGCCGCAGCTGTCATTTCTCTGACCGGCATAGCTGAAGCCGCTGAAAAACAGCAGCAGCCTCCCGCGCATGTCACACTGACAGATCAGCAAAAGACAGAAATTGAACAGCTGGAAGCAGACATACTAAAAAAGCGCAAAGACGTGATCTCAAAGTATGTGCAATACGGTGTCCTGCCTAAAGAAAGAGGAGAACACATCAAAAATCACATGGACAAACACTTTGAAATGATGAAACAACACGGCTTTGTTCCGAAGCCTCACCCTCATCAGCATAAATTTGAAAAAAGACATTAAGACAGTAAGCATCCAATGAGAATTGGGTGCTTTTTTATTGTGAAAAAGTTGCTGTAATAAATGAGTGCATTCGAAATTAATATCGCAATAGCCCGTTATATCGTATAATAAGATATAAAGGGGTGTCATGTGGAAATGGATTACATAGCTAAACTAAATCAGCAATGGACAGATATTTATTATTTATTACATTACAAACATAAAGACAATATCTCTCACCAGGCAATACGGCTTATGCAGCACATTGAAAAGCAAGGCGAGGCCACAATAGGGGCTTTGGCTGAATACTTGTCTGTCTCTCACAATACTGCGTCAGAGCATGCTAAACGATTAATTCAAAAGGGATTAGTAGCTAAACGGCGAAGTCAGCAAGATGAACGGAAGGTTTTCGTTTTCTTAACGCAAGAAGGAAGATCTGTACTTGAACAGCACACACAGCTAGATAAAGAGAAATTAGCGGAAATAATGAAACGAATGAGTACTTCAGAAAAGGAATTACTTGAACAGGCCTTTGAACTTTTAAGTAAGGAAGCTAAACAATGGCATTTTTAAGCAAAGTGATCATCTCAGCTTTGATTATCGGTTTTGTTACTGAAATATCAAAAAGATATCCAACTTATGGGGGGATTATTGCGGCTTTACCCTTGGTCAGTTTATTAAGCCTTTTTTGGATGCAAATACAGGGGGAAAAAACAGCTCAATTAAGTCAATTTGCTACAGGTGTGCTTACAGGGATCCCTGCTACAGTTTGTTTACTCGCTATTTTGGCGTTTTTGCTGAAAATTCATGTGCCGTTCTGGTTAGCCTTATGCGTCGGAATACTAGGATGGTCTGTATTTTTATGGATGCAGAAAATTTTTCTCAATATATTGTGTAACTGAGTGAGAGAAAGGAGATGCTATGTTTTTAAAAAAAGTTACTCTTCTTCGTGATAAGATTGCGGACTTTGACAATTTTCCTTTTACTATCCCGGCTATCAATCAATTAAATGAAGTTATATTTACTAGCCAAGTGACTTTTTTTGTAGGAGAAAATGGATCTGGCAAATCCACTCTGCTTGAAGCAATAGCAAATAAGTGTGAATTCAATACAGCGGGTGGAAGCCGAAATAATGTTTATGAATTACAGGAGTCAGATTCTCATTTAGGTGATTACATACGTTTATCTTGGCTGCCAAAGGTGACAAATGGCTTCTTTTTAAGAGCTGAATCGTTTTATCATCTTTCTCTTCATCTGGATGAGATGGAATTAGATGCTCCTCAGCCATACCGTTCTTATGGCGGGAGGCCGCTACACGAGCAATCACATGGAGAATCCTTTATGTCTCTGTTCCGTCATCGTTTTAATGAAAAAGCGATTTATCTTTTAGATGAGCCAGAAGCGGCACTTTCTCCAGCCAGGCAGTTGGCTTTTTTGAGGTTAATACATGATTTGGTGAAGGGTGGAAATGTGCAGATGATCATTGCGACTCACTCCCCGATCCTCCTGGGCTATCCCAATGCAAATATTTTAAGCTTTGATGGTGGGATACATCATACAGATTATGAGGAAACAGAACATGTTCAATTAACACGATATTTTCTTGGACACAGAGAAAAAATATTGAATGAGCTGTTTCGAGATTGATATTGAGTTGATATAAAACGCGTTTCACAGCCTATGTTTATCAAATATTTTTGGAGTGATAACACACTATGATCCATCAGCATCCATACAAATTGGTATCTTTTTTGGTAGCCGTTCAGCCAGCTTAACAGATATGTCAATCGCGATGAAGAAATACACATGATTTAAAACGCTTGAAGAAAAAAAGCTTCTATTGGTATCAGGATGTAATCAAGACGAACGGAAAAAGTTTATAAAGAGTCCCTGAGAGTCATGCTCTCAGGGCTTTTTCATTACACAGAAACAGCATCAATAATATAAGTGTCGGCGTGCAGATCTGACATCTCAGCCGGCACCGTCCAGCATGTCAATTGATAGTCTCCTTTAGGAATATCAAAGGACAGCCTTTTAGACATAATGCTTTCAATTTCAATACCGTTTTCTGTGACTTGAAAAGGAACAGTCACTTTCTTTTCGTAGGAGTTTACAGTTTCTGAACTGTTTAGGCGCAAAAGAATAAAGGCCTTTGTATTTCTCTGTGCTTCAAATGAAATCGCACCATCCGCCGAAGCAAATCCTTTTTCGATCGCTTCGTCAGTCCAATCCATAACAGGAGGTGCTGAATCCTTTTGAAATAAAGTAAATTGATGATATGAAATCGACAGTTCTTGCGGCTTCCATGATTTGATCAATGTGCTGTTCCTCCTCTATTGTTTACTGAATCGTGAATAAAACCTTTGTGCCGTCTGGAAAATCTGTAAGCTGATGCCCGACCCAAGAACCTGCACCGCGGTTGTCAGCAGGAGAAATGTATCTTACAGAAGCTCCCTCACCGCCTTCTTTACACATGGCCATTGGCCATTCATCTCTGTCATACCCCGTTTTTGGCGGTACGTCTTTTAATGATTGCTCGCGGCGTTCCTCAGCTCCGTCTCTGTCGATGGTACACACATCTGAGTGCCCTTCATTTATCGCATCCTTAATATGTTTGGCCGTTTCGGGATAACGGTCAGAAGGGAGGGCGATTGTTTCGTCATATTCTTCAGTTTGAGACGTTTTTTGATCATCTGAGAAAAAGTCTCCCTTGATCAGGCCGACAGCTGCAGCTGCTATGACGACGATGACGAGAAGTATCGTTTTTATGAAGTCCATCGTGATGTTCACCTCCCGCTTTTAGCAACTTTAAAACTGCTCCAAGAGTAATCCAGAAAGCGTTTGGTGTAAAGGTCAAAATTTTTAATTTTACAATCAGTTTATTGCTGAAAACGTAATTTTAGCAGGTCGAAATATTTGTTTTCAGTAAAATACCGTTGCTAATTTACAATAATAATAGTAAGTCATCAGCCGTTTTTGGGTTGATCAATCATTTTAAATTGGCTTATGATACCGGTAAGCTCCTCAGCTAATTGAGACAGCGTTTCAGAAGCTGCGGTAATCTCTTCCATTGCAGCAAATTGTTCTTCTGTTAGTGTAGCCGCCTGCCGGGTATTTTCTGTAGCATTTTTAATATCAGCCGTATTGGCTGGAAAGGATTCGTTTATGTTATGTGCAGTAGTTGAAATGTTTGATACAGGTGCTGATAAATCACTAATCTCAGCGCTGATTTCACCTGTTGCAGCTGCAATTTCCTTAAATGCATCTCTAGTGCGCTGGATCATCGTGACGCCTTCTGCAGCCTCCGCTTTCACATGCGCAATAGAGCTTGCAGATTGGCTCATATCTTTTTGGATTTCTGTGATCAGTTTTGAAATCTGTCCCGCAGACTGTTGAGATTCTTCCGCTAATTTACGCACTTCATCGGCAACAACAGCAAAACCTTTGCCTTGCTCACCGGCTCTGGCAGCTTCAATCGCTGCATTCAGCGCGAGCAGGTTTGTTTGATCGGCAATTTTGGTGATGACGGATAAAATTTGCTCAATTTGTTTAGAGCGGCCGTCCAGCTGGTGTATGATTTCCCCGCTTTTCTGTATCGAATTGTGAATTGCATCCATTTGTGCCTGCACATTAGAAATTTCCTTTTGGCCAATGGCGGCTTTGGATTGCGCAAGCTGCCCTTTGTCGGCAATAGCAGCAGTATTTGAAGAAATAACCCGGATATCTGCTGAAGCTTGTCTTAATGAACTTTCACTGGTCTCAATTCGCGTGATCTGATGCTGGGCTCCATTTGAAATCTGCTGTACAGCTTCTGTAATCTTTTCTGAAGCTTGATTTGTTTCCTCTGCTCCGGCTGAGAGCTGCTGAGAGGCAGACGCAAGCTGAAGGGCTGATTGCTGTACGGTTTGGATGGTATCGTTCAGTTTCATTCTCATCTTATTGTAATAGACGCTCAGTTCTGGTAGCTCGTCACCGGATTTGTCTGACACCTCTTTTGTCATATCTCCGTTTCCGGCACTTTCAAAGGCGCATTTTAAAGCGTTCAGCCGCTTATTAATTCTTCTTGTGAAAAGCAGGACAAGGATGACTGATGCAATAATGACGATAACAAGAACGATAGCGAATGAGTGAAAAGTGATTGCGTAAGTGATGCTAAAATGCTTTGATTGGCTCCGGTATACAGCATGCCGATGATATTCCCATTTTGATCCTTTAAAGGCATGTATGCCGTCTGGTAAGAAGAGCCCGCCACGTCTGCTTGTCCGTTGAATGTTTTTCCCTTCTTTAAAACGGTGTCGGTAATTTCTGGAGAAGCCTGAGTGCCAACAGCTCTTTCGTCATTCTTCATGACATTGGTTGCTACACGAGTATCTCCTTGGAAAATCGTAACGGTATCACCTGGTCACCTGTTTTTTCGCCAAGCAGATCAACGATATCCTCATTTTCGTTGATTTGTGTTTGACCTTTATAAAGCTTATTGTTCTTTATCTGCCACTCCCCTGAAATGGCATCACAATATAAGCACTGCTTAAAGCCAGATCGCCTTTCGCTTTTTCAGTCGCCATTTGTTTCATGCTGTCTGTAATTTCCTTAAGCATCACAGTGCCGGTTGATAGCGAAAACAAAAGAACAATTACGAGAACGAGGCAGAGAATTTTTGTTCCTAGCTTAAGGTCATATTACTTATCGGATTTTTAAGTCTAAAGTTTTATTTTAGAAATAATAAAACCGGCCTGATGTTCAGGCCGGTTGTGTGACACTATTCAAGATTTGCGTGTTGGGTGAACATGGTATCAGAATCGAGCCCTTGTTTCTCCATGAGTTTTAAAATGACTGCATCATAAAACAGCAGCAAAGTTTGTTCAAATAATGATCCCATTGGCTGTATGGTTTTATAGCTTCCGTTTGACTGGTCTTTAGGAGAACCGGGCATTTTGACGATGAGATCTGCCTGTTTTCCGATGCTAGATTCTGGATTGATGGTTAAAGCGGCAACAACCCCGTCTAAGCTATTTGCTTTTACTGCTGTGTGGATCAGGCTCTTTGTCTCGCCTGATCCTGAGCCGATGATAACGAGATCTCCTGCTCTGAGCGGCGGAGTGAGAATCTCACCAACAATATGAGCGTTGAAGCCCATGTGCATCAATCGCATCGCGAAGGATTTTGCCATCAGGCCAGACCGACCCGCACCCGCAGTGAAAATTTGGTTGGATGAGAGAATGTGATCGGCAAGCTGATCAGCTTCTTCATCAGAAATAAAAGCCGCTGAACGGTGTAACTCATTGAGAATTTCCGTTACGTATTCAGTCGTTTTCATACCGTTATCCTTGGGCAATCAGCTGTTTCATTTTTGAAGCCGTTTCTGCTTTATCGGCTGCGCTTGTAATCCCGCCCCCAACTATGACAAGGTCAGGCTTTTGTTTGATCACTTCAGGAAGAGTATCAAGTTTGATGCCCCCCGCAATAGCCGTTTTTGCGTTTTTTACGGCATTTTTGATTGTCGTTAATTCTTCAAAAGAGTTTTTGCCCTCTGCTTGAAGATCATATCCTGTGTGGACGCAGATGTAGTCAACACCGAGTGCGTCAATTTCTTTCGCACGGGATTCAATATCTTTCACGTTAATCATATCAACTAAGATTTTCTTCTTCTGTTTTTTGGCTTCTTCTACTGCGCCTTTAATCGTTGCGTCGTCTGTAGCGCCTAAAACGGTGATGATGTCAGCGCCCGCTTCTGATGCTTTCATGATTTCGTATCCGCCGGCGTCCATAATTTTCAGGTCTGCTAGAACCTTCAATTGCGGAAATGTTTCTTTTATTTCTTTAACGGCTCTGAGTCCTTCATTAATGACAACCGGTGTTCCGATTTCAACCACGTCGATATATTGTTCAACTTCTTTGACGAGCTCGATGGCTTCGGGGATGTTCACGAGGTCTAATGCTAGCTGTAATTCCATTGTTGATCCACTCCTTTTTTGAATTATTTTTCATTCTATAGCTTCCCTCTTTTGATGAGAAGTAGGCACTTTGAAGTCAAATAGTTACTTGGAGGATACTGTGAGGAGAGGGAATCAGATTTCTTTCGCTTGGTTTTATGAGTGAGTATAATAAAAAGGAGTATGCAAAAGTAAGTAAATAATGATACGTATCTAACATACAAAAGTATACGAAGGGGGGGATTCTTTTGAGCCGGATGGACGACAAAAGGTTTAATTGTGAGAAGGAATTAACGCTTGCAGTGATCGGCGGTAAATGGAAAATGCTCATTTTGTGGCATTTAGGAAAAGAAGGCACAAAACGGTTCAATGAATTAAAAACGTTGATCCCTGATATTACGCAGAAGATCCTCGTGAATCAGCTGAGAGAGCTTGAACAGGATATGATTGTTCACAGGGAAGTGTATCCGGTTGTCCCGCCGAAGGTTGAATATTCCTTGACCCAGCATGGAGAAAGCCTCATGCCGATTCTTGATGCTATGTATGAGTGGGGGAAAGGCTATATGGAACTGATTGATATTGACAAAAACGTCATAAAGGAATCGTTGTAAGGCGCTCTTCGCAAGGGTGTCTTTTTTTTGCTTGTTTTTCGGTTTTTGTGCGGTAAATAGATGTCATGTAAATGATTTTCAACAATAAGGGGATTTAATAAGATGGACAAGTTGTAAAATTTTTATTTTTCTGTAAAAAATATTTAGTGGAAATTGTTGCGGTATCCCGCAAAAATATCCCAGTGTATAAAGTGGAATCTTTCGGTATCCCGCATGAAACTTTTCACCCATTTTTCGGTGATAAAAACATTTTTTTCATTTAAAGTGAACGGTAGTGTAGTAATGTAAAAATATACAGAAAACAATGAATAAATAGCCAAATTTGGGATAAGGGATATTGCGGTTTTATCCGTTTGTGTGAAACACCGCAATGATGATGATGGCAGCCGGTTTTGATAGCGGCAGAATGGTTTTGTTTGTTTGAATGCACTGCTTTTTATGTGTAGTACTTTTGGCTTTTTCATCTGTTAGTTCATAAGGTTTAAAAGCTTGTATGGATAAGAAAGGGAAAACACGCTGCACATGTTCACTAGTTATTGAAGATTAGGGGAGGTATGACAATATGGAAATAACTTTTTATCCTTTAACGAATGCACAAAAACGAATTTGGTATACAGAAAAATTTTATCCTCACACAAGTATTTCGAATCTTGCGGGGATTGGTAAGCTGGTTTCAACTGACAAGGTTGACTGGGTGCTTGTTGAGCAAGCGATTCAAGAGTTTATCCGCAGAAATGACGCCATGCGCCTTCGTTTGCAGCTCGATGAAAACGGGGAGCCTGTTCAATATATAAGCGAGTATCGGCCTGTTGATATAAAACATACTGATACCACTGGAGATCCGAATGCGAAGGAGTCTATTTCACAATGGAGCCGGGAGGAAACGAAAAAACCTTTACCGCTTTACGATTGTGATTTGTTTCGTTTTTCCGTGTTCACCATAAAGGAAAATGAAGTGTGGTTTTACGCAAATGTCCATCACGTGATTTCTGATGGAATCTCTATGAATATTCTCGGAAATGCGATTATGCATATTTATTTAGAATTAGCCGGCGGCTCAGAAACAAAAGAAGGCATCTCGCATTCATTTATCGATCATGTTTTATCTGAACAGGACTATGCTCAATCAAAGCGGTTTGAAAAGGACAAGGCGTTTTGGAACAAGCAATTCGAATTAGTGCCTGAGCTTGTTTCCCTGAAACGAGATGCTTCCGCAGGAGGAAGTTTAGATGCTGAGAGGTTCTCTAAAGATGTGCCTGAAGCGCTTCATCAGCAGATCCTATCGTTTTGTGAGTCAAACAAGGTTAGTGTTCTTTCGGTGTTTCAATCGTTGCTTGCCGCTTATTTGTACAGAGTCAGCGGCCAAAATGATGTCGTGACGGGAACCTTTATGGGCAACCGGACAAATGCGAAAGAGAAGCAGATGCTTGGCATGTTTGTTTCGACAGTTCCGCTTCGGACAAACGTGGACGGCGGTCAGTCGTTTTTAGATTTTGTCAAAGACCGTATGAAGGATCTCATGAAGACGCTGCGTCACCAAAAGTATCCGTATAACCTTCTAATCAACGATTTGCGTGAAACAAAGAGCTCTCTGACGCAGCTGTTTACGATTTCTCTTGAATATCAAGTGATGCAGTGGGAGAAAGAAAAGGATCTTTCCTTTTTGACTGAGCCGATTTTCAGCGGCAGCGGGTTAAATGATATCTCGATTCATGTAAAGGATCGATGGGATACAGGGAAACTCACCATTGATTTTGATTACCGCACTGATTTATTTTCACGTGAAGAAATCAAAATGATTTGTGAACGCATGATGACGATGCTGGAGAGTGCATTATCTCATCCAGATGATGCAATTGATGAATTAACGCTGATTTCTGAAGCGGAGAAAGAGAAGCTGCTTGCGAGGGCCAGCGGTGAATCAGTCAGCTATCGTAAGGATATGACGATTCCAGAGCTGTTCCAAGAACAGGCTGAGCTGCTTTCTGATCATCCAGCGGTTGTATTTGAAGATCGCACATTGTCCTATCGAACGTTACATGAACAATCTGCACGCATCGCCAATGTGCTGAAACAGAAAGGGGTTGGCCCGGACAGTCCTGTTGCGGTTCTGCTTGAACGCTCTGAACGGATGATTACGTCTATCATGGGGATTTTAAAAGCCGGCGGAGCCTATGTGCCGATTGATCCTGCTTTTCCGGCGGAGCGCATTCAATATATTTTGGAGGACTGCGGCGCGGACTTCATTCTAACTGAATCGAAGGTTGCAGCTCCTGCAGCTGATGCTGAGCTGATTGATTTTGATCAGGCGATTGCCGAAGGTCCAGACGAAAGCCTGAATGTAGATGTGAACGCACGGAACCTTGCCTACATTATTTACACATCGGGAACAACCGGGCGTCCGAAAGGTGTGATGATCGAGCATCGCCAGGTTCATCACTTGGTTGAATCTTTGCAGCACACGATTTACCAAAGTGGAAATCAAACACTGCGGATGGCATTGCTTGCGCCGTTCCACTTCGATGCGTCAGTACAGCAGATCTTTGCTTCTCTTCTTTTGGGACAAACCCTTTATATCGTGCCGAAGAAAACAGTGACGAACGGATCGGCCCTTGCTTCGTATTATCGCAGGTACTCTATTGAGGCGACGGACGGGACACCTGCCCATCTGCAGATGCTAATAGCGGCGGGCGATCTCGACGGCATCAAGCTGAAGCATATGCTGATCGGAGGAGAGGCCCTCTCTTCTGTTGTTGTGGACAAGCTAATGAAGAAGTTTAAAGAAGCAGGGACAGTACCGCGTTTAACCAATGTTTATGGTCCGACTGAAACGTGTGTCGACGCTTCCGTCCATCCGGTTATTCCGGAGAGTGCTGGTCATTCAGCGTATGTGCCGATCGGGAAAGCGTTGGGAAATAACCGTTTATATATTTTAGACCAAAAAGGCCAGTTGCAGCCTGAAGGCGTGGCGGGCGAGCTTTATATCGCTGGCGATGGTGTTGGCCGCGGCTATTTGCATCTGCCTGATTTGACGGCTGAAAAGTTTTCACAAGATCCATTCGTGCCAGGCGATCGGATGTACCGGACGGGAGATGTGGTTCGCTGGCTTTCAGACGGAACAATTGAATATTTAGGAAGAGAAGATGACCAGGTCAAAGTCCGCGGCTATCGGATTGAGCTGGGTGAAATTGAAACTGTGATTCAGCAGGCGCCGGACGTTGAGAAAGCCGTTGTTTTGGCTCGTCCCGACGAACAGGGAAATCTTGAGGTTTGCGCATATGTTGTACAGAAGTCTGGCAGTAATTTTGCCCCGGCCAGCCTGCGGGAGCATGCGGCTAAGAAGCTTCCTGACTACATGGTCCCGACTTACTACACAGAAGTGACAGAAATCCCGCTCACGCCTAGCGGTAAAGTGGACCGCCGGAAGCTGTTTGCACTAGAGTTGAAGGCGGTAAGCGGAACAGCCTATACGGCGCCGCGCAATGATACGGAAAAAGCAATCGCATCCATTTGGCAGGACGTACTGAATGTTGAGAAGGCGGGGATCTTTGACAATTTCTTTGAAACGGGCGGTCATTCATTAAAGGCTATGACGCTTTTAACAAAAATTCATAAGGAAACAGGCGCTGACATTTCGCTTCAATACTTGTTTGAGAATCCGACGATTGCGGCACTTGCAGAGAAAGCCAAACACAGAGAAAACCGGGAATTTGCTGCGATTGAACCTGCTGAAAAACAGGAGCATTACCCGCTTTCTTTGGCACAGCAGCGAACATATATCGTCAGCCAGTTTGAGGATGCGGGGGTTGGATACAACATGCCGGCTGCTGCGATTTTGGAAGGGCCTTTAGAGTTCCAAAAGCTGGAGCACGCATTTCAAGGGTTAATCCGCCGACATGAGTCTTTGAGAACGTCATTTATTCTTGAAAACAGCACGCCGAGACAGAACATTCATGACAGCGTCGATTTCAGTATCGAGATGATTGAAAGACGCGGCCGCTCAGATGAGGCAATTATGACTTCATTCGTTCGGAGATTTGATTTGGAAAAAGCACCGCTGTTCAGAATCGGCTTGATGAAGCTTGAAGAGAACCGCCATATGCTTCTGTTTGACATGCATCATTTGATTTCTGACGGTGTGTCCATCGGCATTATTTTGGAGGAGTTAGCACGGATATACAAAGGCGAACAGCTTCCTGAGCTTCGTCTTCAGTATAAGGATTACGCTGTGTGGCAAGGCGGCCAGGCTGCTGAAGGGTACCAGAAGGACCGGGCGTATTGGAAGGAAGTCTTTGCGGGAGAGCTTCCGGTGCTTCAGCTCTTGTCTGATTATCCGAGACCGCCTGTTCAAAATTTTGAAGGGGATCGGGTGTCAATCAAGCTGGATGTGGGATTAAAGGATCGCTTAAATCGTGTGGCTGAACAAAATGGCGCCACGCTGTATATGGTGATGCTGTCCGCTTACTATACGCTTTTGTCAAAGTATACGGGACAGGATGACATCATTGTCGGAACGCCGTCAGCGGGCAGAAACCACTCCGATACAGAGGGGATTGTGGGGATGTTCGTTAATACACTCGCGATTCGCAGTGAAGTGAAGCAGGACGAGACGTTTACCCAATTGATTTCGCGTGTCCGCAAACATGTGCTGGATGCCTTTTCTCATCAGGACTATCCGTTTGAATGGCTTGTTGAAGATTTGAATATCCCTCGTGATGTAAGCAGACACCCGCTGTTTGACACGATGTTCAGTCTTCAAAATGCGACAGAGGGTATTCCTGCTGTCGGTGATCTGGTCTTGTCTGTTCATGAGACCAACTTCAAGATTGCAAAGTTTGATTTGACAATGCAGGCGAGAGAAACCGATGAAGGCATTGAGCTTGATTTGGACTACAGCACGAAGCTGTTTAAGCAAAGCACGGCTGACAGGCTGCTCAACCATTTTGCGCGTTTGCTTGAAGATGCTGCGGCTGAGCCTGAGAAACAGATTTCTGATTACAAGCTTCTTTCTGAAGAGGAGGCTGCTTCGCAAATTCAGCAGTTTAACCCGGGCAGAACACCTTATCCGAAAGAAAAAACGATTGTTCAGCTGTTTGAAGAACAAGCGGCGAAGACGCCAGACCATGCGGCGCTTCAATATGAAGGCAAGTCACTTACCTATCGTGAGTTGAATGAACGTGCCAATCGTTTAGCGCGCGGCATTCTTTCTCTCGGGGCAGGTGAAGGCAGAACAGCTGCTGTCTTGTGCGAGCGGTCAATGGACATGATTGTGTCGATCCTCGCCGTTTTAAAAGCTGGATCGGCGTATGTTCCGATTGATCCGGAACATCCGATTCAGCGGATGCAGCATTTCTTCCGTGACAGTGGAGCGAAATTGCTTCTCACTCAGAAAAAATTAAAGGCTTTAGCAGAGGAAGCAGAGTTCGAAGGCGTTATCGTGCTTGCAGATGAGGAAGAAAGCTATCATGCTGATGCGCAAAATCTCGCACTGCCTCTTGAGTCTTCGGCGATGGCCAACCTGACGTATACTTCCGGAACGACAGGAACACCAAAGGGAAATATCGTGACACATGCCAATATTCTGCGTACGGTGAAGGAAACGAATTATCTCAGCATTACGGAACAGGACACGATTCTCGGCCTTTCCAATTACGTGTTTGACGCGTTTATGTTTGATATGTTCGGTTCTTTGTTAAACGGTGCCAAGCTTGTACTGATACCGAAAGAAACCGTTTTGGATATGGCTCGCCTGTCTCGTGTTATTGAGCGGGAGAACATCAGCATTCTAATGATTACAACTGCTTTATTCCACCTGCTTGTGGACTTGAATCCGGCGTGCTTGTCAACGCTGCGCAAGATTATGTTCGGCGGGGAGCGGGCTTCGGTTGAACATGTCAGAAAAGCTTTGCAAACGGTTGGAAAAGGCAAGCTCCTTCACATGTATGGGCCGTCTGAAAGCACGGTTTTCGCAACGTATTATCCGGTAGATGAATTGGAGGAGGACACACTGACTGTTCCGATTGGAAAACCGGTCAGCAATACGGAAGTATATATCCTTGACCGGGCGGGACACGTGCAGCCTGCCGGGATTGCCGGGGAGCTTTGCGTGAGCGGCGAAGGACTGGTGAAAGGCTATTACAACCGTCCAGAACTGACTGAAGAGAAGTTCGTTCCGCATCCGTTTACGTCCGGCGAACGCATGTATAAAACGGGTGACCTCGCCAGATGGCTGCCGAATGGCGACATCGAATTTATCGGGCGGATCGACCACCAGGTGAAAATCCGCGGACAGCGCATCGAGCTTGGAGAAATCGAACATCAGCTGCAAACTCATGACCGCGTGCAGGAGACTATCGTGCTTGCTGTTGATCAAGGAGCGGGTGACAAGCTGCTCTGCGCGTACTTTGTTGGAGCGGGAGAAATCTCATCTCAAGAGCTGAGAGAACATGCGGCAAAGGATCTGCCGGCTTACATGATTCCCGCAGTGTTTATTCAAATGGACGAGCTGCCGCTGACCGGGAACGGAAAAATCGACAGGAGAGCGCTGCCGCTTCCTGATGCCAGCGTCTCAAGAGGTGTTTCATATGTTGCGCCTCGCAATGAAACGGAACAAAAACTCGCAGACATTTGGGCGCAGGTGCTTCAGGTTCAACAGGTTGGCGTTTATGATCACTTTTTTGACATCGGCGGACATTCATTAGCTGGTATGAAGATGCTTGCCTTAGTTCATCAGGAACTGGGTGTTGAGCTGTCACTTAAAGATCTCTTCCAGTCACCTACGGTTGAGGGCTTAGCACAGGTAATTGCCTCCTCTGAAAAAGGGACAGCCATCAGTATCAGCCCGGCAAAGAAACAAGATACGTATCCGGTTTCCTCACCGCAAAAACGGATGTATGTGCTCCAGCAGCTTGAAGGAGCGCAAACGAGCTATAACATGCCAGCGGTTCTGCGCCTTACAGGTGAGCTTGATGTTAAAAGGCTTAACAGCGTCATGCAGCAGTTAATGCAGCGTCATGAAGCCTTTAGAACCACGTTTGAAATAAAAGATGGAGAAACTGTGCAGCGGATCTGGGAAGAAGCTGAGTGTGAGATGGCATATTTCGAAGCCGCAGAAGAAGAGACAGAGCGGATCGTTTCTGAGTTTATCAAGCCTTTCAAAATCGATCGGCTCCCGCTGTTCAGAATGGGCCTGATCAAGCATTCAGACACTGAGCATGTGCTGCTGTTCGATATGCATCATATTATTTCTGATGGTGCGTCTGTTGGTGTGCTGATTGAGGAACTTTCGAAGCTGTACGACGGAGAAACCCTTGAGCCGCTCCGCATTCAATATAAGGATTATGCCGTGTGGCAGCAGCAGTTTATTCAGTCTGAACACTACAAGAAACAAGAGGAGCATTGGCTGAAGGAGCTGGACGGAGAGCTGCCGGTGCTGACGCTACCGACTGACTATAGCCGGCCTGCCGTTCAAACATTTGAAGGGGACCGTATTGCCTTTTCATTAGAAGCAGGCAAAGCTGAAGCTCTGCGCAGACTTGCAAAAGAAACGGATTCCACACTGTACATGGTGCTTCTGGCTTCATACAGTGCGTTTTTATCGAAACTGAGTGGGCAAGACGATATCATCGTCGGTTCACCGGTAGCCGGACGATCCCAAGCGGACGTCAGCCGCGTCATCGGAATGTTCGTCAATACGTTGGCGCTGCGCACGTATCCAAAAGGTGAAAAAACATTTGCTGACTATCTTAGCGAAGTGAAAGAAACCGCGCTCAATGCTTTTGATGCGCAGGATTATCCGCTTGAGGACCTGATCGGAAACGTACAGGTTCAGCGTGACACGAGCAGAAATCCGTTATTCGATGCTGTATTTTCGATGCAAAATGCGAACATCAAGGATCTAATGATGAAAGGAATTCAGCTGGAGCAGCATCCTTTTGAACATAAAACGGCTAAGTTTGATATCACGCTGACGGCTGACGAAACGGACGGAGGGCTTACGTTCGTACTTGAATACAATACTGCGCTGTTTAAACCTGAAACAATTGAACGATGGAAGCAATACTGGGTGCAATTCCTAGTTGCAGTTACCGGAAATGCGAACCAGCCGCTTTCCAGCCTGTCACTCGTCACTGAACCAGAAAAACAAGCGCTTCTGGAGGCATGGAAGGGCAAAACGCTGCCTGTGCCGACAGACAAAACCGTTCATGAGCTATTTGAAGAAACAGCTCAGCGCTACAAAGACCGCCCGGCTGTTACATACAACGGCCAGTCATGGACGTACGGCGAGCTGAACGCCAAGGCGAACCGTCTTGCCCGGATTCTGATCGACTGCGGCATCAGCGCGGATGAGCGCGTCGGCGTTCTCACGAAGCCATCGCTGGAAATGGCTGCCGCGGTGCTCGGCGTCTTAAAGGCGGGAGCGGCGTTTGTGCCGATTGATCCTGACTATCCGGTACAGCGGATTGACTATATCCTACAGGACAGCGGTGCGAGACTTCTCTTGAAACAGGAAGGCATCGCAGTGCCGGACAGCTATACGGGCGAGGTCATTCTTCTCGACGGCAACCGCACAATCCTGAGTTTGCCGCTTGATGAAAATGATGAGGAAAATCCGCAGACCGACACTACCGCGGATCACCTTGCTTATATGATTTACACGTCTGGGACAACCGGACAGCCGAAGGGTGTCATGGTTGAGCACCATGCGCTTGTGAACCTGTGTTTCTGGCATCACGACGCGTTCAATATGACAGCGGAGGACCGCAGCGCGAAGTACGCGGGCTTCGGATTCGACGCTTCCATTTGGGAGATGTTCCCGACCTGGACGATCGGCGCCGAGCTTCACGTTATTGATGAAGCGATCCGCCTTGATATCATCCGCTTGAACGATTATTTCGAAACGAACGGGGTGACGATCACCTTCCTGCCGACGCAGCTGGCGGAACAGTTTATGGAGCTAGAGAATACGTCACTCCGCGTATTGCTGACAGGCGGAGACAAGCTGAAGCGTGCCGTGAAACAGCCATACAGGCTCGTCAACAACTACGGGCCGACTGAAAATACGGTCGTTGCGACAAGCACAGAAATCAATCCGGAGGAAGGCTCGCTTTCCATCGGGCGGGCGATCGCCAATACGAGAGTATACATTCTCGGCGAGGGCAATCAGGTTCAGCCGGAAGGCGTGGCCGGAGAGCTTTGCGTGGCGGGACGCGGACTGGCGCGAGGCTATCTGAATAAAGAAGACGAAACCGCGAAGCGGTTTATCGCTGATCCGTTTGTGCCGGGTGAACGCATGTACCGCACCGGCGATTTGGTGAAGTGGGTGAACGGCGGCATCGAATACATCGGCCGGATTGACCAGCAGGTCAAGGTTCGCGGTTATCGGATCGAGCTCTCGGAAATCGAAGTGCAGCTCGCCCAGCTTTCTGAGGTGCAGGATGCGGCGGTGACAGCTGTCAAAGATAAAGGCGGCCAAACAGCAATCGCGGCGTATGTCACACCGGAAACAGCTGACATAGAAGCGTTAAAGTCTTCATTGAAAGAAACTCTGCCGGACTATATGATCCCGGCGTTCTGGGTGACGCTGGACGAACTTCCGGTTACGGCAAACGGAAAGGTTGACCGTAAAGCCTTGCCTGAGCCGGACATCGAAGCGGGGAGCGGAGAATACAAAGCGCCGTCCACCGACATGGAAGAGCTGCTTGCCGGCATTTGGCAGGACGTGCTCGGTATTTCTGAAGTCGGTGTCAGTGACAATTTCTTCTCGCTCGGCGGAGATTCCATCAAAGGAATCCAGATGGCGAGCCGCTTGAACCAGCACGGCTGGAAGCTGGAAATGAAAGATCTCTTCCAGCACCCGACGATCGAAGAGCTGACCCAATACGTGGAGCGTGCCGAAGGCAAACAGGCAGACCAAGGCCCAGTGGAGGGCGAGGTCATTCTGACGCCGATTCAGCGCTGGTTCTTTGAAAAGAATTTCACGAACAAGCACCACTGGAACCAATCAGTGATGCTTCACGCCGCGAAGGGCTTTGATCCTGAACGGGTGGAGAAAACATTGCAGGCGCTGATCGAACATCATGACGCACTCCGCATGGTTTACCGTGAGGGGACGAAAGAGGTCGTTCAATACAACAGAGGACTTGAAGATGCTTCAGCTCAATTGGAGATCATCCAAATCGAGGGTCAAGCGAAAGATCATGAAGACCGCATAGAGAGAGAAGCGGAACGGCTGCAAAGCAGCATTGATTTGCAGGAAGGCGGCTTATTAAAAGCAGGCTTGTTCCAAGCGGAAGACGGAGACCACTTGCTTCTTGCCATTCACCACTTAGTGGTTGACGGCGTGTCATGGCGGATTTTACTGGAGGATTTCGCCGCGGTATATACACAGCTTGAACAAAGCAATGAACCGGTTCTCCCGCAGAAAACACATTCATTTGCGGAGTATGCAGAGAGATTACTAGACTTCGCGAACTCCAAAGCCTTTTTGAAAGAAAAAGAGTATTGGAGAAAGCTTGAAGAACAGATTGTCGCGGCAAAGCTTCCGAAGGATCGTGAATCTAGTGATCAGCGAATGAAACATACAAGGACAATCGAATTTTCGCTGACTGCTGAAGAGACAGAACAGCTCACCACAAAGGTGCATGAGGCATATCACACAGAAATGAATGATATTTTGCTGACGGCATTCGGATTGGCGATGAAGGACTGGACAGGTCAGGATCGAGTAAGTGTTCATTTAGAGGGGCATGGACGTGAAGAAATTATAGAAGACCTGACCATTTCCCGGACAGTCGGCTGGTTTACGAGTATGTACCCGATGGTACTCGATATGAAGCATGCTGATGATCTGGGCTACCAGCTGAAGCAAATGAAAGAAGATATCAGACATGTACCGAATAAGGGAGTCGGTTACGGCATTCTCCGCTATTTGACGGCGCCGGAACATAAAGAAGATGTGGCGTTCTCGATTCAGCCGGATGTCAGCTTTAACTACTTAGGACAGTTCGATGACATGTCGGATGCAGGCTTGTTCAAGAGATCAGAGCTGCCGTCAGGACAGTCGTTAAGCCCGGAAACAGAAAAGCCGAACGCGCTCGATGTTGTCGGATACATTGAAAACGGGAAACTGACGATGTCAATGGCCTATCATTCTCTTGAATTTCATGAAAAAACGATAAAGACATTCAGCGACAGCTTTAAAGCCCATCTTCTCAGAATCATTGAACATTGCCTATCTCAAGATGGAACGGAACTGACGCCGAGTGACCTTGGCGACGACGATTTGACGCTGGATGAACTGGATAAATTAATGGAAATTTTCTAATAGAGGTGGCATATGAGCAAAAAATCGATTCAAAAGGTGTACGCACTGACACCGATGCAGGAGGGAATGCTGTATCATGCGATGCTTGATCCGCATTCTTCCTCGTACTTCACACAATTAGAGCTTGGGATTCACGGTACATTTGATCTTGAAATCTTTGAGAAAAGCGTCAATGAACTGATTCGGTCATACGATATTCTCCGTACGGTATTTGTGCACCAGCAGCTGCAAAAACCGCGTCAGGTCGTGCTAGCGGAACGCAAAACAAAGGTGCACTATGAAGATATCAGTCATGCGGACCAAAACCGCCAGAAAGAGTACATTGAGCGGTATAAACAAGATGTGCAACGCCAAGGCTTTAACCTGGCAAAAGACATATTGTTCAAGGTGGCGGTTTTCCGTCTAGATGCAGATCAGCTGTATCTTGTCTGGAGCAATCATCATATTATGATGGACGGCTGGAGCATGGGCGTGCTCATGAAAAGCCTGTTCCAAAACTACGAAGCGCTTAGAGCAGGCCGAACACCGGCAAACGGTCAGGGAAAGCCTTATTCCGACTACATCAAGTGGCTTGGAAAACAGGACAGTGAAGAAGCGGAGAGCTACTGGAGCGAACGCTTGGCGGGTTTTGAACAGCCGAGCGTGCTCCCGGGCCGCCTGCCTGAGAAAAAAGACGAATACGTTAACAAAGAATATTCATTTACATGGGACGAAAAACTGGTTGCCCGCATTCAACAAACCGCAAACCGCCATCAAGTGACAGGGCCAAACCTGTTTCAGGCCGTTTGGGGCATTGTTCTCAGCAAATACAACTTTGCGAATGACGTTGTCTTCGGCACGGTCGTATCAGGCCGGCCGTCTGAAATCAACGGGATTGAAACGATGGCGGGGCTGTTTATCAACACCATCCCGGTTCGGGTAAAAGTCGATCGAGATGCTGCTTTCGCTGATATTTTCTCAGCTGTTCAGCAGCATGCAGTCGAGGCGGAGCGCTATGATTACATACCGCTCTATGAGATTCAAAAGCGCTCAGCCCTTGATGGCAATCTCCTGAACCATCTGGTCGCGTTTGAAAATTATCCGCTTGATCAAGAGCTTGAAAACGGCAGCATGGAAGACCGGCTCGGATTTTCTATCAAGGTAGAAAGCGCATTTGAGCAAACGAGCTTCGATTTCAATCTGATTGTGTATCCAGGCAAAACGTGGACTGTCAAAATCAAATATAACGGAGCCGCCTTTGATTCCGATTTTATCGAACGGGCAGCGGAGCACCTTACCCGCATGATGGAGGCGGCTGTCGCTCAGCCGGACGCTGTTGTGCGTGAGTACGGGCTTGTGGGAGGCGAAGAGCAGCGGCAAATTGTTGAGGTGTTTAACCAGACGAAAGCCGAACTTCCTGAAGGCGTGGCCGTTCATCAAGTGTTTGAAGAGCAAGCGCAGCGAACACCGGCAAGCACTGCTGTCGTGTATGAAGGGGCTGAGCTGACATACCGTCAGCTGAATACAGCGGCAAACCGTCTGGCGAGAAAGCTTGTCGAACTAGGTCTTCAAAAAGGGGAAACAGCTGCGATTATGAACGATCGCTCTGCAGACACCGTTGTCGGCATGCTGGCTGTGTTAAAAGCAGGCGCCGCCTATGTGCCGCTTGATCCCGCGCTTCCTGAAGACCGTCTTCGTTTCATGGCGGAGGACAGCTCGATTCGGATGGTCTTGTCCGGAAAGTCTTATACAGAGCAGGCGCATCAGCTGCAAGTGCCGGTACTTACACTGGACAGCGGTTTTGAAGAGAGTGAAGCGGCTGACAATCTCAATCTGCCATCCGCACCGTCTGATTTGGCATACATCATGTATACTTCTGGCTCAACGGGTAAACCGAAAGGCGTCATGATCGAACATAAAAGCATTTTGCGCCTCGTTAAAAATGCAGGATACGTTCCGATTCATGAAGAGGACCGCATGGCGCAAACGGGCGCTGTCAGCTTTGATGCCGGCACTTTTGAGGTATTCGGCGCACTGCTGAATGGCGCAGCGCTTTATCCAGTCAAAAAAGAGACGCTGCTTGATGCGAAACAATTTGCGGCATTCCTGCGTGAGCAGAGAATCACAACCATGTGGCTGACATCACCATTATTCAACCAGCTTGCTGCAAAGGATGCCGGCATGTTCGGCACACTGCGCCATGTAATCATCGGCGGAGACGCACTCGTGCCGCATATTGTCAGCAAAGTAAAACAGGCATCGCCGTCGCTTTCGTTGTGGAACGGATACGGCCCGACAGAAAACACGACATTTTCAACAAGTTTTTTGATCGACCGTGAGTATAGCTACTCTATTCCAATCGGGAAGCCTATCGGAAATTCGACTGCCTACATCATGGATGAGCAGCAGCGCCTGCAGCCAATTGGCGTGCCCGGCGAGCTGTGCGTCGGCGGAATCGGTGTAGCGCGAGGATATGTCAATCTTCCTGATCTGACGGAGAAGCAATTTTTTGAAGATCCGTTCAGACCGGGTGAAAGGATTTATCGCACTGGCGACTTGGCGAGATGGCTGCCGGACGGCAATATCGAATTTTTAGGTAGAATCGACAATCAAGTGAAGGTGCGGGGCTTCCGAATTGAGCTTGGCGAAATTGAAACAAAACTGAACATGGCAGAGCATGTAACAGAGGCTGCAGTGATCATCCGCAAGAACAAAGCAGATGAAAATGAAATTTGCGCGTACTTTACGGCGGATCGTAAAGTGTCTGTCAGCGGGCTGAGAAAAACGCTGTCTGAATCTTTGCCGGATTATATGGTTCCTGCCCATTTGATTCAGATGGACAGCCTGCCGCTCACGCCGAACGGTAAAATCAACAAAAAAGAACTGCCTGCGCCTCAATCAGAAGCCGTGCAGCAGGAGTACGCAGCGCCAGAGACAGAGAGTGAAAAGAAATTAGCGGAGATCTGGGAAGGGGTACTCGGCGTCAAAGCGGGCGTTACCGATAACTTCTTTATGATCGGCGGCCATTCTTTGAAAGCGATGATGATGACGGCGAAAATTCAAGAGCATTTTCATAAGGAAGTGCCGATTAAAGTGCTTTTTGAAAAGCCGACTATTCAAGAACTGGCGCTGTATTTGGACGAGAACGATAGCAAGGAGGAGCAGACGTTTGAACCGATCAAGCAAGCACCTTATCAGCAGCATTATCCTGTATCCCCGGCCCAGCGGAGAATGTATATCCTCAATCAGCTTGGACAAGAAAACACAAGCTACAATGTCCCCGCTGTACTTTTGCTGGAGGGAGAAATAGATAAAGAACGGCTGGAAAAGGCGATTCAGCAATTAATCAACCGGCACGAAATCCTTCGTACATCGTTTGACATGATCGACGGAGAAGTTGCACAAACTGTTCATAAAAACGTATCGTTCCAGCTGGAGGCTGCCAAGGGACGGGAAGAAGACGCGGAGGAAATGATCAAAGCGTTCATTCAGCCGTTTGAATTAAACCGCGCGCCGCTCGTCCGTTCGAAGCTTGTCCAGCTTGAAGAAGAACGCCACCTGCTGCTGATTGACATGCACCATATCATTACTGACGGCAGTTCAACAGGCATTCTGATCGGTGATCTCGCCAAAATGTATCAAGGGGCTGATCTTGAGCAGCCGCAAATTCACTATAAAGATTACGCTGTTTGGCATAAAGAACATGCTGATCTTCAAAAGGATGAAGCGTATTGGCTTGATACCTTTAAAGGTGAGCTGCCGATTCTTGATCTTCCGACGGATTTTGAGCGGCCTGCTGAACGGAGCTTTGCTGGAGAGCGCGTGATGTTTGGGCTTGATAAACAGATGACGGCTCAAATCAAGTCACTCTTGGCAGAAACGGATACGACAATGTATATGTTTTTACTGGCGGCGTTCAATGTACTCCTTTCTAAGTACGCGTCACAGGACGATATCATTGTCGGATCGCCGACTGCGGGAAGAACACACCCTGATCTGCAAGATGTACCGGGGATGTTTGTCAACACGGTCGCACTAAGATCGGCGCCTGCGGGAGATAAAACGTTTGCGCAATTCCTTGAAGAAGTCAAAACAGCAAGCCTTCAAGCATTCAAGCATCAGAGTTATCCGCTTGAGGAACTGATTGAAAAGCTTCCGCTTACAAGGGATACAAGCCGAAGTCCGCTGTTCAGCGTGATGTTCAACATGCAGAACATGGAGATTCCATCATTGAGATTAGGAGACTTGAAGATTTCTTCATACTCCATGCTCCATCACGTGGCGAAATTTGATCTTTCCTTGGAAGCGGTCGAGCGAGAAGAGGATATCGGCCTAAGCTTTGACTATGCGACTGCCCTGTTCAAGGACGAGACGATCCGCCGCTGGAGCAGCCACTTTGTCAATATCATCAAAGCGGCCGCAGCTAATCCGAACGTTCGGCTGTCTGATGTAGACCTGCTTTCACCTACAGAAACGGCTGCTTTGCTTGAAGAAAGACATATGACTCAGATGACTGAAGCGACCTTTGCAGCTCTTTTCGAAAAACAGGCCCAGCAAACACCTGATCATTCTGCGGTGAGGTCTGGAGGAAATCTGCTGACCTATCGCGAGCTTGATGAACAGGCGAATCAGCTGGCGCATCATCTTCGTGCGCAAGGGGCAGGAAGTGAAGACATCGTCGCAATTGTCATGGATCGGTCAGCTGAGGTTATGGTATCGATTCTCGGTGTCATGAAAGCGGGGGCGGCTTTCCTGCCGATTGATCCTGATACGCCTGAGGAACGCATCCGCTATTCATTAGAGGACAGCGGAGCGAGAATAGCGGTCGTAAACGAAAGAAACATGACGGCCATTGGGCAATTTGAAGGGGCAATCATCAACCTTGATGATGCTAAATGGAGAAATGAGAGTAAGGAGCACCTCTCTCCGATCTCCGGATCTCGCAATCTTGCATACGTCATTTATACGTCTGGTACGACCGGGAAGCCGAAGGGTGTGCAAATCGAGCATCGCAATCTGACAAACTATGTTTCTTGGTTTAGTGAAGAGGCGAGCCTGACGGAAACCGACAAGACTGTATTGCTTTCATCTTATGCATTCGACCTAGGCTATACGAGCATGTTCCCTGTACTTCTGGCAGGGGGTGAGCTCCACATCGTGCCGAAGGAAACCTATACGGCGCCAGATGAAATGGGGCTTTATATCAAGGAACACGGAATCACATATATCAAACTGACACCGTCGCTGTTCCATACGATGGTGAATACGTCCAGCTTTACAAATGAGCCAAACTTTGAATCCTTGCGCTTGATTGTCTTGGGTGGAGAAAAAATCATCCCGGCTGATGTTTTCACCTACCACAAGGTGTATGGACATACCGAATTTATCAATCACTACGGCCCGACTGAAGCAACAATCGGCGCCATTGCCGGACGGGTAAATCTGTCTGAGCCGGATGCATTCGCGCAACGCCCGACAATCGGGCAGCCAATTGCGAATGCCGGTGCGCTTGTCTTAAATGAGGCGTTAAAGCTTGTGCCTCCGGGCGCGAGTGGCCAGCTTTATATCACGGGACAGGGGCTTGCGAGAGGATATCTCAACAGGCCTCAGCTGACAGCTGAGAGATTTGTTGAAAATCCATATTCACCGGGCAGCCTTATGTACAAAACCGGAGATGTTGTACGGAGACTTTCTGACGGTACGCTTGAATTTATCGGCCGGGCCGATGATCAGGTGAAAATCCGCGGCTATCGCATTGAGCCGAAAGAAATTGAGACGGTCATGCTCAGTCTCAGCGGAATTCAAGAAGCGGTTGTGCTAGCAGTTTCCGAGGGCGGGCTTCAAGAGCTTTGCGCGTATTATACGGCGGATCAAGCCATTGAAAAAGCAGAGCTCCGCAGCCAGCTTTCACAAACACTGCCGTCTCATATGATTCCTGCTTTCTTTGTGCAGGTTGACGCTATTCCGCTGACGGCAAACGGGAAAACCGACAGAAACGCATTGCCGAAGCCACACGTGGAACAATCCGGAAGCAGGGCCTCAGCCGCACCGGAGACAGCGCTTGAGGAGAGCCTATGTCGCATTTGGCAGAAGACGCTTGGCATAGAAGCGATCGGCATCGACGACAATTTCTTCGATTTAGGCGGCCATTCACTAAAAGGGATGATGCTCATTGCCAATATTCAGGCTGAATTGGAGAAAACCGTACCGCTTAAAGCGCTGTTTGAGCAGCCGACTGTTCGCCAGCTTGCGGCTTACATGGAGGCATCGGCGGTTTCAGGCGGCCATCACGTGCTCAAACCGGCTGACAAACAGGATATGTACCCACTGTCATCTGCGCAGAAACGGATGTACGTACTGAATCAGCTTGACCGGCAGACGATCAGCTACAATATGCCATCTGTTCTTCTGATGGAAGGCGAGCTTGATCTTTCACGTCTGCGCGACTCACTCAATCAGCTTGTGAACCGCCACGAGTCATTGCGTACATCATTTATGGAAGCAAACGGTGAGCCTGTTCAGCGCATTATTGAGGAGGCGGCGATTGATCTTCATGTGTTTGAAGCGAAAGAGGATGAAGCGGAACAAAAGATCAAGGACTTTATCCGTCCATTCGACTTAAACGATGCACCGCTCATTCGCGCAGCATTGCTTCGAATAGAAGCGAAAAAACATTTGTTGCTTTTAGATATGCATCACATCATTGCAGACGGGGTATCAAGAGGTATTTTTGTCAAAGAATTGGCGCTGCTTTACAAAGGAGAGCAGCTTCCAGAGCCGGCGCTTCATTATAAAGATTTCGCCGTTTGGCAAAATGAAGCTGAGCAAAAGGAACGGATGAAGGAGCATGAGGCGTACTGGCTCTCGGTTCTTTCAGGCGAGCTGCCGGAACTTGATCTTCCGCTCGATTACGCCCGTCCGCCTGTGCAAAGCTTTAAAGGGGACACGATCCGTTTCCGTACGGGAAGCGAGACGGCTAAGGCGGTAGAAAAACTGCTCGCAGAAACTGGAACGACCTTGCACATGGTGCTTCACGCTGTTTTCCACGTCTTTTTAAGCAAAATATCCGGGCAGCGGGATATCGTCATCGGCTCCGTCACTGCCGGTCGGATGAATGCTGATGTCCAAGACATGCCGGGAATGTTCGTCAATACGCTTGCCTTAAGAATGGAAGCGGGAGAACAGCAAACATTTGCAGAGCTGCTGAAGCAAGCGAAGGAGACAAACTTGTCAGCGCTGGAGCATCAGGAATATCCGTTTGAGGACTTAATCAATCAGCTTGATCTCCCTCGGGATATGAGCCGAAATCCATTGTTTAACGTCATGGTGACGACAGAAAACCCTGATAAAGAACAGCTTACATTGCAGAATCTAAGTATTTCACCTTACGAGTCCCATCAGGGAACGTCTAAGTTTGACCTGACACTGGGTGGATTCACTGATGAAAACGGCATCGGTCTGCAACTCGAATATGCGACTGATTTGTTCTCAAAAGAAACGGCTGAAAAATGGAGCGAATACGTTCTGCGTTTACTAAAAGCTGTCGCGGAACATCCGAACCAGCCGCTTTCCAGCCTGTCACTCGTCACTGAACCAGAAAAACAAGCGCTTCTGGAGGCATGGAAGGGCAAAACGCTGCCTGTGCCGACAGACAAAACCGTTCATCAGCTATTTGAAGAAACAGCTCAGCGCTACAAAGACCGCCCGGCTGTTACATACAACGGCCAGTCATGGACGTACGGCGAGCTGAACGCGAAGGCGAACCGTCTTGCCCGGATTCTGATCGACTGCGGCATCAGCGCGGATGAACGCATCGGCATTCTCACGAAGCCATCGCTGGAAATGGCTGCCGCGGTGCTCGGCGTCTTAAAGGCGGGAGCGGCGTTTGTGCCGATTGATCCTGACTATCCGGAACAGCGGATTGACTATATCCTACAGGACAGCGGTGCGAGACTTCTCTTGAAACAGGAAGGCATCGCAGTGCCGGACAGCTATACGGGCGAGGTCATTCTTCTCGACGGCAACCGCACAATCCTGAGTTTGCCGCTTGATGAAAATGATGAGGAAAATCCGCAGACTGACACTACCGCGGATCACCTTGCTTATATGATTTACACGTCTGGGACAACCGGACAGCCGAAGGGTGTCATGGTTGAGCACCATGCGCTTGTGAACCTGTGTTTCTGGCATCACGACGCGTTCAATATGAAAGCGGAGGACCGCAGTGCGAAGTACGCGGGCTTCGGATTCGACGCTTCCATTTGGGAGATGTTCCCGACCTGGACGATCGGTGCCGAGCTTCACGTCATTGATGAAGCGATCCGCCTTGATATCATCCGCTTGAATGATTATTTCGAAACGAACGGGGTGACGATCACCTTCCTGCCGACGCAGCTGGCGGAACAGTTTATGGAGCTAGAGAACACGTCACTCCGCGTATTGCTGACAGGCGGAGACAAGCTGAAGCGTGCCGTGAAACAGCCATACAGGCTCGTCAACAACTACGGGCCGACTGAAAATACGGTCGTTGCGACAAGCACAGAAATCAATCCGGAGGAAGGCTCGCTTTCCATCGGGCGGGCGATCGCCAATACGAGAGTATACATTCTCGGCGAGGGCAATCAGGTTCAGCCGGAAGGCGTGGCCGGAGAGCTTTGCGTGGCGGGACGCGGACTGGCGCGAGGCTATCTGAATAAAGAAGACGAAACCGCGAAGCGGTTTGTCGCTGATCCGTTTGTGCCGGGTGAACGCATGTACCGCACCGGCGATTTGGTGAAGTGGGTGAACGGCGGCATCGAATACATCGGCCGGATTGACCAGCAGGTCAAGGTTCGCGGTTATCGGATCGAGCTCTCGGAAATCGAAGTGCAGCTCGCCCAGCTTTCTGAGGTGCAGGATGCGGCGGTGACAGCTGTCAAAGATAAAGGCGGTCAAACAGCAATCGCGGCGTATGTCACACCGGAAACAGCTGACATAGAAGCGTTAAAGTCTTCATTGAAAGAAACTCTGCCGGACTATATGATCCCGGCGTTCTGGGTGACGCTGGACGAACTTCCGGTTACGGCAAACGGAAAGGTTGACCGTAAAGCCTTGCCTGAGCCGGACATCGAAGCGGGGAGCGGAGAATACAAAGCGCCGTCCACCGACATGGAAGAGCTGCTTGCCGGCATTTGGCAGGACGTGCTCGGTATTTCTGAAGTCGGTGTCAGTGACAATTTCTTCTCGCTCGGCGGAGATTCCATCAAAGGAATCCAGATGGCGAGCCGCTTGAACCAGCACGGCTGGAAGCTGGAAATGAAAGATCTCTTCCAGCACCCGACGATCGAAGAGCTGACCCAATACGTGGAGCGTGCCGAAGGCAAACAGGCAGACCAAGGCCCAGTGGAGGGCGAGGTCATTCTGACGCCGATTCAGCGCTGGTTCTTTGAAAAGAATTTCACGAACAAGCACCACTGGAACCAATCAGTGATGCTTCACGCCGCGAAGGGCTTTGATCCTGAACGGGTGGAGAAAACATTGCAGGCGCTGATCGAACATCATGACGCACTCCGCATGGTTTACCGTGAGGAAGACGGAGAGATCATTCAAGCGTATAAACCAATCGGCGAAAGCAAGGCCAGCTTCGAAATCGTTGATCTGTACGGCACTGATGAAGAGGTGCTGAAAAGCCAGATCAAGCTTCTCGCGGACAGGCTGCAAAGCAGTCTCGATCTGCAAAACGGACCGCTTTTAAAGGCGGAGCAATACCGTACGGAAGCTGGCGATCACCTGCTCATCGCTGTACACCATCTCGTGGTCGACGGTGTCTCATGGCGGATTTTGCTTGAAGATTTTGCTTCAGGCTACGTGCAGGCTGAGAAAGAAGGGAGCGTTGTCTTCCCGCAAAAAACAAATTCCTTCAAGGATTGGGCGGAAGAACTGGCGGCATTCAGCCAATCAGCGCATCTTTTACAGCAGGCTGAATACTGGTCGCAAATCGAGGCTGAACCGGTTTCTCCTTTGCCGAAGGACTACGAAACAGAGCAGCGGATCGTCAAGCATACATCATCCGTCATATTTGAATTAACGGAAGAGGACACCAAACATCTCTTAACGGATGTTCATCAGCCATATGGAACCGAAATCAATGATATTCTTCTCAGCGCGCTCGGTTTAACGATGAAAGAATGGACAGACGATGCCAAAATTGGCATTAACCTGGAGGGGCACGGACGGGAGGACATCATCCCGAATGTCAATATCTCCAGAACGATCGGCTGGTTTACAGCACAATATCCTGTTGTGCTCGACATGTCTGAAGCAGATGCCTCAACCGTGATCAAAACAGTCAAAGAAAATCTGCGCCGCATTCCGGATAAAGGAGTTGGCTACGGCATTCTCCGTTATCTCACAAAAACTGCGGAAACAAAGGGCTTCACGCCAGAGATCAGCTTCAACTATTTAGGCCAATTCGACAGTGAAGTAAAAACCGACTTCTTTGAGCCGTCCGCTTTCGATATGGGGCGCCAAGTAAGCGAAGAATCAGAAGCACTGTATGCTTTAAGCTTCAGCGGCATGATTAGAAACGGCCGGTTTGTGCTTTCTTGCTCCTATAATGAGAAGGAATTTGAAAGAGCTACAGTCGAGGAGCAAATGGAACGGTTTAAAGAAAATCTCCTGATGCTGATCCGCCATTGCACGGAAAAAGAGGACAAGGAGTTCACACCAAGCGACTTCAGTGCTGAAGACCTTGGAATGGACGAGATGGGCGATATCTTTGACATGCTTGAGGAGAATTTAAAATAAAATGCAAGGGAATTACAGAAGGCGGGAGCGAAGCATATGAGTCAATTTAGCAAGGATCAGGTTCAAGATATGTATTACCTATCGCCGATGCAGGAAGGGATGCTGTTTCATACCATCCTGAATCCCGGCCAGAGCTTTTACATTGAACAAATCACGATGAAAGTAAAAGGCAGCTTGAATACCAAATGCCTTGAAGAAAGCATGAATGTGATCATGGACCGGTACGATGTATTTCGTACCGTGTTCATTCACGAAAAAGTAAAAAGGCCTGTCCAAGTTGTATTGAAAAAACGCGAGTTTCATATAGAAGAAATCGACCTGACGCACTTAACGGACAGCGAGCAAATAGCCAAAATCAATGAATACAAGGAACAGGATAAGATCAAGGGCTTTGACTTAACGCGGGATATCCCAATGCGCGCAGCCATTTTCAAAAAATCTGAAGAAAGCTTTGAATGGGTGTGGAGCTACCACCACATCATTTTAGACGGCTGGTGCTTCGGTATCGTCGTGCAGGATCTGTTCAAGGTATACAATGCCCTGCGCGAACAAAAGCCGTACAGCCTGCCGCCTGTTAAACCGTATAAAGACTATATCAAGTGGCTTGAAAAGCAGGATAAACAAGCATCACTGCATTACTGGCGCGAGTACTTAGAGGATTTTGAAGGACAGACGACGTTTGCGGAGCTAAGAAAGAAACAAACGGACGGCTATGAGCCGAAAGAACTGCTCTTCTCACTGCCGGAGGCGGAAACAAAGGCCTTTACCGAGCTGGCAAAATCGCAGCATACCACTTTAAGTACGGCCCTGCAGGCAGTGTGGAGCGTATTGATCAGCCGCTATCAGCAGTCTGGCGATTTGGCTTTCGGCACAGTCGTTTCCGGGCGTCCCGCGGAAATCAAAGGCGTTGAACATATGGTCGGGCTGTTTATCAACGTTGTCCCGAGACGTGTGAAACTGTCTGAGGATATCACATTTAACGGTTTGCTCAAGCAGCTGCAGGAGCAATCGCTTCAGTCTGAGCCGCATCAATATGTGCCGCTCTATGACATCCAAACTCAGGCCGATCAGCCAAAATTGATTGACCACATCATTGTCTTCGAAAATTATCCGCTACAGGATGCAAAAAATGAAGATAACAGTGAAAACGGCTTTGATATGGAGGATGTACATGTTTTTGAAAAGTCGAATTATGACCTCAACCTCATGGCTTCCCCGGGAGATGAGATGCTGATTAAGCTTGCCTATAATGAGAATGTGTTTGATGAGGCGTTTATCCTGCGCTTGAAATCTCAGCTTCTCACAGCGATTCAGCAGCTCATCGAAAAGCCGGATCAGCCTGTCAGTACAATCAATCTCGTTGACGACAAGGAGAGAGCGTTGCTGCTTTCCGGCTTAAACCCGCCGGCGCAAACTCATGAAGCAAAGCCTCTGACGGATTGGTTCAAGGAAGCGGTGAGTGTCAATCCGGATGCACCGGCGCTTACGTATTCCGGCCAGACTCTTTCCTATCGCGAATTAGATGATGAAGCGAACCGCCTTGCACGCCGATTGCAAAAGCAAGGCGCGGGCAAAGGCTCCGTAGTAGCTTTGTACACGAAGCGTTCGCTTGAACTGGTGATCGGCATTCTCGGCGTATTAAAAGCAGGAGCGGCTTATCTGCCGATTGACCCAAAGCTGCCTGAGGACCGAATCTCATATATGCTGACTGACAGTGCGGCAGACTGTCTGCTGACACATCATAAGATGAAAGAAAAAGCGGCTCAGCTGCCGTATACAGGAACAATGCTCTTCATCGATGATCAAACACGGTTTGCGGAACAGAAAAGCGACCCAGCAATCGCGATTGAACCCGATGATCCGGCATATATCATGTATACGTCCGGCACAACTGGTAAGCCGAAGGGCAATATTACCACTCATGCCAATATTCAAGGATTGGTCAAGCATGTAGATTACATGGCATTTTCTGAAAAAGATACGTTCTTATCTGTTTCGAATTACGCCTTTGACGCATTTACCTTTGATCTCTATGCTTCAATGCTGAATGCGGCACGGCTCATTATTGCAGATGAACATACACTGCTTGATACAGAACGGCTCACAGATTTGATCCAGCAGGAGAATGTCAATGTCATGTTTGCGACAACTGCACTATTCAATCTTCTCATAGATGCGGGAGAGGATTGGATGAGGGGGCTTCGCTGCGTGTTATTTGGCGGGGAGCGCGCGTCAGTGCCTCACGTCAGAAAAGCGCTGCGAATCATGGGGCCGGGCAAGCTGATTAACTGCTACGGGCCTACTGAAGGAACGGTGTTTGCGACAGCTCATGTCGTGCATGATATACCGGATTCCATCTCCTCATTGCCAATTGGAAAGCCGATCAGCAATGCCAGTGTTTATATTCTCAACGAGCAAAACCAGCTACAGCCATTCGGGGCGGTCGGTGAACTGTGCATCAGCGGAATGGGCGTATCTAAAGGGTATGTCAACCGTCATGACCTGACGAAGCAAAAGTTTATCACCAACCCGTTCAAACCGGGAGAAACGCTTTACCGCACAGGGGACTTAGCACGCTGGCTGCCGGATGGAACGATTGAATACGCTGGCCGGATTGACGACCAGGTCAAAATACGCGGACACCGGATTGAGCTTGAAGAAATTGAAAAGCAGCTGCAGGAACATCCAGGTGTGAAAGATGCGGTCGTTGTGGCAGATCGCCATGAGTCTGGCGATGCATCAATCAACGCCTACCTCGTGAATCGGACTCAGCTTTCAGCTGAAGACGTGAAGGCGCACCTGAAAAAACAGCTCCCTGCTTACATGGTGCCGCAAACCTTTACTTTCTTGGAGGAGCTTCCTTTAACGACAAACGGGAAGGTCAATAAACGGCTGCTGCCAAAACCGGATCAGGATCAGCTGGCGGAGGAATGGATCGGGCCGCGAGATGAGACGGAAGAAACAATCGCACAAATTTGGTCTGAGATTCTCGGCAGAGAGCAAGTCGGCATTCATGATGATTTCTTTGCACTCGGCGGGCATTCCTTAAAAGCAATGACTGCCGCTTCCCGTATCAAAAAAGAGCTCGGGATTGATCTCCCGGTTAAGCTTTTATTTGAAGCGCCGACGATCGCCGGCATTTCAGTGTATTTGAAAAACGGGGGCTCAGATGGATTGCAAGAAGTAACGATAATGAATTCCGATCAGGACCAGATCATTTTCGCATTCCCGCCGGTCCTGGGCTATGGCCTTATGTACCAAAACCTGGCCAGCCGCCTGCCGTCATACAAGCTGTGCGCCTTTGATTTCATCGAGGAGGAAAACCGGCTTGACCGCTATGCGGATCTGATTCAGAAGCTTCAGCCTGAAGGGCCTTTGACACTGTTCGGGTATTCAGCGGGGTGCAGCCTGGCGTTTGAAGCTGCCAAAAGGCTTGAGGAACAAGGGCGCATTGTTCAGCGGATCATCATGGTGGATTCCTATAAAAAACAAGGTGTCAGTGATCTGGACGGACGCACGGTTGAGAGTGATGTTGAAGCATTGATGAATGTCAACCGTGACAATGAAGCGCTCAACAGCGAAGCAGTCAAACAAGGACTTAAGCAAAAAACACACGCTTTCTACTCTTACTATGTCAACCTGATCAGCACAGGCCAGGTGAAAGCGGATATTGATGTCCTGACATCTGGCGTTGATTTTGACATGCCGGAATGGCTTGCGTCGTGGGAAGGGGCAACAACAGGTACTTACCGTGTGAAAAAAGGCTTCGGAACACACGCTGAAATGCTGCAGGGTGAAACGCTAGACAGGAATGCCGGAATTTTGCTCGATTTTCTTAATACACAAACTGTAACGGTTTCTTAAATGAAATGATGAAAGGAGGAGACGGCCAATGAGCCAACTCTTCAAATCATTTGATGCGTCGGAAAAAACGCAGCTCATCTGTTTTCCATTTGCCGGCGGCTACTCGGCATCATTTCGCCCTCTCCATGCTTTTTTGCAAGGGGAGTGTGAGATGCTCGCTGCTGAGCCGCCAGGACACGGCACAAATCAAACGTCAGCCATTGAGGATCTCGAAGAGCTGACCGATTTGTACAAGCAAGAATTGAACCTTCGCCCTGATCGGCCGTTTGTGCTGTTTGGACACAGCATGGGCGGAATGATCACATTTAGGCTGGCGCAAAAGCTGGAGCGTGAAGGCATCTTTCCGCAGGCGGTTATCATTTCTGCGATACAGCCGCCGCATATTCAGCGGAAGAAAGTGTCCCATCTGCCTGATGATCAGTTCCTTGATCATATTATCAAGTTAGGCGGGATGCCCGCGGAGCTTGTGGAAAACAAGGAAGTCATGTCCTTTTTCCTGCCTTCCTTCCGATCAGATTACCGGGCTCTTGAGCATTTTGAGCTTCACGATGTAGCCCCGATTCAATCACCTGTCCATGTCTTTAATGGACTTCGTGATGAAAAATGTATTCGGGATGCGGAAGGCTGGGAGAAATGGGCGAAAGACATCACGTTTCATAAATTTGACGGCGGGCACATGTTTCTGCTGTCACATACGGAAGAAGTGGCAGAACGGATTTTTGCGATCTTGAATCAGCATCCGATCTATCAATTGTGATCGAAAGCGGACAGCGTATGCTGTTCCGCTTTTTTGTATTAAATGTAAAATTTTATATGATATAATAGTTGCAATACTCAATCAAAGGCAGGTAGAAACATGCATGCATCTCCCAAGATGAAATGGTTTGTATTGCTGTTTACGTTTGTTTTTGCCATTGGAATGAACTCATTCAGAAACTCCTTTCAATTTTTTATGCTGCCGATGGCGGATACCTTCCATGCTGACAGGTCGCTGATTTCGCTTTCAGTCAGCATTTTTATGATCACCACGGGCATCGTTCAGTTTTTTGTCGGGTTTTTTATTGACCGGTTTAGTGTCAGAAAAATTATGGCGCTTGGAGCTATTTGTATCAGTGCAAGCTTTTTGGTGCTTCCGTATTCACCGAATGTTCATGTGTTTTCTGCCATTTACGGAGTGCTCGGCGGAATCGGCTATTCCTGTGCGGTCGGTGTGACGGCCCAATATTTCATCAGCCGCTGGTTTGACACACACAAAGGCCTGGCGCTCGCTATTTTGACCAATGCCAACTCTGCGGGCCTGCTGCTGCTTTCGCCCATTTGGGCCGCAGCTCCGTATCATGCCGGCTGGCAAAACACCTATACGATATTAGGCATTGTCATGGCGGCTGTTCTGCTGCCGCTCCTCGCCTTCGGGATGAAGCCCCCGCCACATGCGCAAGCGCCGTCAGTAAAAAAATCTTATGACTGGCGAGGATTTTGGAAGGTGGTAAAGCAGTCCCGTCTCATTCATATTCTGTACTTCGGCATGTTTACATGCGGATTTACAATGGGGATCATTGATGCTCATCTCGTTCCAATACTGAAGGATGCGCATGTCTCTCATGTCAACGGAATGGTGGCCGCGTTCGGGGCGTTTATTATCATTGGCGGATTACTGGCGGGCTGGCTGTCAGATCTCCTCGGCAGCAGAAGCATGATGTTGTCTATCTTATTTTTCATTCGGCTGCTCAGTCTAATTTGTCTGCTCATTCCCATTCTTGGAATCCACCACAGCGAACTTTGGTACTTCGGGTTTATCCTGTTATTCGGGCTCAGTTACACAGGTGTAATCCCGCTGACCGCGGCGTCTATTTCAGAGAATTATCCAACAGGATTGATCGGCTCGCTGTTAGGCATCAATTTCTTTATTCATCAGATTGCCGGGGCTCTCAGTGTGTATGCAGGCGGTTTGTTTTTTGACATGAGCCATGATTATATGCTGATTGTTGTTGTGTGCGTCGTGTTTGTAGGTGTATCGGCTGTAATAGAGCTGGTGCTGTTTTTAGATAAACAGAAGACAAAAGGAACGCATGAATCATTATAATAGGACCAGCACTGTCAGCGCTGATCCTTTTTGAATTTTACTTTTTTTGATTCGGTATGATGAAGGATAATGCCCCTGAATCTGTTCATTTCCTCTTTAGAATGAAAAAATGTTTTGGTACCGCATTGGCTGCTGGATGTATTAATCCGGAAGATATTCTTATATTCGAAAACAGCGGTTACTTCATTCCAATGAAAAATGAGGTCATACTTTTTAGAACATATACGGATTCTTCTTTATTTAGGGTATACGTTCTTTTGGATTTAATCCGTTCGTTCTTCTTGTATGCTCTAGAGAACTTTACATATAGAAGAAGGAGGAGCAGCAGTGTAAACAGAACAGACATCACGATAATGAAAATACTATTCATAAACAAGTTAAACGCTTCGCTGCCATAAACAATACGGGGCCACCCGTTAATGAAATGAACTGCAGCAAAAATGGCGCAAAACAACAGAAAGTAAAAGAGTGAGATTTTTCCGACCTGATAAAAAAAGATTTCCCTTACATCCTTAAAAGTAATTTCTATGATGTTCCCCGGCCTTCGCGTAGGGGCCTCTGTTTTGCCGGATGTGCTGGCTGACACGTTTCACACGTACAAAAAGCTGAACGACATCGACTGCTCGATGATTTCTCAAGCTGCGTTAGAAATTTATCTGAAAAGCGGCATGTATGGCAGGCATAAGGAGAAAATAGCGCATCCTATAAGGAACGGTCACTGAGGCTTCATCAAGCCATTCAAACATATAGGCAGCTGGGGAGCGGCCGCTTTACGTTCTCCAGCGGGCAGGCACCCTGCATGCACACTCATCTGGAGCTTTTTCAAGATCTGCCAGCCTCAAGGGTGATTCAAAGGCTGAAAAAACAAGGGGTTCTCCTTGAGGCGATAGACCGTCATTACTTATCAGATCTCATCCGAAAGAAAATCTATTAAAAATCAATATTTCCAATGTGAAAACGGAAGATATTGACCATGGCATCAAGCTGCTGATGAGCCACTTATAAAAGCGCTTCGTACGAGATCATTGTGAGATTCTCGGGGAAATCAGGGTGCGCGGCGCATACGGCCATTTTGTAGCCGGGATCCACCTCATAGGTTTTGATATAGCATGGTGTATGGCTGTCTGTAAGCTCAATGGACACTTGTCCGTCCTGATGCAGGCGCACTGAAAAGGAATCTAGCGGAAGCGATAAGCCTTTGCCTTCCTGTTTGATATAGCTTTCTTTCATTGACCATAGATGATAAAAATAGTCTGTCTGCTCGTCCTTGTTTTTTGCTAAAAGGTCACTGTACTCTGTTTTTGAAAAGAAACGTTTGGCGATATCAAGGCTGATTGGTTTCATTTTTTCAATATCGATGCCGATCGGCTGTGAATCAAACGCACAAACGATCCAGCGGCCGGAGTGAGAAATGTTAAAATGGGCGTCAGGAAGATCAGGGATGAAGGGCTTCCCGTATTCCTGTGCGCTGAAGCGGATGTCAGCTTTGTCCAGCTGATGCTGCCCGCTGATGACTGAGCGAACGAGCACATCTCCCAGCAGGGTGCGGTGAGCATCTTCTTTATGATAAAATCTCCGGCATTTCTCCCGTTTTTCAGGTGAGATGAAAGACATGAACCGGTCAGTCTCTTCCTGGGAAAGCGGCCGGTCCATATAAATTCCGTAAATTTTCATTCTAGATCCTCCGTCTGCAAAAGATTGTCAAAACCATCCTATCATACTTCAACAAGACTCATATAGAGGAGAAAATAAAAAAACAAAGCCGAAACGGCTTTGTTTTAGTGTATAGGCGGAGTTGCTTTCACAGCGGCTGTCCGCCTTGCCACAGCATAATTCAGCAGCTGGATGGACTGCGGCAATGAAAAGCGCAAAATGATACCGGTGAGGATGGCGGTCAAAATTGTACCTAAACCGATCGGACCGCCCATGCCCCATGCCGCAAACAAAATTGTTATTTCCATGCCGTTCCGCACCCATTGCACATTCCAGCCGGTTTTTTCTGTAATCAGCATCATCAGTGAATCACGCGGCCCCGCGCCAAGGCCCGCTGATACATAAACACCGACGCCGTAGCCGATCAGCAGCACGCCGAGAGAGAAGACGATGACGGAGCCTGTGTAGGTGGAGGGGGCAGGCAGAAGAAAATTGAAAAAATCTATAAAAACACCAATGAGCACCATGTTCAGGATCGCCCCAATTTTTGGCCAAGTCCTCGTAAACAATGATGTTAATCCGACGATGAGCGCTCCAATAATGATGGACCACTGGCCGACGGTAAGCCCGAAATGCTGAAACAGGCTGTAATGAAATGCATCCCACGGACTAATGCCGAGTGCTTTCCCTTCTATCGTCAGGGATACACCAAAAGCTAAAATAATCAAACCGGCAAAATAAAATGTCCAGCGCAGAACAAGTTCTTGCTTCACGTGAGGTCCCTTCTTTCGTAAAATTCAGTCGAGTGTCATTGTAGCACATCTGACAAAAGGGCGGAATAGGCGAAAGGGGCTCAACCATAAAAAACAGGGCTGAGGCAGCCCTGTTTTTCTTTTTACAGCGGGTTCAAAATCCGGTTTAAGAACCGCTGCGTCCGTTCTTCTTTTGGTGCGGAGAAAATTTGCTCCGGCGGTCCCTGTTCCACGATGACGCCGCCATCGATGAAGACGACTTCGTCCGCCACATCCTGGGCGAATTTGATTTCGTGGGTCACGACGACCATGGTCCAGCCTTCGTTGGCCAAATCCTTGATAACCTTCAGCACCTCTCCGACAAGCTCGGGGTCAAGCGCTGAGGTCGGTTCGTCAAACAGCATGAGCTCAGGCTGAATGGCCAATGCGCGGGCGATGCCGACGCGCTGCTGCTGGCCGCCGGAGAGCTGGAACGGATATAAGTCCATTTTGTCCTTCAATCCGACTTTTTCAAGAAGCTGAATTGCTTCTTTTCTGACTTCCTCTTTGTTCCGTTTTTGCACCTGAACAGGGCCCTCCATCACGTTTTCAAGGGCTGTGCGGTGCGGGAACAAGTGATACGCCTGAAATACCATTCCGGATTTCCGGCGCAGCTTTAGGATATCTGCCTGTTTCACTTTTTTGGAGAAATTGATGGAGAATTCATCAAATGAAAGTTCCCCGCGATTTGGGATCTCCAGCGCATTCAGGCAGCGGAGCAACGTCGTTTTCCCTGAACCTGAAGGCCCAAGTATGGCGATGACTTTTCCTTTTTCAATCTTTATATCTATCTTTTTTAAAATTTCATTTTCACCGAATGATTTGTTTAATCCTTTAACGGTAAGCATACTCGGAACCTCCTTATTTGGCCACGTAGCGGTCAAGACGCCGTTCGATGACATGCTGGACGAGTGAAAGCAGGAAGCAGATTATCCAATAAATAAAGGCTGCTTCAATATAGATCACTAAAATCTGATCAAGATTCCGCGCGCCGATTTCCTGAGCTTTTCTGAACAGCTCAGCGACCAAAATCTGAGAAGCGAGGGACGTATCTTTGATCAGGCTGATAAAGGTATTGGATAATGGCGGGATCGACACACGAAACGCCTGCGGCAAAATGACGCGGAACAGCGTTTTCTGATGTGTCATGCCAATTGTGTAACCGGCTTCCCATTGCCCTTTCGGCACGGATAAAATAGATGCCCGGATGATTTCAGATGCATAGGCACCGACGTTTAATGAAAAGGCGATAACTGCGCTTGGAAATGGATCTAATGTGATGTTAAAGGCCGGGAACAAATAGAAAATGATGAACAATTGAACGAGAAGAGGAGTGCCCCGTATCGCGGATACGTATATGCTGAACACCCATCTCAAAGGTCTCACTTTCGACATTCTGGCAAGCGCCGTCATCAGCGCCAGTATCATTCCGAATATAAAGGAAAGAATGGTAAGGGGAATCGAATAGTAGATTCCCCCTGAAAGTATCGGCCAGAATGACTGCTGCACCAGATCCCACGGGATCGCCGTGCCAAGCGTCAATGCCGGCAGATTATTTAGAAACATCTTCGCCGAACCATTTTTTAGAAATTTTAGAAAGAGTCCCGTCCTCTTTCATTTCTTTTAAAGCTGTGTTGACTTGATCAACAACTTCGTCGCTTCCTTTGCGGAACGTGAAGTACGTTTCTTGAGGATCACCTGTTTCAAACGCAATTTTCACGTTTTTGTTGCCTGATGTTTTTAAATAGTTCAATACGGCAAGCTTATCGTTGTATGTCATATCGACGCGGCCCTGCTGAATCAATTGTAGGGATTGTGCCAAGCCTTCAACACCTTCAACTTTCGCGCCCGCATCTGTAGCTAATTTATTATAGTTGCTTGTCAGTGATTGAGCTGACGTTTTCCCTTTTACATCTGCTTCTGACTTAATATCGTTGTTGTCTTTTTTCGTCACGACAACGGCTCTCGATGTTGTGTATTTATCTGAGAAATCATATTTGTCTTCACGATCTGTTTTTCCGACTTGGTTGGCAATGACGTCAAATCGTTTGGAATTCAGGCCGGCAAACATGCTGTCCCATTGCGTTTCTTTAAAGTCGGCTTTCAGTCCCAGACGTTTTGCGACTTCTGTAATGACTTCCACATCATAGCCAGTCAACTTGTCAGTGTCCTTGTCGTGGTAAGTGAACGGTTCATATGTTCCTTCCGTACCGACTGTCAGCACACCTTTTTTCTTAATAGAAGCCCAAAGATCGCCGTCTTTGGCATTATCTTTTGACTGATTGTTATTTCCTGCTCCGCAAGCTGCGAGAACGGCAATGCTTACGACCATGAATAAAGCCAATAATGCTTTTTTCATCTTATTCCCCACTTTTCTGGTTGATTTTATTGAAATAAAGAAATAGCTTACAAATCTAAAGGATAACTTTTTTTTAGTATGAGTCAAGTAATTGGTTTTCATAAGGCAAAATCTTTTAAAACAAATCCAAAAATTGCTGTACCGGTTTTGGCAAATAACTGTCTGTTCTCCAGATGACTGCCGGTGTCATAATGAAAGGATTGTTTTCGATATGGACGGTGTGAACATGGTTTCTCATATGAACGGGAATCATCGTGACGGGCAGAATGGATGCGCCGAATCCGGATGAGACGAGACTGAGCAAAGTTGCGGAATCGTGGCATTCGCAAACAATGCGCGGTTCCAGATTCAAACGATGAAATTCATTCATGACCTGATTATAGACGCCCTTCCCGTTGACAGGCCGCAGCAAAATCAGCGGAAAGGAAGGAATATCCTCCATTTTAATCGTGTCACCGCACGGATACCCGGCTTCTTCTGAAAGCACGAGCACACATGGAATATCATCAAGCTGTTTGAATTGAACTGTATCGCTTTTGATCAGCGTCGTGGTGACCGCAGCATCAATTTGACGGCTTTCAAGCAGCTCAAACAGTGTCGCAGGCTCATTCTCCCAAATGTTAAAGGTGAGGTGCGGGTACCTCTCTTTGATCTGTGTTACTTTTTCAAGCATCAGAGCCGCGCAATAAATCGTTGAACCCACGGCCAGCGTGCCGGCTACCTCTTCCTTCAGCTCTTGTACCTCAATGACTGCATCTTCAAACCTGTGCAGAATCTCTTTGGCCCTTTTCAGAAAAACAGTTCCTTCATATGTAAGCGTCATTTGTTTTTTCTTATTCCGGTCAAATAGAACAACACCTAGCTCGTCCTCCAGTTGTTTCAGCTGCCTGCTTAAAGGTGGCTGCGCCATATGAAGCTTTTTGGCGGCGGATGTGATTTTTTGTTCTTGGGCAATGGTAATGAAATATCGAAGCTGGCGAATGTCCAAAAGAAAGCGCCTCCTTACTATACCTTTTAGGTATTAAATATAGATTTAACAGATATTTTTCATATGGATATATCAGGAGTATGATGGAAATGAAAACAGAATTCAAGCGTAAAGGAGGGGGCAAAGTGAAACTCGTTGTCGGAATGACAGGGGCAACAGGGGCTATTTTCGGGGTCAGGCTGCTTGAGTGGCTGAAGGTCGCCGAAGTAGAAACCCATCTTGTTGTGTCTCCTTGGGCTAACGTCACGATCAAACACGAAACAGGCTATACCTTAAAAGAAGTAGAACAACTGGCCACATACAATTATTCGCATAAGGACCAGGCGGCAGCCATTTCAAGCGGGTCGTTTGATACGAATGGAATGATTGTTGCGCCATGTAGCATGAAATCTCTCGCAAGCATTCGCACAGGGATGGCGGATAATCTGCTGACGCGCGCGGCGGATGTCATGCTTAAGGAGAGAAAGAAACTCGTCCTTTTAACGAGAGAGACACCTTTGAACCAGATTCATCTCGAAAATATGCTAGCGCTTACGAAAATGGGTACCATCATTCTTCCTCCGATGCCGGCATTTTATAATCAGCCGAGCAGTTTAGAGGAAATGGTCGACCATATTGTATTCAGAACGTTGGACCAATTCGGCATTCGCCTCCCTGAAGCGAAACGCTGGAATGGGATTGAAAAACAAAAAGGAGGAGCTTGATCATGGCTTATCAAGATTTCAGAGAATTTCTCGCTGCCCTTGAAAAAGAAGGACAGCTGCTAACAGTGAATGAAGAGGTAAAGCCCGAGCCGGATTTAGGGGCCGCAGCACGCGCTGCCAGCAATCTTGGAGATAAAAGCCCCGCGCTCTTATTTAACAATATTTACGGCTATCACAACGCACAAATTGCGATGAATGTGATCGGCTCTTGGCCGAACCATGCGATGATGCTGGGCATGCCAAAAGACACGCCAGTGAAAGAACAGTTTTTTGAATTCGCGAAACGTTATGACCAGTTTCCAATGCCGGTCAAACGTGAGGAATCAGCGCCGTTTCATGAAAATGAAATCACAGAAGATATAAATTTGTTCGATATACTGCCCCTTTTCAGAATTAATCAAGGAGACGGCGGTTACTATTTAGACAAAGCATGTGTCATTTCACGCGATCTTGAAGATCCTGACAATTTCGGCAAACAGAATGTCGGCATATACAGAATGCAGGTGAAAGGAAAAGACCGCCTTGGCATTCAGCCTGTGCCGCAGCATGATATTGCGATCCATCTGCGTCAAGCTGAAGAACGCGGCATCAATCTGCCGGTTACCATTGCGCTCGGCTGTGAGCCAGTCATAACAACCGCGGCATCGACTCCGCTTCTTTATGATCAGTCAGAATACGAAATGGCAGGCGCCATTCAAGGCGAACCATATCGCATCGTGAAATCTAAGTTGTCTGATCTTGATGTTCCATGGGGCGCTGAAGTAGTGCTTGAGGGTGAAATCATTGCCGGTGAGCGTGAATATGAAGGGCCGTTCGGTGAGTTCACAGGCCATTATTCCGGCGGACGCAGCATGCCGATCATCAAAATTAAACGCGTGTATCACAGAAACAATCCGATTTTTGAACATCTATACTTAGGCATGCCTTGGACAGAATGTGATTACATGATCGGCATTAACACTTGTGTGCCGCTTTATCAGCAGTTAAAAGAAGCGTATCCGAATGAAATTGTGGCTGTGAACGCCATGTACACACATGGTTTGATTGCAATTGTTTCCACAAAAACACGCTATGGGGGATTTGCGAAAGCGGTCGGTATGCGCGCTCTTACAACGCCGCACGGGCTCGGCTATTGCAAAATGGTCATTGTCGTTGACGAGGATGTCGACCCGTTCAACCTGCCGCAGGTCATGTGGGCGCTTTCAACCAAAATGCATCCGAAGCACGATGCGGTCATCATTCCAGACTTATCTGTCCTGCCGCTTGACCCAGGATCTAATCCATCAGGAATCACTCACAAAATGATTCTTGACGCCACTACACCGGTTGCGCCGGAAACAAGAGGCCATTATTCACAGCCGCTTGATTCACCATTAACAACGAAAGAATGGGAACAAAAATTAATGGACTTCATGAATAAATAAGGAAAGGATGATCGAAATGCATACATGTCCTCGATGCAATTCAAAAAAGGGAGAACTTATGAGCAAATCGCCTGTGGAAGGCGCTTGGGAAGTTTATCAGTGTCAAACATGTTTTTTTACATGGAGATCCTGTGAGCCGGAAAGCATTACAAATCCAGCGAAATACAATCCGGCATTTAAAATTGATCCGAAGGAAACAGAAACAGCAATTGAAGTTCCGGCTGTGCCGGAGCGAAAGGCTTGATCAGCGTGAACTGTATGTCAGACCGCCTTTTTGAGCTGCTTGACGGGAATCGCTTGAATGAGAAGCAGCATGAGGCTTTCGTTCTGCAAACGGTAGCGGAGGACGGCTGGCCGCACGCCGCTATGATCAGTGCGGGAGAAATCATTGCAATAAGCCGAACAGATGTCCGAATCGCTCTGTGGAAAAACACAGCGACTGCAGCCAACATCCTTTGCACAGGAAAAGCGCAGTTCACGGCATGGTGGAAGGGAGCCGCTCATTATGTGAAGCTGCAATGCGAGCCTTTGCCGCCTCTAAAAGAAGCCGAATATGACAGAGAACGTTTTGCCTGCCGTATTGTCTCGGTGAGGGAGGACGTGGCGAGTTATGCTGATTTGACTTCTGGTGTCCGTATCCAGCTTCACAGTCCTGAAGAGGTGCTGAACAGATGGGAAAAGACGCTGGAGGAATTAAAAAGGTAATAACGATAGCCTGACGCCATGCGTCAGGCTTTTTTTATATAATGAAAACAAAGGGGGCGTGAGAAATGGAACGTACAGGGATCTGTCACTCGGACGGTTTTGATTTATCCTATCGAATCGAGGGGGAGGGCGCAACCATCCTTGTGATCGGAAGTGCGGTTTACTACCCGCGTCTTTTTTCCTCAGACATCAAACAGAAATATCAATGGATATTTGCTGATCACAGAGGATTTGCCAAGCCAAAGCGGGCACCGCGGGCAGAGGACTCGAGGCTTGATGCCGTTTTGGAGGATATAGAAAGGGTTAGAATGTCTCTACAGCTGGAGGATGTCGTCATCTTGGGCCATTCTGGACATGCATTTATGGCTTTAGAATATGCCAGGACATATCCTAAACATGTCCGGAAGGTTGCGCTTTTCAACACTGCACCTGATAATAGTGAAGCAAGACAGCGAAAAAGTGAATCGTTTTTCATGGAGACAGCCAGTCTTGAGAGAAAAAAACGTTTTGAAAAAGATATTGCGAATTTGCCGCTGGACATCAAAAAAGATCCTGAGAGACGCTTTGTGCACATGTGTATTCGCGCTGAAGCGAAAAGCTTTTATCAAGAGCGGCCCCATGCTGCTGCTTTATGGGACGGTGTTTTCACGAATATGCCGATTATCGATGAATTATGGGGCCATACATTTGCCCAGCTTAACCTTATTCAGAGGTTAGCTGATGTTCAAGTGCCGGTCTACATCGGCTTAGGAAGATATGATTATCTAGTTGCGCCTGTTACACTGTGGGATGCTGTTGACGGTTTATATCCGCATGTGGAGAAGATTATTTTTGAGAAGAGCGGCCATCAGCCAATGCTGGAAGAACCGCAAGTCTTTGATCGAAGCTTCAGCAAATGGATGGATAAATAAAAAAACAGCCTGCGGGCTGTTTTTTTATTACAGTATCCCTTTCATCGCACGCTTAATAATTGGCGAGAGCAGCAGCAGAATGCCACCGAGGATGATAGAAATCAAGCCGATGGTGCCGAAGTAAGTTGTTTCAGGGATTTTATCAAATAACCCGGCTACTTGGGCATTAATCGCTTGGGCTGATGCATTCGTCAGCATCCACAGACTCATTGTTTGTGCAGAGAATGCAGATGGCGCAAGTTTTGTTGTGACGGATAATCCGACTGGTGACAAGCATAACTCTCCTAGCACAACAAGCAGGAAACTGAGAACAAGCCAAAGCGGGCTTACGAGTGCCTCTTTTCCTTGCATAGCCGGGAATACCATAATGACAAATGACAAGCCGGCTAAAATAATTCCGATTGAGAATTTAACTGGTGTAGACGGCTGGCGTTTGCCAAGCTTCATCCAGAGCCATGCGAAAATTGGCGCAAAAATGACGACAAACAATGGGTTTAATGATTGGAACCAAGAGGACTGAAGTTCTAATCCGCCCAACGAAAGCTTTGTGCGTTCATCAGCGTATAACGCAAGAATGGTTGCTCCCTGTTCCTGAATCGCCCAGAACATGACAGCAGCGATAAACAAAGGAACGTAAGCGGCAAGACGAGATTTTTCTGTTTTGTCCGCTTTTTTGCTTGTAAACATGATAATGAAATAAACGATAGGAATCAAAATACCGAGAATACTTACAAGATTGATGAACCGATTGATTGTCAGCACGCCTGTTTGTACAGCGATAATCGCAGCAACCGCTATCACGATCACTCCGATACTAGTGCCGATCGCTGATTTTTTAGACAGCGGATTCGGCACATTCGAACCTGCAATCCCGAGGTTTTTCTTTCTTGTTAAAGCAAATACGATTAGTCCGAGAAGCATTCCGACTGCGGCAGCTCCGAAGCCGAGATGATAGTTGTACTTCTGTCCGAGTGTTCCGACAATTAACGGCGCGAGTAAACCACCGAGGTTGATTCCCATATAGAAAATACTGAAACCCGAGTCACGGCGCGGGTCTTCTTTCGTATAAAGATCCCCAACTACGCTTGAGACGTTTGGTTTTAATAGGCCAGTTCCGATAATAATCAGTGCCATGCTGATATAGAATGCTGTCGCGCTGCCCGGATAGGCGAGTGCAATGTGACCGAACATAATGAATATGCCGCCGTAAAACACGGTGTTTGCGGTACCAAATATCCGGTCTGCGAGCCATCCGCCAATAATACTGGACATGTATACGAGAGATCCGTAGATCGACATAATGGCAACTGCTGTGCCCTTGTCAAAACCAAGCCCTCCGTTTACCGTCTCTGTATACAAATAGTAAAGTAAGATTGCTCTCATTCCATAGTAAGAGAAACGCTCCCAAAATTCGGTGAAAAATAGTGTAAATAGTCCCCTTGGGTGACCAAAGAACCCTTTTTGCGGGACGCTTTTAATGATACTTTCGTTATCAATCGAAGCCATGTCAGCCAAACCCTTTCTTAAAAGTGTATTATAAAAATCATATTCTTATATAATACTTGTGTCAATATAATTTATACTCATTTCAAATAGTTCCATAATGGAAAAGTTATAAATGTATAAAAATAGTGTTTTTGTCCTGATAATTAAGTCCTTTTTTGTAAGGTTTTCTTACAAGACTATTCCTTTATATTTTTTTAATAAAATTATAGAAAAATGTACAAGCGGATCGGGCCTTTGTGAGTATTATGATAGTAATCATAGAGAAGGAGGCTCACAATTGGCTGAATTCATATTAAATGCGTCGGATTTCGGTATCTTAGGAGATGGTAAAACGGATTCAACAGGACTGATTAATCAATGCCTCAGTGCGGCTGTTTCGAAAGGATATCATACTGTCTGGTTTCCAAAGGGAACATATTTAATAGACGGAACGTTTGGGGGAGATCCCAATCAGAAGTTTCGAAATGCTGGGATCATAGTTCCCGGCAATCTTGAGATTGTGATGGACCCCGAGTGTATCATCAAGGTGATCCCAAACAGTTCGTGGGGTTATTCCGCATTTTATGTAGGCAAGCAAGAGAATATAACCATTTCCGGGGGACAAATTATCGGCGAGCGTGACGAGCATACGTATGTGTCTGCGGGGATAAGGTCAACCCATGAATGGGGCTTCGGCATTTGCATTGAAGGATGCTCGAATGTTGTCATTGATGATGTCAGAATTTCTGATTTTACCGGCGACGGGATCATTGTCAGCCCGAGGGGATTAAAGACAAATAATGATTATCGAACGTCAGAGCATATTACCATTCGCCGCTGTGAGGTACGGCGGTCGAGGAGAAATAACATTTCCATAACCGGATGTGACATGGTCACGGTGGAGGAGTGCGTAATTGCAGATGCTGGAACGGGAAATGGGACAGCGCCGAGATTCGGAATTGACATAGAAGGATATGGCGAAGGTGATGTGGATTATGAAGAACCGATCAATGTATCTATTCGCAACAACCATTTTATCGGCAACGTTTCCAGTTCCGTGACCAATTTTAACGGGTACGGCATTTCAATAGAAGGAAACCATTCAGACAATACGATCAGCTACGGATATGGAACGCAAACAGTGATCAAGGGAAATATCCTGAGACGGGCGGAAGGCGCGGCTGCTGCGCCTCGAGTTGGAATTACCGGACTCGGTGTGTCACAAGGAAAAGAGAGCAGTGATGCGGTCATCGCAGGGAATCTCATTACCGGGTTTTCAACCGGGATTGATGTCAGGGGAAAGAGCGTACTTGTCACCAACAATAAAATCAGCAACTTTGAAAACACAGGGGTAATGGTTTATCAGTCTTCCGACGTAAAGGTAGACGGCAACCAGATTCAAAACGGATTGTCTAACACAATGCGCAGTACCGGCCTTCGCGCAGTGCTGTCAGAAGATACCGCATTTCTGAATAACTGCCTCATTCAAGTTATTGACGGCGTGAACATTTCCGGAGGCGATATGATCATTAAAGATAATGTGCTGAGAAAATTCAGCCGGGGAATCTGGATCGCTCAAGGAAACGCGGTGATTGAAGGAAATATACTAAATCCTGACGCGTTTGAAGCAGCCCCGGAATCATATGCTCTTTCTGTTACGAATAGTGCTAGCGCTATTATCAAAAACAACACATGTAAAGAGTTTAAAAATTACCCAATTTACTGTTCCACAAGTGCAAAAACCTCAATTTTCAGCAACCACTTTGAGAGATCTCCACTTTTGGTTACGATCTATATCAACGCCGGTGTGCATGAAATTTTTGATAACACCATTTCAGTCAACAGAACAGCCGGAAATCCGATTGTCATTTATATCAACGGTTCTGCAGGCTCTATCATCTCTGGAAACACCATCAATAACCTCTCCGCAGGCATGGCGACAGCCATTCAAACAAACACCTCAACGAATTCCAAAATCATTGGCAATCGCATCTTCAAAGGAACCATCAACAAACATAGCAGCGATACAGCAGACGGCAATATTATCGCTTGAAAAAACGCCCCGCTTCAGGGGTTCTTTTTTTTCGATTTATAGGTTGCATACACTTCTCTCACTAGTATGAAAACAAAAAATAAAATCACGACCCATTCTGCAAACGTCGTCATCTTAAAGCTGGACATATTGTTATAAATGGCTTTCGTCAAACTGAAACCCTGAATCATGTCCATCAAAACAGAAATGGTTAATAAACAAATCAATAAGACCCCTGTCACGCCTAATATCTTCATGGTTCATCACCCTCCGCTTTTAGTGTCTATCTTTATCGGAAAAGTTATACCGCAGCCATCAGTATGCATAATATGAACTCCAAAAGGAAGAATATGAGAAAATAACAAGGAAAGGTATTTTGTGTATGCCTTTATTTTCTAAGCAAAAGAAAGAGACCGATTCGAAAGATAAACAGAGTACAGAAGGAAAGAATCAGGATCAGTTGCAAGAAAAAGAAAGACCGGTTCTTATTTCCGCAAGTTTGACTAAAAACATAGCGGAAACGAAGAAGGAAGTCGGATGCAGTTCCGATGTCATTATTCGTGAGATCAAAATTGGTGAGCAGGACCGTGTCCATCTAGCTATTATTTATATAGCAGGACTGGTCGATAATAGCACGATCCATGAATCGTTAATTGAGCCTTTGGTACAGGATGAGTCTATCCAAAACCCTCATGCGATCCAGCAGATTTTAGAAAAAATGCTCCCATTAGGCGGAGTGAAAGCGGAAAAGAGCTGGGACAACCTTTTTTCTGAATTAATGCTCGGCAATGCGCTCGTTTTTGCAGACGGTTCTGAAGAGGCACTTATCTGCAGCACTCAAGGGGGAGAACAGCGTTCCATCCAAGAACCGAGCACCCAGGTGTCCTTCCGCGGCCCGCGCCAAGGGTTTACAGAGTCTCTTCAAACCAATATTTCCATGATTCGGCGATACATCAAAAATCCGAATGTATGGGTAGAAAAAATGAAAATCGGGTCTGTAACCCACACGGATGTCGCGCTCATGTACATTCATGGCATTTGTGATGAAAAGGTGCTGAAGGAAGTGAAGCAGCGCCTGAAAAAAATAGACATAGACAGTATTTTAGAATCTGGATATATTGAGCAGCTGATTGAAGATGAAACCTTTACGACGTTTCCGACCATGTATCATACAGAACGCCCTGATGTTGTAGCGGGAAATCTGTTAGAAGGAAGATTTGCGATTGTTGTGGACGGAACGCCGTTTGTTCTTATTGCACCGGCCTTATTTGTTCAATTCTTTCAATCTGTTGAAGATTACTATTCGCGTTTTGACATTGCGACGAGCATACGGGTTCTGCGGGTTTTAGTCTTTTTTATTTCACTCGTGGCTCCGGCTGTTTACGTGGCAGCCACTACATTTCACCAGGAAATGATCCCGACGCAGCTGTTAGTTGTGATTGCAGCCCAGCGGGAAATTGTCCCGTTTCCAGCTGTCGTCGAAGCACTTACGATGGAGGTTGCTTTTGAGATTCTCAGAGAAGCCGGCGTCAGGCTGCCGCGTGTCGTAGGCTCGGCTGTATCGATTGTAGGTGCGCTTGTTATCGGACAGGCTGCCGTACAGGCTGGTATCGTCTCTCCGGCCATGGTCATTATCGTTGCGATTACCGCGATTGCCAGCTTTGCGACACCCGCTTTCGCCATGGCGATTTCAGCCCGTCTCATTCGATTTATCTTTATTATTGCGTCCTCTATTATGGGGTTTTACGGGCTGATTTTAGGCATCATTATGATGTTTGTCCATTTATGCAGCCTGCGCTCATTTGGTGTTCCTTATATGTCACCGCTTGCTCCCTTTTCTTCCCAAGGAGTAAAGGATGCACTTTTCCGGGTTCCATGGTGGGCTGATGAAAATAGGCCGGAATCGATTAGCAAGCAAGATAAGGTACGGCAGGGGGATGATCAGCGCCCAGAACCTGACGCTTCACGCGGAATGGTAAACAAGGACTTGGAAGAAGGGGATCAGAATGGTGCGTAAACGTGTATTAGCCGTTCTCATGCTTTTGAGTGTGATTGTGCTGCCCGGCTGCTGGGATAAGCGGGAACTGACGGACCTTGCGATTATTTCGGCGATTGGCATCGATCGAACGAACGAAGGCAATTACGTGCTGCATCTTCAAATTATCAATCCCGGAAATGTTGCCGGCGGGCTTCAGGGAGGCGGTGCTGGAGACAGGCCGCCTGTATCCGTTTATTCAATTGAAGGCGACAACATGACGGAAGCGCTCAGAAAAGCTTCCATGAAGGTATCCCGGCGGCTTTACTTTGCCCATACCAATCTCGTTGCGATTAGTGAAAAGCTGGCCAGAGAGGAAGGCTTGGATTTTGTGTTAGATAATCTGGATCGCGACACAGAATTCAGGACAACGGCCACGGTTGTCATCGCTCATAAAACGAAAGCGGAAAACATCGTGAAAATCCTGACGCCGATTGATAAAATCCCGTCAAATAAAGTCAATAAAACACTCGATTTCACGGAGGCGCAATACGGACGGGTGGTCAAAACCAATATTCAGGACGTCCTGAAACAACTTGCCATCAACACAAGAGCACCGGTTATCCCAGGATATATGATGATTGGAGACGATAAAAAAGGAATCAGCATGGAAAACACGCAGGCGACAGATCCAAAAGCCATTCTTCAGGCAGACGGTTTGGCGGTTTTTAATAAGTCAGGACATTTAAAGTATTGGATCGAGGATAGGGAAAGCGTTGGAGCTGTCTGGCTTATGAACAAGGTTCAGCATACATTTATTAATGCTGATTGGGACAAGACAAAGGACGCGGTCAGCTTACAGGTCACTCATCAAACCACAAAGCTCGTACCTGAGATGCGGAACGGACGTCCGCACATCCACGTGCGTGTGGCGGTTGAAGGAATTATAGATGCTGTCAAATACCCTTTCCAATTGTCTGATCCAAAGGAGCTGTCTGCCATTGAAAAAGCTCTCAACAAAGAACTGGAAAAGGAAATCATCAACACTGTGGAAATGGTTAAGAAGAACAAAATTGATTTTATCGGTTTTGGTGACACGATATACAGAAGGTTTCCGAAGCAGTGGAAAAAAATGAAAGACACTTGGGATAAAGAGTATTTGCCCGAACTGCCAGTCGATGTGAAGGCAGAGACGTATATCAGAAGAACGGGATTGCGAAACAATCCAATTCAACACCAGCTTGAAGGTGAATAGGTCTGTAGAAAGGGGACATGCCAGGTGGAAAAAGCCAAAATCAGCATACGGCAGCTGTTTGTCATGCTTATCATTTTTGAGCTGGGCAGCTCTTTATTGATAACACCGGGTTCAATGGCTGGCAGGGATGCTTGGATCGCAGTTCTATTAGGCTGTGCGGCCGGTTTGTTACTATACTATTTGTATCAAGGCATTTATCAATGTTACCCCGAATCTTCACCGAAAGAATATATGGATGATATGCTGGGAACCAAGCTAAGCTGGCTGTTTTCATTTCTGTATATCCTGTACTTTGCCTATATCGCCGCCCGGGTGCTGCGAGATTTTGGGGAAATGCTGTTAACGTTTGCCTATCATGATACGCCAATTCTGATCGTAAACGCTTTATTAATGATTGTTAGCATATATGCCGTCAGAAAAGGAATTGAAGTGCTCGCACGTGCGGCTGAGCTTCTTTTCGGAGCCATGTATTTACTGGGCGCCCTCGGCCTTGTTCTGATTATTGTATCGGGTTCGATAGATACGCAGAATTTAAAACCGATCCTAGAAGACGGCATTGTTCCTGTCATTCACTCTGTTTTCACACAGACCATGTACGTTCCGTTTGGTGAAGTGGTTTTATTTGTGATGATATTCCCTCATCTTAATGACCGAAAAGATGTGAAGAAAGTGGGAATGGCCGCCATAGCCATCAGCGGATTGGTTGTGGCGCTGAGCGTGGCAATTAATATCAGCGTGCTCGATGTTGATCTTACACTCAGATCCCAGTTTCCGCTTTTAAGTACGATTCAGACGATTAAGGTTGAAGAATTTCTAGACCGTCTCGATGTCTTTTTTATGCTGGCGCTGATCATCGGCGGTTTCTTCAAGGTCAGCCTCTATTTATACGCAGTGGTGGTGGGCACGTCCACGCTCTTTAAGGAAAAAAAACCTTCACAATTGGCTTATCCAATGGGATTGGGCATCCTAATCCTTTCTATTACGATTGCGACTAATTTTTCAGAGCATCTGAACGAAGGCCTAAAGGTGGTGCCGCTGTATATTCATTTGCCCTTTCAGCTTTTGTTTCCGCTTTTCTTGTTTATCATAGCCGTTTGGAAAAAGAAGCGAAGAGAGAAATCAAAGGGATCGGAAAAAAAGAAACAATAAAAAGAGCGGGGGGATGCAGCCGCCGCTCTTTTTATGTTCACTTCTATATAAAAGGGGGATTTAGGTTGCGCCCCTGTCTGCACTGGCAGAGGCGCGGTTTTGTTATACGACTGCGACGTTTTCCTTCACAGTAAAGCTTCCTCTTGAGAGCCTGATATTGATGTCCGATACTTTTGCAATTTGCTCGTCGTGCGTTACCATGATAACGCATTTATTTTCCTTGTGCGCCAGATCTTGAAAAAGCCGCACGATTTCTTTTGATGTATCCTCATCAAGGTTTCCGGTCGGTTCATCGGCTATGATGAGATCCGTGTCACAGCAGAAAGCTCTTGTAATTGATATCCGCTGCTGCTGTCCGCCGCTTAGTGTCAGCACTTTTTGCCGTGCTTGTTTTTCACTGATGCCAACCTTCTGCAGCATATCCAGCGCATACGCTTCTTTGTTCTTTTCTTTAGAACCTGTGATTTCCATGGCAGTTGTGACGTTCTGCAGAGCCGTCATATATGGAAGCAGGTTATACGCCTGAAACACAATTGATACATATTGGTTTCTGAAATTTGTTAAGCCGATTTTGGAAACCGCTTTTCCATCGTAAAGGATCGTTCCTTCTTTTGGTGCGTCAAGTCCGCCTGCCAAAGACAGAAAAGTGGTTTTCCCTGTCCCTGATGTGCCGACGATTGTATAGAATTTTCCTTTTTGAAAGCTGATGTTGATATCCTGAAACAATGGCTGGCTTTTGTCTTTATACCAGTAGCCGACTTGTTGAAATTCTAATAAGCTCATAGGTTTCGCCTCTCTCTATTCCTGTTTTGTCAATATCGTTTTCGGATGGAGCCGCAGTACTGAGATAGACGGCAGCAATGTGGCAATGATGGCGATTAAGATGCCGATCCCGCCAAGTACAAGCATGTCGTTCATAGAAACCGCAACGTTCAGTGAATCAATAACGTTTACGTTTGATGAGCTGTTTCCAAACATTCGGCCGCCCATGCCGCCACCGCCGCCAGGCATTTGTCCGTTTGCGGTTTGTGTAGAATCAGTTGATGAACTGATCTGCTGGGATAAAAGCTGATTGCCGAGCTGGTTCGCGACTAGATTTCCCGTTACCGATGCAAGGCCGATTGCGATAACAGCCACGATCAGAATCTCCGTTAAGAACTGTCCAATCAATTTCCAGCGTTTTTCACCGATTGCCATTAACACGCCCATCTCATATTTGCGCTCTCTGATTGACATCATGACAATCAGGCCAAGAATGACAGCGCCTGCCACTGATACAAGATACACGACGTTTTTAGAGAAAGAAGCTACATTTTCAATCGGGCCGACCATTTGCTGGTAAAGCTGATCGTTTGTATTCAGTGTGTACGTATCGAAGTCAATTGATGTTTTCTTCGCTGCTTTTACGAAAGCGTCCATATTTTTCGCATCGTCCATATAGTAAACAGCTGAGTCAATTGTATTTTTATAGTCGTCACCTTTCAGCGCTGCTGTTGTGGTATAAGGCGTGTAAAGCTTGTTGTAAGGATTTAAGAAAGAGAAATTTTGGGCTTGGTCGTCGCCTGAAGACGTTGTTTTATAGATACCGACAATCTTCAGCTTCACTGTTGTATCTTCGTCTGTTGCTGATTCAATTGTGATCGAATCTCCAACGCTTAAATCATTTTCTTCCGCTAATGTTTCGTTGATTACTGTTACCTTTTGGCCGATATCAGATTTTGTAATGGCGCGTCCATCAGTGATTTTGGCATCTCCGTCAGAGAAATCATCAACTAACGCAGTGCTGATGACACCTTCAATTGAAAGATCGGCTTGAACCATTTGCGGTCCGCCTTGTCCGCCGCCTTGGCTGTTTTTAGCATTTGAGCTTGAACTGCTGCTGGAATCACTTGAACTAGAGCTTGAGCTTTCAATAGCATCAAAGTTTCCCGCGTTGGCTGAAGCTGATGTGATGTAGTTGTAGCTCTTCACATGATCAAGTGCTGCAAGCTTGTTTGCATCAGACACTTTGATCGGTGTTGATTCAAATCTGCGTTTTTCTCCGCTGTCCTTCTGTTTTTCCATTTGCTTTTGGCGGTCAACTTGAAGCGTTACGCTTCCGCCGAGCTCCTGTCTGGCCAGCTCGCTTGATTTTTGTGCTGCCGACTGGATGGTGAGACCTGACAGAACAAAGACGCATATAACTGTAAACACAAATAATTGCAATAACGTTTTTCCCTTTTTAGCCTTCATATTCCAAAAGGCCCGTTTGATAAAGTTCATTTATGTTCCTCCGTATAGGTATTTTTATTGATAAGGCCGTCTGTGGGGCGGGCCTGCTTGTTGATAAATTAATAGTAGTTCAAAGGTATGAAAAAACTATGAACAATCTATTTCTAGTTGATGAAATAAAAACTAACAATTGTGAAACACAAAACCTTCTGTATAAAATGGTGCTATTATATAAAAAAGCATCAAACCAACCGGAGGATATAATGAAAATATTAATGATAGAAGATAATGTTAGTGTATGTACGATGACGGAGATGTTCTTTTTTAAGGAAGGGTTTGAAGCGGAATTCGTTCATGACGGTTTAGAGGGGTACCAGCGTTTTACGGAGGAAAATTGGGATCTGATCATTTTAGATATTATGTTACCTTCCATGGACGGCGTGACCATTTGCAGAAAAATAAGAGAGACAAGCACGGTGCCGATTATCATGCTGACTGCCAAAGATACTGAATCAGATCAGGTCATCGGTTTTGAGATGGGAGCGGACGATTATGTCACAAAGCCATTCAGTCCGCTGACATTGGTTGCCCGCATCAAAGCAGTCATCAGAAGATACCGGGCGACAGGCAAGGCGGTCATTGATGAAGATATGATCGAATCGGAATACTTTACAATTAATAAGAAGACGAGAGAAGTATTTTTAAACGGAGAGCCTATAGAAAACCTCACGCCGAAGGAATTCGATCTGCTTTATTACCTTGTCCAAAATCCGCGGCAGGTGTTCTCCAGAGAACAGCTGCTTGAGCATGTATGGGGCTACCAGTTCTACGGAGATGAGCGAACGGTAGATGTTCATATCAAACGGCTGCGGAAAAAGCTTGGCAGCGAAGACAAACCTTTCTTATACACTGTGTGGGGAGTAGGGTATAAATTTGATGAAGATTAAATATTTATATCAGCTGCTTCTGAGCCATATCAGCATTTTGATTTTAGCGTTTGTTATTATTATTTCTCTATTTTCCCAATTTGTGAAAGAGTTTGCCTATCAAAACAAAGTAGAGGAATTGACGTCATATGCGTTGCAGATCGCAAACGAATTCCAAGCCGGCCAGGTTGACATGCGCAGACTGTATCCATATCAGGATATTTTAAGCACAAGAAAGACACAGTTTATTATCTTTAATGAAGAGCAGCAGCCTTATTTTCTTCCTGAAGGCTTTCACCATCAACCAAGGGAAAAGCTGAAGAAATCGGAATGGAATAAGCTGAAAAAAGGGCAGACTGTCATGATCAGGGCAGATGGCCGTTTTGATGATGAAGTGTCCCTTGTGGCGCAGCCTATATTTGTTCAGAACGAATTTAAAGGCGCCGTTCTGCTAATTTCTCCGATCAGCGGTGTTGAACAGATGGTCAATCAAGTCAACCTCTATATGTTTTACGCTGTGATCAGCACGCTTGTCATTACCATTCTTGTCAGCTGGCTTCTGTCCAAATTCCATGTCAAACGGATCCAAAAGCTGAGAGAAGCGACGGATAAAGTGGCTTCCGGCGATTATGACATCCACTTAGAAAACAGCTACGGGGACGAAATTGGTGTGCTGGCGTCTGACTTTAATATCATGGCGAAAAAATTAAAGCAATCAAGGGATGAAATCGATCGCCTTGAGAAGCGGAGAAGGCAGTTTATCGCAGACGTATCACATGAATTAAAAACACCGCTGACGACGATCAACGGTTTGGTTGAAGGGCTGAATAGCCATACGATTCCTGAGGATAAGAAGGATAAATGCTTCTCGCTAATCAGTGAGGAAACGAAGCGCATGCTGCGGCTCGTAAAAGAAAATCTGGATTATGAAAAAATCAGATCCCAGCAAATTACCTTGAACAAGCTTGATGTTCCGCTGATCGAAGTTTTTGAAATCGTGAAAGAGCACTTGGAACAGCAGGCGAAAGAAAAGCAAAACAAGCTGGTTATTCAGGTAGAGGATAACATCATCGTTCATGCCGACTATGACCGGTTCATTCAGATTCTCGTCAACATTACGAAAAACAGCATCCAATTTACGCAAAACGGTAACATTTGGCTGCGCGGAATAGAAGGGTATAAAGAGACGATTATCGAGATTGAAGATACGGGAATCGGCATCTCAAAAGAGGATATTGAGCATATTTGGGAGCGATTCTACAAAGCTGATATTTCAAGAACAAACACGGCATACGGGGAATACGGACTCGGTCTCTCCATCGTTAAGCAGCTCGTTGAGATGCATCAGGGCACAATAGAAATCAAGAGTGAAAAAGGAAAAGGCACAACATTCATCATTCGCCTTCCTTTAAGGACAAAACAGCCATAACATACAGGGCGGCGGCATCTCAGATGCAGCCGCCTTTTTTGCACTCCGCTTCGGTTTATTGCGTGCTCCCGAAACAAAGATTGCGTGTTTTTCGGGTTGGGACAGTCTGTAAACATGATAAAATATGACATAAACAGTTTTTGATGGGAGAGGGTGAAGGAATGAAGAGCGGGGTAATTCCTTCTTCAGCGGTCGGTCAAAAAATTAACGAGTGGTACAAATATATCCGCACATTCAGCGTGCCGGATGCCGAAGTGTTAAAAGCTGAAATCCAGCAGGAACTGAAATACATGCAGCACGATTCCAACTTGCTGCTTTATTATTCACTAATGGAATTCCGCCACCAGCTTATGCTTGATTATCTTGAGCCATTAGAGAAATTACATATCGAGGACCAGCCGAGCCTGTCTGAGTTATCAAGAAACATTGACAGCAACCAGGCAGGTCTCAAAGGGCTGCTTGACTATTATGTGAATTTTTTCCGCGGAATGTATGAGTTTGATAAGCGGGAATTTATTTCTGCCATTACATATTATAAACAAGCGGAGAAAAAGCTTTCCTTTGTCGCAGACCATATTGAACGGGCTGAATTCTATTTTAAAATAGCTGAAGCTTATTATTATATGAAACAAACGTACTTTTCACTGATCAATATCAAAAACGCCTATGAAATTTACGTGGAGCAGGAAACCTATAATGTGAGAATCATTCAGTGCCATTTCGTGTTCGGGGTCAACCTGATGGATGAAAGGAATTTCGAGCAAGCCGCACGCCATTTCAAATTGGCGCTCGATATGGCCGAAGCAGAACAAAAAGCCCAGCTCGTCGGGAGAGCATATTACAACCTTGGATTATGCTACTATAATCAAGACTTTCTTGACCCTGCTATTGACTACTTTGAAAAAGCGGTCTCCACGTTTGAAAGCAGCATGATCATCAATTCGCTGCCGCAAGCATATTTTTTAATCTCCCTGATTTATTATAAACGGGGAAAACATGATAAAGCTTCGGCATATCACAAGCGGGGCTATGAATATGCTAAAGAAACAGACGATGTATACTACGCAGTAAAATTCGAGTTTTTACAATCCCTATATCAGGAGCAGCCCAATGAAGAAGGAATCGAACGATGTTTCCAATACTTAAAAACTAAAAATATGTACGCTGATATAGAGGATTTAGCCCTAGAAGTAGCAAAATACTATTATGAACAGAAAAAGTTTAAACTGTCTGCTTCCTACTTTCTACAAGTTGAAGAGGCAAGAAAACAAATACAAAGGAGTGAAGGTTTGTATGAAATTGAAATCTAAGTTGTTTGTTATTTGTTTAGCCGCAGCCGCAATTTTTACAGTGGCTGGCGTTTCCGCTAATGCGGAAGCACTCGACTTTCATGTGGCGGAAAGAGGAATGACGTAAGAAACAACACCCCTTCTCATTGAGAGAAGGGGTGTTTCTTTTTATACCTTTCGGCGCCCGCAGAGACGCTCAGCAGCTTAGAAGCCGCCAACAAACACAGTCCCTACGATAATTAAAAGAATAAACAATACAACGATTAAAGCGAAAGAATGGCCGTAACCGCCGTAGGAAGAGTATCCTGACATAAGGCAACACCCCTATGAAGGATAATATAAGGTATGGCAGAAACGATTGGCTTGGCACGGAGAATAGTGGATAAGAGAAAAAATGAACAATTCAACTATGATTCAGATCGCATAAAAAATAGCGGACGCTTGCGCCCGCTATTTATGTATATTAAGAGATCAGCACGCCAGCGAAAAATTCTTGGTATAACGCTTGAACGGCTTTTCTTTCTTCAGCTTCTTTCACGCCGAACATCATGCTTACTTCAGAAGATCCCTGGTTAATCATTTCGATATTCACCTTTGCCTCTGATAATGCTTTGGCCGCTCTTGCTGTTGTGCCGACATTGTGGCGCATCGCTTCTCCTACAACCATAATCAGTGCGAGGTGATGCTCCACAATCACTTCGTCGGCGTGCAGATCCTCTTGAATCCGTTTGATGACGCTGCGTTCAGTGGCGTTATCCATTTGACCCTCCCGTAAGATGATGGTCATGTCATCGATCCCCGATGGAACATGTTCATATGTCAAACCGTGCTCCTCCAGAATTTGAAGGGCTCTGCGGCCAAACCCGATTTCTCTGTTCATTAAATACTTGCTGATATAAATGCTGCAAAAGCCGGTATCGCTGGCAATACCGACAACAGGACCGTTTGTGTTATCACGCTTGCTGACAACGCGGGTGCCTTGTGCAGACGGGTTGTTCGTATTTTTGATTTGCACAGGAATACCCGCTCTGAATGCCGGAATGAGCGCTTCATCATGAAACACTGAGAAGCCCGCGTAGGACAGCTCTCGCATCTCTCTGTATGTCAGCTCGCTGATTTCCTTTGGATTCTCAACGTAGGAAGGATTGACAGCGTACACTGCGTCCACATCCGTAAAGTTTTCGTACAAATCAGCATGAAGCCCGTTGGCAAGAATCGAGCCGGTAATATCAGAACCGCTCCGTGAGAATGTTATCACATCGCCAGCCTCGCTGAATCCGAAAAAACCGGGAAAAATGATGAGGCCGTCACGTTCCCGAAGACGATAGAGGTTTTGATAGGATTCAGGAAGTACTTGCGCGTTGCCGGGTTCATTTGTCACAAAAAGGCCGGCATCCTTCGGGTTGATATATTCCGCTTTGACGCCTTTATGGCGGAAATAGGCGGCGATCAGCTTGGCGTTGTTATCCTCCCCGCTGGCTTTAACTGTGTCGAGATACTGGTCGGGATTGCTTTTATCCCCTTCTAAAAGCGTAAACAAATCATCGCGAATTTTTTCGGTAATGCTTTGCTCTAGCTGAAGCTCATTTGCGATGAGGGCATACCGTTCTACAACAGCTTCCGCCAGTTCAGGGGCGCTGCCTGATGCCAAATATTGTTCTGCACATGCGATTAAGAGATCAGTCACTTTCGTATCCTCAGCATACCGTTTTCCTGGAGCTGAAACGACTACAGCTTTCCGTGCCGGATCTGAGGTTACGATGTGAAACACCTTTTCAAGCTGGGCGCCTGAAGCGAGTGAGCTGCCTCCGAATTTAACGACCTTCATGTTTACATCTCCTAATGTTTAAAATTTTCAAACAAATTTAGTTTTTATTATCTCTCTTTCAGTCCTGTAAATCAAGGGGGATTTTCTTTCAGTGATGAACATTTGTATTTTCCACAAGGAATAATGTCAGGTGAACTGACCATATACATGCGTTCTGATGATAAATATGGTAAACAACCTAACGATTTGGGATGGAAAATGATAAGAATTATTAGTAAAATTAAATACATGACAGGTTAATATTTTGAAAGAATATTGACTAACACTAGAAAAATGGTAATATGTAAATGATAATGATAATCAATTACCATATGGCCATATTGTTTTGAGTCCTTGCGGAGTAGGAGATACGTTCTTTTTGCTGTAAGGATGTTAGGAGGCAGCATGAAGTTACGTTACTTATTTATTCTACTTATCATATTAGGAGTCACATCTGTATTTATCGGCGTAGAGGATCTGTCGCCGCTTGATCTCTTCGATTTAAGCAAACAAGAGGCGTCAACGCTGTTTGCAAGCCGTTTGCCGCGATTGATCAGCATTGTCATCGCGGGATTAAGCATGAGCATCTGCGGTTTGATTATGCAGCAGATCAGCAGAAACAAATTTGTGTCGCCGACGACGGCAGGCACGATGGATTGGGCTCGGCTCGGTATTTTAATTTCCTTGCTGCTGTTCACATCTGCCAGTCCTTTAATCAAAATGCTGGTCGCGTTTGTCTTTGCTCTTGCAGGAAATTTTCTGTTTATGAAAATCCTTGAAAGAATCAAGTTTAACGACACCATCTTTATTCCGCTTGTCGGTTTAATGCTCGGGAATATCGTCAGTTCCATCGCGACATTTATCGCATATAAATATGACTTGATCCAGAATGTGTCATCATGGCTTCAAGGAGACTTCTCTTTAGTCGTAAAAGGAAGATACGAGCTTCTTTATCTGAGTATTCCGCTCGTCATCATTGCCTATGTGTATGCGGATAAATTCACATTGGCCGGTATGGGAGAAAGCTTTTCTGTCAACCTCGGCCTGAAGTACAAGCGGGTTGTGAACATCGGGCTCATGATCGTGTCCCTGATCACGTCTCTTGTCATCTTGACTGTCGGTATGCTTCCATTTCTCGGTTTAATCATCCCGAATATTGTATCGATTTACAGAGGAGACAATTTGAAGAACAGCCTGCCGCACACGGCGCTGTTGGGAGCGGTTTTTGTGCTCTTTTGCGATATACTGGGCAGAATCATTATCTTCCCTTACGAAATCTCGATTGGCCTGATGGTCGGAATCATCGGCAGCGGCATTTTCCTGTTTATGCTGTTAAGGAGAAAAGCGTATGCGTAACCAGATGAAAATTGCGTTGCTCGTTGTTTTAGCCATCGTATGTATTGGCTTGTTTCTGTTTTATGACTTAGGCAATTGGGATTACGCCTTGCCGAGAAGAATCAAAAAGGTCGCTGCCATTGCGTTGACTGGAGGAGCGATTGCGTTTTCGACCATGATCTTTCAAACGATTACGAACAACCGCATCCTGACGCCGGGCATCTTGGGCCTTGATTCTCTCTATATGCTGATTCAGACCGGCATTATCTTTTTGTTCGGTTCTGCAAATATTGTCATCATGAATAAAAACATCAACTTTATCATCTCTGTTCTGCTGATGATACTGTTTTCTCTTGTTCTGTATCGGATCATGTTCAAGGGAGAGGGGAGAAATATCTTTTTCCTTCTGCTCATCGGAATCGTGTTTGGTACGTTATTCGGCAGCTTGTCCTCCTTTATGCAGATGCTGATTGATCCGAATGAGTTTCAAGTTGTGCAGGATAAGATGTTTGCCAGCTTTAATAACATCAACACGGATTTGTTATGGCTCGCGTTCATCATCTTCCTGCTGACAGGCGCTTATGTCTGGCGTTTTACAAAGTTTTTCGACGTGCTGTCGCTCGGGCGCGAGCATGCCGTAAATTTGGGCATCGACTACGACAAAGTGGTGAAGCAGATGCTGATCGTGGTTACGATCCTTGTTTCTGTTTCAACAGCGCTAGTCGGGCCGATTATGTTCTTAGGCCTTCTTGTCGTCAACCTGGCGAGAGAATTCCTGAAAACGTATAAGCATTCATACTTAATCGCAGGCTCCGTTTTCATCAGCATCATCGCGCTGGTCGGAGGGCAGTTTGTGGTTGAGAAAGTGTTTACCTTCTCAACGACGCTGAGCGTCATTATTAATTTTGCCGGCGGGATTTATTTTATCTACTTGCTGTTAAAGGAGAATAAATCATGGTAGAGGTCAAAAATGTAAGCAAACAATACGGCGGGAAAGTGGTCCTTGAAGAGACGTCAGTCACGATTCAAAAGGGCAAAATCACCTCGTTTATCGGTCCTAACGGCGCCGGCAAAAGCACGCTGCTGTCTATTATGAGCCGCCTGATCAAAAAAGATTCCGGCGAGATTTTGATAGACGGAGAAGAGATTGGAGCCTGCGACAGCAAAGAGCTTGCCAAAAAAATGAGCATTTTGAAGCAGGCGAACCAAATTAATATCAGACTCACCATCAAAGACCTCGTCAGCTTTGGCAGATTTCCGTATTCACAGGGCCGGCTGACAGAGGAAGACTGGGTTCATATCAACCAGGCGCTGGGCTATATGAAGCTGGAAGACATTCAGGACAAATACTTGGATCAGCTGAGCGGCGGACAGTGCCAAAGGGCGTTTATCGCAATGGTCATTGCCCAGGACACAGATTATATCTTTCTGGATGAACCGCTGAACAATCTGGATATGAAACATTCAGTTGAAATTATGAAACTGCTGAAACGGCTGGTAGAGGAGCTTGGAAAAACGATCGTGATTGTCATACACGATATCAATTTTGCTTCTGTCTACTCGGACCATATTGTAGCTTTGAAAAACGGCCGAATCGTAAAAGAGGGGCCGCCTGAAGAAATGATAGAAACCTCTGTGCTTGAGGAAATCTACGATATGACCATCCCGATTCAGACGATTGATAATCAAAGAATAGGTGTTTATTTTTCTTAATATAAAGAAGAGGTGAAGAGCATGAAAAAGTTTGCATTATTATTCATCGCTTTGGTAACGGCAGTTGTCATTTCCGCATGCGGAAACCAGAGCACAAGCAGCAGCAAAGGTTCTGATTCAAAGAATGAACAAATCACAGTGAAACACCAGCTGGACAAAAACGGCACAGAAGTACCAAAGAACCCTAAAAAAGTAGTTGTGTTTGATTTTGGAAGCTTAGATACGTTAGATAAACTCGGTCTTGATGGTAAGGTAGCAGGCTTGCCGAAACAAGCCCTTCCTAAATATCTGTCCAAATTTAAAGATGATAAATATGCCGATGTCGGAAGCTTAAAAGAGCCAGACTTTGAAAAAGTAGCAGACTTGAATCCTGACCTCATTATTATTTCAGGAAGACAATCTGAGTCATACAAAGAATTCTCTGATATCGCACCGACCATTTACCTTGGCGTAGACACGGCGAAATATATGGAATCATTTAAATCAGACGCAGAAACCATCGGTAAGATCTTTGATAAAGAAGACGAAGTGAAAGATGAACTTGCAACAATTGATCATTCAATTGCGGATCTTAAGAAAAAAGCTGAAAAGCTTAACAAAAACGGTCTTGTCATTATGGCGAACGACGGAAAAATCAGCGCTTTCGGGTCTAAGTCAAGATACGGCCTGATCCATGACGTATTCGGCGTAACACCGGCTGATAAAAACATCAAAGCGTCTACCCACGGACAAAGTGTTTCTTACGAGTACATTTCAAAAACAAACCCAGATTACCTGTTTGTCATTGACCGCGGTACAGCAATCGGTGAAACATCATCTACTAAACAGGTGGTTGAAAATGATTATGTGAAAAACGTAAACGCAGTAAAAAATGATCACGTCGTCTACCTTGATTCTGCTACTTGGTACTTATCAGGCGGCGGACTAGAGTCTATGACGCAAATGATTAAAGAAGTGAAAGACGGTTTAGAGAAGTAAAACCAAAAAGAGCCTCCGCTTAAAAAGCGGGGCTCTTTTTTTATGGATCAGCGTGCCGGCTGCTGTTCGGCAGGGCGCTGAGGTTTCTTTAATGTAAAGGAGAGAAGGAAGCCGGCAAGTGCAATGCAGGCTGCCACGATAAATGCGGCGTTCATGCCGTGCAGAGCGGCATGCTTCACATTTGTTGTGCCTGCGTGAGCCGCCTGGTTGCTCATGACGGATACCAACAGTGCGGTTCCGATTGAGCCGCCGACTTGGCGAATCGTATTGTTCATCGCTGTTCCGTGCGGGATCAGGTGGCGCGGCAGCGCGTTGATTCCGGCTGTTGTCACCGGCATCATGATCATAGCGGTACCTAAGAGACGAACCGTGTATAAAACGACAATCCAAGCGAGTGACGTATGGTCAGTCAGCTGCATAAACGGCAGTGATGTCAGGAAGATGATACAGAAACCTGCAATCGCCAGGCCTCTTCCGCCGACACGGTCAAAAATTCTTCCGATAATCGGTGACATGAAGCCCATCACAATGGCTCCCGGAAGAAGCATAAGCCCTGTATCAAAAGCTGTCACGTCTCTGACGTTTTGTGTATAAAGCGGCAGGATGGTTTCCGTACCAATCAATAAGGCAAAGACAAGTGTTCCCAGCAGGGTCGTTAAGCTGAAGATACCAAATGAAAATACGCGGAATTCCAGCATCGGTTTTTCAAGCTTCATTTGTCTTGTGATGAACAGAAGCAATGCGATGACACCCACTAGCAATGAAATCAAGACAGTTGAACTGGTCCAGCCGTAAGAGCCGACGCTTGAGAAGCCGTACAGAAGGCCGCCGAATCCAAATGTCGAAAGGATCACTGATAAAATATCAATCTTAGTTTTTCTTAAAGTCGTCACGTTCTTCATCAGGATGCTGGCAAGAATTAAATCAATCACAGCAAACGGTAGAATGATATAAAACAATGATCTCCAAGAGAAAGCTTCGACTGCCCATCCGGAAAGAGTCGGCCCGATCGCAGGCGCGAACGAGATGACCAATCCGACCATACCCATAGCCTGGCCGCGTTTTTCAATCGGAAAGATCGTCAGGAATACGGTCTGCATGAGCGGCATCATAATGCCGGCTCCAGCCGCTTGAATGATACGGGCTGTCAGCAGAACAGGGAAGTTCGGTGCAAACGCCCCGACGATTGTTCCGGCAGTGAAAATGCTCATAGCTGTGATAAGCAGCGTCCTGCTGGTGAATTTCTCAATTAAAAATGCGGTAATCGGAATTAAAATCCCGTTGGTTAACATAAATGAAGTTGTCAGCCATTGCGCTTGGTTGGCATCTACATTGAAATCCCTCATAATATGGGGAAGTGCGGTAATCAACAGCGTCTGATTCAAAATCGCGACAAACGCTCCGGCTAATAAAATGCCGACAATGACAGAACGGTTAAAAGGTTTTGGTTCAATAATTTTGTCCAATACATATCCCTTCTTTTCTTTAAGTAATTAACAGTGTTTTTAACATCGAAACGGGCTGTGTTAAAACACTGGTTTGTTCCAGATAGCCAATCAGTGATTTGAGCAAAAAAGCGCGGGGTTCTTCCTTCTTCGCTTCTTCCTCCAGCATGGCGGCTGCGGATGCCAGTTCATCTACGTCATAGTCCGCGGCGGGCAGGGAATAGATGCCTTTATGTAATTCCTTCATGCTTTCCGACAATAGAGCTGATTTATCCTTTGGCTTGTAAGAGGATGCTGAATGAATGTAAAGCTCGATGGCTTCGGACGGAAGGAGGGACTGCCGGGTTTCCTTGTTTTTAATAATCTGATTGAGGGTGCTGATGATAAACTTTGCGATCGGGTCAAGTTCAAGCGGTTTTTCCTCTATTTTGATCAGCATTAAAAATTCACGCATCATGCCGTGTAGAATGATGACCAGATCCCACACATACGGAAGAATGGTTTCTCCATAGGCCTGGATCAGAGAATCACGGTGCCAGCAGATAATCGTTGATCTGGTCTGATGAATATGCTGTTTAACCCGGTTATTATGCAGCTTGGGGTTTCCATAGGTCAGCATATTGAAAAACTGCTGGTTCTGCCTGAATCCTTCCAGCTCCATTTTGACCTTTTGCGTCAAACGCTCCTCCGGTGTCAGCGCGGTATTCTCCTGAAGTCTTGAGGCCGCGGCCACCATTTGTTTCTGGTTAAATGACAGCAGCTCCAAAAGCAGATCTTCCTTAGATTGAAACAGCTTATATATCGAAGCTTTTGACATCTTACATTCCTCTGCGATCGCCTGCATGGAAACCGATGTAAAATCCTTTTCCGAAAAAAGCTTTCGCGCAGCTAACAAGATATCTGTTTTTTTATCAAGCATCTCTTGGCTTCCTTCTTTCTTGAACATTAGAAAACCCATTGGTTCACAGAAAACCAATGAGTAACAATGAAAAAATTTTACCAAATAAACTAAATAGAAGTCAATGGATTTTAACCGGACAATCGAAAGGCCTGCCGGAAAATCCGACAGGCCGGGTGAGGCTTATTTTTCAACTTTAAATCCTTGTTTCTCAAGCATTTCACGGATATGCGGATAGTACAGGCGCTCATAATAGGAAGCGATGCCCTGTGACCAATTTCTTGTTTCTTTACCGTTTGTCCGCTTAGTCATATATTCAGACATTTGCTCATCATATGCCTGAATGTGAGACGTCAGCTCATCTTGATTCAAATATGTTTCCTGATGATTGACTGATTCGTGCGGAAGGCGCGGTTTTTTCGCTGAACGGTCAGCAGGATGGCCGATGACAAGGCCGGATACAGGGAACACGTATTTTGGAAGCTCAAGCAATTCGATCAGCTCTTGAGGGTTTCCGCGAACCGCGCCGATCGGAACCGTGCCAAGTCCGAGTGATTCAGCCGCAGCTGTCGCTGTTCCGAGGGCAATACCAGCGTCTACAGCACCGACAAGAACAGACTCTAAGCCATTTGTGATCTCCATTTTGAAATCATTCAGATCTTCAAGCGCGATTTTGGCCCGGTTGAAGTCTGCGCAGAACAGCAAGAAAACAGGAGCCTGGTCAATCCAAGGCTGTCCGCCTGCCAGCTCGGAGATTTTCTTTTTGCGCTCTTTATCCTGCACTGTGATCACAGTCACTTGCTGCCCGTTGATAGAAGATGGTGCAGATTGCACAGCTTGAATGATTTGGTCCAATTGTTCCTGAGCTACAGGTTCATCTGTATAGCTGCGAATCGAGCGGTGGTCTGTTAATGATTTGATGACTTCGTTCATATGGGACATCCTTTCCTTACTCGCTAAGCTCTGTGCGGACAACATCGAGAGGAGCGCTCAGCAGTTCTTTTCCTTTTGCTACAAATCCTTGGAAATGTGCAGTTTCATTGTGGAATTTCATCGCCGCTTCATTTTTCCATTGTTCGAGCATCACAAATGTATTTTCTTCGCCTACTTTTTCAAATAGGTCGTATTGCGCGTTGCCTTCCTCAGCTCTTGAATGCTGAACAAGAGATTGCGCCTCGTTCAAGAATTCCTCGCGTTTTTCTGGTTTTACTTTGATGTAAGCTTGTAATACGATCATGTCAATCTCCTCCGTTGTTATGGTGAATTTATTGTTCGAATTTAATCGAACTAACTGTAACATGTAATTAAAATGAGGTAAAGGAAAAACCCTTAAATAGTAAAATTGTCATTCTAATTGTTGTGTGATACATTTGTGTCATGAACATTCCAAACCATCCAGAAACAGAAACGTTGCAGCTGACAAAGGTTCTTCACGCACTGAGTGATCCGCTTCGTTTAGAGCTCGTCAAGCAATTAGCCGAAGCGAAAGAAAAAACGTGCAGCACCTGTGCGGATGTACAGGTTGCCAAATCAACTTTGTCACATCATTTTAAAGTATTGAGAGAATCAGGCATCGCTCAAGTTCGGATAGAAGGAAAGCGCCGGTATTATTCGCTTCGCACTGAAGACCTCGAAATGGCATTTCCGGGCCTGCTTGAAGCTGTGCTGAATGTGGACCAGGACCGCTGGTGAATCAATCCCCTGTACCGGGGATTTTTTTATGTCCGTGAACAGCACAGGAAAGCCTCGCGACACCCTCCTGAATGTCTTCTTCCTTCAGCCGGGCGAATCCGATAATGAGAGCGGGCCTGCCAGTTTGCCTTCTTTTTTCCTTCAAATTAAACCGGCTCATTCCGAAGATTTCAAGCTGCTGGCCGGCGGCATGTGCCAGGATGTCTTGTTCGGTGCGGCTAGTATCAAATTCGGTAACAAAATGCAGTCCCGCATTTGCCCCCTTTACGGTTATCTTTCCGCTGAACTCTGTTTCTAAAGCGGCGATCAGGCGCTCTCTCTTTTCTTTATAATGCTGCTTCATTTTTTTTATATGCTTCTGATATTCTCCGGACTCGATAAACTCCTGCAGGGTGAGCTGTGTAAGAGACGAGCATGTTTGCAAGTCATAGCCCCGTTGTTTGTATGTCCTCAATAGCTCAGGCGGCAACACCATATAGCTGATCCGCAAGGCGGGAAGCAGGGACTTTGAAAAGGTGCCCATATAGATGACATTTTGAAAACGGTCGAGGCTTTGTAACGCTGGAATACTGTCTACATCATATGTAAATTCACTATCATAATCGTCTTCAATAATATAGCGGTGCGGCTTTTCGGCTGCCCAGTTCAACAGCTGAATTCTTCTGGATACAGGCATTATCGTTCCGGCCGGAAATTGATGCGATGGAGTCGTCACCAGCACATCAGGCTGCTGTCTGCTGATTTCAGCAATCGATATGCCTTTTTCATCCAGCATGATGGTCTTTACCTGTTTTCCGGTATTTTTTAAAAGCTGGTACATGCGCCTGTAACCGGGCTCCTCCATCGCATACACCGCCTCCTTAGGCAAAAGCTCAGTCAATAGCTGCATAAGCACCTGTGTGCCGGCCCCTATGACGATTTGTTCTGGCCGGCATTTCACGCCCCTTGTCAGGGAAATGAGCCTCGTAATGGCCGCGCGCACCTCATAGATTCCTTGCGGATGCGACATATCGCCAAGTGTTCGGTATGAGCGTGATACCGCTTTTTGCTCGCAGCGAAACCAGCTTTTGATCGGAAAATGGTCTGTATCGGCACTCATGTGTGAGAACGAAATCCAATTGCTCTGATCGATGTGAACCTCCTTCAGGTCATCCGGCAGTGCAAATGGGGGATGCTCCTCGGCAGAAAACATGTCCAGCTTCTCCACGAAAAACCCCTTTCGCTCAATGGCGTACAAATATCCTTCTGCCAGAAGCTGCTGATAGGCTGAATTCACTGAGTTTACGCTGACCTTCAGCTTCTCAGCCAGCTCCCTCTTGGAGGGGACCTTCGAGTGTGGCAGCAGATTTCGGCTGAGAATTTCTTTTTTCAACCTTTGATAAATTTGCTGATAGATATAATCGGCTTGTTCTGAGCGGTCGAGTGTGATTGTGATGTCCATTTGCAGTGTCTCCTTCTGGTACCATCAAAAAGTTATAATTGGTACTTTTCATCATACCAAAAAGAAGTCAGAATGGTAAGAAAACAGCGACAGGGGGACATACACATGAGTCAAACAACAGCAAGCATCACGGCTGCCCAGTGGCAGCAAAAACGGGAGCAATTCGTGTCCAAAGGTGTGAGCAACGGCAACCGCAGCCTGGCGGTAAAAGGAGTAGGGGCTGAGCTGTACGATTTGGACGGCCGGAGATTTATTGATTTTGCAGGCGCCATCGGCACGTTAAATGTCGGACACTCGCATCCTAAGGTCGTTGAGGCTGTGAAGCGGCAGGCGGAGGAGCTGATTCACCCGGGTTTCAATGTCATGATGTATCCGTCTTATATCGAATTAGCGGAAAAATTGTGCGGCATTGCACCGGGCAGCCATGAGAAAAAAGCAATCTTTCTGAACTCAGGGGCGGAAGCAGTAGAGAATGCTGTGAAAATCGCCAGAAAGTATACTAAGCGCCAAGGGGTTGTCTCGTTTACACGCGGTTTTCACGGGCGCACGAATATGACGATGAGCATGACAAGTAAGGTAAAACCTTATAAATTCGGCTTCGGGCCTTTTGCGTCAGAGGTTTATCAAGCACCATTCCCTTATTATTATCAGAAACCGGCCGGCATGAGTGATGAAAGCTATGATGACATGATCATCCAAGCGTTCAATGATTTCTTCATCGCAACAGTGGCACCGGAAACGGTCGCATGTGTCGTGATGGAGCCTGTACAGGGAGAAGGCGGCTTTATTATTCCTTCGAAACGATTTGTGCAGCATGTCGCTTCTTTTTGCAAAGAGCACGGCATTGTTTTTGTTGCTGATGAAATTCAAACGGGTTTTGCCAGAACAGGCACTTATTTCGCAATTGAACATTTTGATGTTGTTCCTGATCTAATCACGGTTTCTAAATCACTTGCAGCGGGATTGCCGTTAAGCGGTGTGATCGGCCGTGCGGAAATGCTTGATGCAGCAGCGCCAGGGGAGCTGGGCGGCACGTATGCCGGCAGCCCGCTTGGATGCGTGGCGGCTTTGGCTGTCTTGGATATTATTGAAGAAGAAGGGCTCAATGAACGATCTGAAGAAATTGGAAAAACGATTGAAAACAAGGCGTGTGAGTGGAAACAAGAATTCCCGTTCATCGGTGATATCCGCAGACTCGGAGCAATGGCCGCAATCGAAATCGTCAAGGATCCTGAGACACGTGAGCCTGATAAAGCGAAAGCGGCAGCAATCGCGGCGTACGCGAATCAAAACGGATTGCTTTTACTGACTGCGGGAATGAATGGAAACATCATCCGCTTTCTGACGCCGCTCGTCATCTCAGACAGTCTTCTGAATGAAGGGCTTAGCATCTTGGAGGCAGGCCTGCGAGCTTAATCATTGGAAAGAAAACGGCTGGGTCTGCTATCATTTTAGTAATCATGAAAAGAAAGGAATGTTCAATATGCCAGATCAATTAACGGTCTACAACCCGGCTACGGGCGAGGAGATCAAAACGATTCCTCAGCAATCAGCCAAAGAAGTAGAAGAAGCCATTGAACGTTCACATCAAGCGTTTAAAACGTGGTCTAAAACGTCAGCGAATGAAAGAGCGTCTCTTTTGAAAAAATGGTATGAGCTGATTGTTGAACATAAAGAAGAACTTGCAGATTTAATTACAAAGGAAAACGGAAAACCGTATCAGGAAGCGGTCGGCGAGGTTCTATACGGGGCAGGCTATATCGAATGGTTTGCAGAGGAAGCGAAGCGTGTGTACGGAAGAACTGTTCCCGCTCCGACAACCGGTAAGCGAATTGTCGTTACACGCCAGCCAATCGGCCCTGTTGCTGCCATCACGCCTTGGAATTTCCCGAATGCGATGATTACACGCAAAGCGGCACCTGCTCTCGCTGCCGGCTGTACGTTTATCATTAAGCCGGCGCCGGACACACCGCTGTCTGCCTATGAGCTTGCGCGCCTCGCATATGAAGCGGGCATCCCGAAGGATGTTCTCCAGGTTGTCATCGGCGATGGAGAAGAAATTGGAAATGTGTTCACAAGCAGTCCGAAAATCCGCAAAATTACGTTCACAGGATCAACGCCGGTAGGGAAAATCCTCATGAAAAATAGTGCGGACACTGTGAAACATGTTTCCATGGAGCTTGGCGGACATGCCCCGCTAATCGTGGATGAAGATGCAAACATTGACCTTGCTGTTGAACAGGCGATGGTATCTAAATACCGAAACGCAGGCCAAACATGCGTATGTGCTAACCGACTGATCGTCCATGAATCCATCAAAGAAGAATTTGCAGAGAAACTGAGCGAACAAGTGTCTAAGCTGAAAGTCGGAAATGGACTTGAAGAGGGCGTCAATGTCGGCCCGATCATTAACAAAAGAGGCTTCGAAAAAATCGTCAGCCAAATTGATGATGCGGTTGAAAAAGGTGCGAAAGTTCTCGCTGGGGGCACGTATGACCGAAACGATGACAAAGGCTGCTACTTTGTTAACCCGACAGTACTCGCGGATGTCGATACATCAATGAATATCATGCATGAGGAAACATTTGGCCCGGTTGCACCAATCGTCACGTTTTCTGATATTGATGAAGCGATTCAGCTTGCCAACGATACACCGTACGGCCTGGCTGCTTACTTCTTCACAGAAAACTACCGCCGCGGCATCTATATTTCCGAAAATCTTGAGTATGGGATTATCGGCTGGAATGATGGCGGACCGTCAGCGGTTCAAGCGCCATTCGGCGGAATGAAAGAAAGCGGCATCGGCCGTGAAGGCGGTTCGGAAGGTATCGAGCCTTATCTTGAAACAAAATATATGTCCATCGGTTTATAAACAAATCGATATGGTTCTAAAGAGCTGCCGGAAGATCCGGCAGCTCTTTTTGTGTTTTAGGCGAATAAATACATCAATTCCAGACAAAATAACAGCAAATACTTTTTGAAAGAAGGTTCCCCAACAATGGATTTATTTTTGGCTCTTCTCCCGGCTTTGTTTTGGGGGAGCATTGTTCTATTCAATGTGAAATTAGGCGGCGGGCCGTACAGTCAAACACTAGGTACGACAATCGGGGCGTTAATTGTTTCTATCGTTATTTATTTGTTTGTCCAACCCGCCCTGTCCATGCGCATTTTTATCGTTGGAATAGTATCCGGCTTGTTTTGGTCACTAGGGCAGAGCAACCAGCTTAAAAGCATTCAGTTAATGGGTGTGTCCAAAACAATGCCGATTTCCACAGGAATGCAGCTTGTTTCTACCTCATTGTTCGGTGTCATCGTTTTCCGAGAGTGGTCAACACCGGTTTCAATTACACTTGGAATCCTCGCTCTTATCTTTATTATTGTCGGTATTGTTCTCACGTCATTAGAAGATAAGAAAGACAAGAAAGAGGGGGAGCCGAGCAATTTAAAAAAGGGCATTTTAATTCTGCTCGTCTCGACACTGGGTTATTTAATTTATGTCGTAGTCGCAAGATTGTTCAATGTATCTGGATGGTCTGCTCTGTTGCCGCAGGCGATCGGAATGGTCATAGGAGGGGTCATTTTAACCTATAAGCACAAGCCCTTCAATAAGTATGCCATTAGAAATATTCTTCCGGGTTTAATCTGGGCAGGGGGAAATATGTTTTTGTTTATTTCTCAACCAAAAGTTGGCGTTGCCACAAGCTTTTCTCTCTCTCAAATGGGAATTGTCATCTCGACGCTTGGCGGTATTTTCATCCTGCGTGAAAAGAAATCAAAACGCCAGCTCATTGCAATTGCGATTGGGATTGCACTAATTATTGCGGCTGCCGTATTTTTAGGAATCGCCAAAACGAATTCATAACAATTAAGGAGGATGAACATGTATCCAGATTTAAAAGGAAAAGTCGTCGCTATTACAGGAGCTGCTTCAGGACTAGGAAAGGCAATGGCCATTCGCTTCGGCAAGGAGCAGGCAAAGGTGGTTATCAACTACTACAGCAATAAGCAGGATCCGAACGAAGTAAAAGAAGAGGTCATCAAGGCGGGCGGTGAAGCTGTTGTTGTACAAGGAGACGTAACAAAAGAGGAAGATGTAAAAAACATCGTCCAAACAGCGATTAACGAGTTCGGTACACTTGATATTATGATTAATAATGCTGGTCTTGAAAATCCCGTTCCTTCTCATGAAATGCCGCTGAAGGATTGGGATAAAGTAATCAGCACAAACTTAACGGGCGCCTTTTTAGGAAGCCGTGAAGCGATTAAATATTTTGTTGAAAACGATATAAAAGGAAATGTCATTAATATGTCGAGCGTACATGAAGTGATTCCGTGGCCATTATTTGTTCACTATGCGGCAAGCAAAGGCGGAATTAAGCTGATGACGGAAACATTGGCGCTGGAATATGCGCCGAAAGGCATTCGTGTCAATAATATCGGGCCAGGCGCGATCAACACGCCAATCAATGCTGAAAAATTTGCTGATCCTAAGCAGAGAGCAGATGTAGAAAGCATGATTCCGATGGGATATATCGGTGAACCGGAGGAAGTTGCGGCAGTAGCAGTCTGGCTTGCTTCAAAGGAAGCCAGCTACGTCACAGGCATCACGTTATTCGCGGACGGCGGTATGACACAATATCCTTCCTTTCAGGCAGGACGCGGATAAATCTAAAAAAGCGACCCAGAACTCATCTGGATCGCTTTTTCTTTAGGCGCGCTTTTTCTTTACAAGAGCTGCAACAGATAAAATAATGGCTGCCGCAGATAGCACAATCGCTGCTATATCAAGAGCTGAAGATCCTGAGTCTGCAGAAGCAGAATCATCTTTCGTTTGAGTAGCGCCGTGCTCATCTGTTACTTCTTTCGATGTGGTAATTTTTGTGATGGCATGAGGCGTATCCCCATCTTCGTCACCTGTCCACTCGACAATGCTGCCGTCTTTGTAATATTGGTATGCGTCCCAAGCGGCTTCCTCCGCTTTATCAGGGTTTTTGGCAACAAAGGTAAACTGCTGGAACTGGCCTTCTTGAATGCCACCGTCAGTCGCCTCCCACGTCACGGACACTGATTTGTTGTCGTGTTTCTGGGTGGATACCTTCCAGCCTGGAACTGGCTCGTATTGCTGGAATTCAACATCCTTCGGCATTTTGAGGACAATCTTTGTCGTCGGCTGATTTTTCTCAGACGGAACCTTCATTGTATAGGTTTCCCAAGAGCCTGTTGCGGATTCAGCAGGCTTTACAGTAACGTGTGCGCTGGCAGGGGCCGTAAAGAATAAGAGGGAACCGACAATAGCCGGGCATAGTGTGAATGCAATTTTCTTTAACAATTCAAACACTCCTTTAATTGGTCTTTGTAAACATGATATTGATTTCGTTAAAGTCTCCGGTCAGCCCGTGGACTTTGATCTTCCAGTTTCCTTTTTCATTAATGGATAGGTTTTCATCCTGAAAGACGCCTTTTGTTTTCTCTTTTAATTGAAACGTGCTTTTGTTTTCGCTGCCTGACAAGCCTGTTTTATAAATGGTTAACGTGATTTGCTGGATGTTTTTCACCGGTTCGCCGTTATGATCAGTGACCCGCAGCTCAAATTCATTTTTGCCTGGCTGGTTCGGGCTGATGCTGAGAGAAACGCTTTGTCCTTTCTCAATCGCTTTCGTTTGGAAGAACGGTTTCGGCGGCGGCTCAGGCGGGCTTGGCAGGCTTGTAAACACGGCCGCTGTGATCAATACAGCGATGCCGATTGCCCATTCCGCTTTCAGCGTTCGGTTGATTCCTGTACGACGCTGCTTTCTGGTGAGCAGAAAATGAAGCGCGCCTAAGACCAGCATCAACGCAAACAGTCCGCTTTTTACTAAAAGAGCTTGGCCGTATGCGGTGTGGAACAGTGAATCCATTGATCGAATGATAAAAAATCCATTGAGCAAGCCTGAAAACAAAATGACGCCGACTGCAGTAAGCGCCCATGGGGAGAACCGGCTTACCGTTTCCCATGCGAGCGTTTTGTCAGGCTGCCTCCATTCTTTTGCGAGCAGCAAAACGAGTGCTGCTATTCCGCCGACCCAGATAGAAGCGGAAGATAAATGAAGGAAATCCATCAAAATGCCGACCGCTTTTTCTTCAACGACAGCAGCATGCCCGGTAAAGGCTTTGGCAAGCAGGAGACCGAAAAAGAAAATGAGCGGCGCTGTCCAATAGCCAAAGGATGAAAAGCGGTTTTTGCGTATCACAGGGATCGCAGACAGTGCAAGCAGCACGTACAGCACGGCCTGTATGATCCAAATGGTGCCGCCTGCTGTGTCAAACAGTGTTTCTCTGATGTAGCCTGGCTGGAAGGCGCTGTCCCAGCCGCCGCCCGCGTTCGCTTTTGTCTGAATGGGAAGCTGAAGCAAAAGCGCCAGTCCCAAGACAGTAATCGAGACAATCAGGATACGTCTAGTCCGTTTGGCGAGTTGTTCTGAATCTCCTTTATACCAGAAGAGATGGAAGAAAACCGTCCCGATAAACAGAGATAAGGCTGTGTACAGAATTGCGCGGTCTGCGGCTGTTGCCGGATTCAGCGATGAACCGGCGGCTTTTTGGCTGTTGAACCCGCCGTCCGCTTTCCCGATGCTGAACGGAATGACGCCGGAAACCGGATGCCCGTCCGCAGACACGGCATTCCATTCCGCTCTGTACACATCATGCGGCAGATTCTTTTTCAGCTTCACGGTCATGATGTGATTGTTATCTTTTTTGATTTCAGTCTTATCTGTATCCACCCGATCGCCGTTTGAATTATAGACTTTAATGTAATGAAATCCTTCTTCAACCGGTTCATTAAATTCGATTTCCACCTGTGAGGGCGCGCTTTTTAATTCGCTGTTTTCACCAGGTGAAGATTTGACAATATAGGCGTGAGCAAAGCTTGTTTTCGGCAGGAAAACAAGAAAAAGCAGAAGGATAATCCACCATCTGTTTCGCTTCATCACTCAGACACCACCTTCCGCTGTATATGTTGTGTTATGTCTTGGTGCAGGTGCAGCGTTTTTTTCTGTCTTGAAGCACGTCTTCCAGCGCCTGGTCGAAGGTACGGACGGCTCCGCCGAATCCTTTTTGAAACCGTTCAGCATGGTCGAGTGTTGCAAACGGGATCGCTTGAGGCTGGCAGCAGTGCAGGTTTAATTCAGCATTTAGGACGAAATAAGCCGAACCGGCACTGACTGTTGTGTGTAACAGAAAATCTCTGCAAATCAAGTGTGAAACCTCTTCTGTTTTATCTGCGTAACGCAAAAACGCACAATGTGCGCAGCATAGCTGTTCAATGTCTTGGTTTACCGTGATCAGCTGAACCGAATGGGTTCGATTGACCGGCTTCAGGCAATAGCTGCACATATGATCCATTTGAGGTGTTCGGGCTGGGAGCGTGATGCCGCCGGACGTTTTAATGACATGATTTGACTGAACAAGCTGATTGACATCTCTGTATACCGTCATTTCCGAAACGCCGAACCTTGCGCTGATGTCAGAGATTTTAAGCGCGCCTTCTTCTTTCAGCCACTTCAGAATGTGTTGCTGTCTATTAATCGGAAGCATTCATACATCCCCTCCAATAAGATCTATTTAAGCGTAGAGGATTTTAGAGACAGAGACAAGTAAGCTGATGATAAAAAATGTGAAAATGTGTTGAACAACAACAAAACGAAACAGAAGGGACTCTGGTATAATAGACATAAGGAATGGAAAGTGAGGAATACCCTATGAAAGAAACACGATGCCCGAACTGCGGCAAACCTTTGACAGGCGACATGGTCAGATCATCAAATGTACCTTGTCAATTTCGCTGCGGACACTGCCGGGAACGGCTTTATGAATATAAAGTATCAGCTCCGATCATGCTGGTTTCATTAGCAGTCATCGTGCTGCTCATTTATCTTTTGCTGCTTCTCCGTAATGCGGCAGGCACAATGCTGCCGGCCGTACAGCACGTGCCGATGGCTGTTTTTGCACTTGTGTGCGCGTATCCCGTTTTTATCGTGAGTGAGCGGATGATCGCCAAGTACGTGATTCAAAACGGCAACATTATATATAGAGGAAAGAGAAAAGGCTCCTGATACCAGGAGCCTTTTTATTTTTAAAAAACTGTCACACCCCCGTGCCAAAGTCCTCTTTACTTTCAATTGTATAGGGACTGTAAGCGTTTTAACATAGAGTCAAAGGGAAGACGATTCTCTGAAACATATTTTCATATCTTACAACGACAAACAAAACAGGGAGGGTTTATATATGCAGCAGCAAGAACAGCAGCAAGGCGGCATGAAGGTGAAAGTGCAGCGCTTCGGGAGTTATTTGAGCGGAATGATCATGCCGAATATCGGTGCGTTTATCGCGTGGGGCATCATTACCGCGCTGTTTATTCCAGCGGGATGGATTCCGAATGAACAGCTGAATACACTTGTCAGCCCGATGATCACCTATTTACTGCCGCTTTTGATAGCGTATACAGGCGGAAAAATGATTTACGACCACCGCGGCGGAGTCGTCGGGGCGACAGCGGCAATCGGGGTGATTGTCGGGTCGGATATTCCAATGTTTTTAGGTGCAATGATGATGGGGCCGCTTGGCGGTTACCTCATTAAACAGACTGATAAATTATTCAAGGATAAAGTCAAACAAGGCTTTGAAATGCTCATCAACAACTTTACGGCAGGGATTGTCGGTGCGGCTTTGACGATTCTCGCGTTTTACGCCATCGGCCCGGTTGTCCTGACGTTAAACAAACTGCTGGCGGCTGGTGTGGAAGTCATTGTACACACGAATTTACTGCCTGTAGCCAGCGTTTTTGTGGAACCGGCGAAAGTGTTGTTCCTCAATAACGCCATTAACCATGGAATCTTAAGCCCAATCGGAATCGAGCAGGCAGCCCAAATGGGAAAATCAATTCTATTTCTAGTAGAAGCAAACCCTGGACCGGGGCTCGGCATTTTGCTGGCGTACATGTTCTTTGGCAAAGGCTCTTCAAAATCTACGGCTCCCGGTGCGGCGATCATTCACTTCTTCGGCGGAATTCACGAGATTTACTTCCCGTACATTTTGATGAAGCCGGCCTTGATTCTGGCGGCCATTGCCGGCGGAGCAAGCGGACTCTTAACGTTCACAATCTTTAATGCCGGACTTGTCGCAGCATCGTCACCGGGAAGCATAATCGCATTGATGGCGATGACGCCAAGAGGAGGATACTTTGGCGTATTGGCGGGTGTATTGGTCGCTGCCGCTGTTTCGTTTATCGTATCAGCAGTGATCCTGAAATCTTCAAAAGCAAGTGAAGAAGACCTCGCTGCCGCAACAGAAAAAATGCAGTCCATGAAGGGGAAGAAAAGCCAAGCTGCCGCTGCTTTAGAGGCAGAACAAGCAAAAGCTGGAGAAGCGTCTGAGCTGTCTCCTGAAAGCGTAAACAAGATTATCTTTGCGTGTGATGCGGGAATGGGATCAAGCGCCATGGGGGCATCCATCTTAAGAAACAAAGTGAAAAAGGCGGAGCTGGATATCAGTGTGACCAACACGGCCATTAACAATTTGCCAAGCGATGCGGACATTGTCATCACCCATAAAGATTTAACAGATCGCGCGAAAGCAAAGCTGCCAAACGCGACGCACATATCAGTGGATAACTTCTTAAACAGCCCGAAATATGACGAGCTTATTGAAAAGCTTAAAAAGTAATCTCATAGAAAGAGAGTGATACTCATGCAAGTACTCACAAAGGAAAATATTAAACTCAATCAAAAGGCATCATCAAAAGAAGAAGCCATCAAAATGGCAGGCCAGACGCTGATTGACAACGGCTATGTGACAGAAGATTACATTGACAAAATGTTTGAACGGGAAGAAACGTCCTCTACTTTTATGGGGAATTTCATTGCCATTCCACATGGCACTGAAGAAGCGAAAAGCGAGGTGCTTCACTCAGGAATCTCAATTATACAGATTCCTGATGGTGTCGAGTACGGAGAAGGCAACACGGTAAAAGTGGTATTCGGCATTGCTGGCAAAAATAATGAGCATTTAGACATTTTGTCTAAGATCGCCATCATTTGTTCAGAAGAAGAAAATATTGAACGCCTGATCTCTGCGAAAAGCGAAGAAGATTTGATCGCCATTTTCAACGAGGTGAACTGACATGATTGCCTTACATTTCGGTGCGGGAAATATCGGGAGGGGGTTTATCGGCGCGCTGCTTCACCACTCTGGTTATGATGTGGTGTTTGCGGATGTGAACGATATGATGGTCAGCCTTCTCAATGAAAAAAAGGAATACACAGTGGAGCTGGCTGCAGAGCGTCATTCATCAGAAGTGATCGGCCCGGTCAGCGCCATTAACAGCGGCTGTCAGCCAGAGGAGCTGTATCGGCTGATCAATGAGGCGGCGCTCATCACAACAGCGGTCGGCCCGAACGTGTTAAAGCTGATTGCCCCGTCTATCGCAGAAGGGTTAAGACGAAGAGACGCTTCAAACACATTGAATATCATTGCTTGTGAAAATATGATGGGCGGGAGCAGCTTCCTGAAGAAAGAGATATACAGCCATTTAACAGAAGCGGAGCAGGAGTCCGTCAGTGAAACGGTCGGTTTTCCGGATTCCGCCGTTGACCGAATCGTGCCGATTCAGCATCATGAAGATCCGCTCAAAGTATCGGTTGAACCGTTTTTTGAATGGGTCATTGATGAATCAGGCTTTAAAGGGAAAACGCCGACCATAAATGGAGCGCTGTTTGTTGATGATTTAACACCGTACATCGAACGGAAGCTGTTTACGGTCAATACCGGACACGCAGTGACAGCGTATGTCGGCTATCAGCGCGGACTCAAAACAGTCAAAGAAGCAATCGATCATCCGGAAATCCGCCGTGTCGTTCATTCAGCGCTGCTTGAAACGGGTGACTATCTCATCAAAACGTATGGCTTTAAACAAGCCGAACACGAACAATATATCAAAAAAATCATCGGACGCTTTGAAAATCCTTTTATTACGGACGATGTGACCCGCGTGGCGAGATCACCTCTCAGAAAACTGGGGCAAAATGATAGACTCGTAGGCCCGGCAAAGAAAATAAAAGAGCCGAATGCACTGGCGGAAGGGATTGCCGCAGCCCTGCGCTTCGATTACACTGGAGACCCTGAAGCGGTTGAACTGCAAGCGCTGATCGAAGAAAAAGGATACAGCGCCGTGCTTCAAGAGGTATGTGGCATTCAATCTCATGAACCGCTGCATGCCATCGTTTTAAAGAAACTGAATCAATAGCCGACCCGTGACAGCATGTCACGGGCTTTTTTTACCATCTCGCAATCTAGTATAATAGAAAACGCTTACGATAACAGGGAGAGGAGAATGACAATGAAACAATTCGAGGTTGCGGCAATACCGGGAGACGGAGTAGGAAAAGAGGTAGTGGCGGCTGCCGAAAAAGTGCTTCATACAGCGGCTGAGGTGCACGGGGGTTTGTCATTCTCATTTACGTCTTTTCCATGGAGCTGTGATTATTACATGGAGCACGGCGAAATGATCCCTGAAGACGGAATACATACGCTTACTCAATTCGAAGCGGTTTTCTTGGGGGCGGTCGGAAATCCGAAGCTGGTCCCTGATCATATTTCGTTATGGGGGCTGCTGCTGAAAATCCGGAGGGAGCTTGAGCTTTCCATTAATATGAGGCCTGCCAAACAAATGGCGGGCATAACGTCGCCGCTTCTGCATCCAAATGATTTTGATCTTATGGTGATTCGCGAGAACAGTGAAGGTGAATATAGTGAAGTCGGCGGACGCATTCACAGGGGCAATGATGAAATCGCCATTCAGAATGCCGTATTTACGAGAAAAGCAACAGAGCGTGTCATGCGCTTTGCCTTCGAATTGGCGAAAAAACGGCGCGGCCATGTGACAAGTGCGACAAAGTCTAATGGCATTTATCACGCGATGCCGTTTTGGGATGAAGTCTTTCAGCAGACTGCCGCTGATTACAGCGAAATCGAAACGTCATCCCAGCATATTGATGCGTTGGCCGCTTTTTTTGTAACGCGTCCGGAAACGTTTGACGTCATTGTGGCAAGTAACCTGTTCGGTGATATTTTAACGGACATCAGCTCAAGCCTGATGGGAAGCATCGGTATTGCGCCCTCTGCGAACATCAACCCGTCCGGCAAATATCCATCCATGTTCGAACCGGTTCACGGCTCAGCTCCCGACATTGCCGGCCAGGGCCTTGCCAATCCAATCGGCCAGATTTGGACTGCGAAGCTGATGCTTGACCATTTCGGAGAGGAAGAACTGGGAGCAAAGATTCTCGACGTGATGGAACAAGTAACAGCTGACGGCATCAAAACACGCGACATTGGCGGACAAAGCACAACGGCTGAGGTCACGGACGAAATCTGTGCGCGTTTAAGAAAACTTTGATGAAACAGGCCGGGGCGAGTGGTTGCCCCGGCCAAACAATTTCCTTACAAAAATGTCCACAAAAGACTAACCAAGAAGATCCAAATGCTGTATAATGATTTGGAATTCTTAGGAAGGTTTTGGGTGAAGGAAGTTGAATGCAAAATCAATTACGTTAAAGCAAAAAATAAAAACCAAATGGATCGTTGTACTCAGTATTGTTTTTATCGCAGCGCTCGTTTTTACGATCAGAATGGTATTTTACAAGCCCTATCTCGTTGAAGGCTCATCAATGGCTCCGACTCTTAGAGATTCAGAAAGAATTCTGGTTGACAAAGCAGCCAAATATACAGGCGGATTTCACAGAGGGGACATCATAGTCATTCATGATAAAGTGAGCGGCCGTTCATTTGTCAAACGATTAATCGGTTTGCCTGGTGACAGCATTAAAATGAAGGATGATCAGCTATACATAAATGGTAAGAAGGTGGAAGAGCCGTACCTATTGGAGCAAAAACAAGAGGTCAAAGAGTTGGGTGTACCCTTAACAGGTGACTTCGAAGTTGAGGTTCCATCAGGGAAATATTTTGTAATGGGAGATAATCGTCTCAATTCGTTGGATAGCAGAAACGGAATGGGGATGCCAACTGATAAAGATATCATCGGTACTGAATCTCTCGTCTTTTATCCGTTCGGTGAGATGAGACAAGCAAAATAAAACGGATATCAGCTGACATCACTGATAAATTTGTACGCATCTATGAGAACTTTAATAAAACAGAGCGGACGGTTTTTCTGCCTCGTATTTGATGATGGAAAGCGTTTTGAAGAAGAGTGGCCTGTCAAAATAAACCGACTCGGAATTGGCAAAGCCCTGAAGAGCATCAAATTGATAAATCTCCAAATTGATCAGCTCAAGGCTGATATATAATAGTCAAAAAGGAGAAATAGAATGAACTCATTATCTTTGCCACATCGCTATCCGTTTTTGTTTATTGATGGCGTAAAGGAAAGCGAGCCCGGCAAACATGCGGAAGCGTATAAGCTGATCAGTGAGAACGACTGGTATATCACTGATACGCAAACAGAAATGCCGTTTTCACTTGTGATTGAAGCACTTGCGCAAACCGCGGCTTTTACAGGGGTTACGGATGAGAACAGCTTAGGCTTATTGTCTTCCGTGAAGAAAGCGGAAAAACTGGGTGCGGCCATGCCCGGTGACCGGCTTGATCTAACGTTTGACGTTACACGCAATCGCCGCGGGTTTGTGTTTGGACATGCCAAGGCGTCAGTGGGCGGGCAGCCTGTTGCTGAAGCTGAAATCGGCATTTATATTGAAAAATGAAAAAAACCCTTCACAACGATTTGTGAGGGGTTCTATTATTTCGTATCGTAATCCCGTTCGCTTTGTGAGTCATCTCTTTGCTGCCGTTTGTGTTTTTCATCCTTCATGTTTTCCTTTAGCTCTTCATTCGGAATCGGATCGGTTAAGTCATTGTGTTCGGGGTTTTCATTTGGCCGGTTTTGCTGTTTTCTTTCTGTCATGTTTCATCACCTCACCGTTTGTTTTCCTCTTATCAGCGCACTTCAAACATGTGAAATCGCTTTTTTGTTCCGCTGGGTATAATGTATTAGAATAGAAAGAAGAACAACTAAAAGGCAAAGAGAGGTACATATATGTCTATTCAAAGAGAAGATGTAGATATCAAGCTGATCGCAATTGATATGGATGGAACGCTGCTGAATGACGAGCAGCTGATCTCGGATGAAAACCGTAAAGCCATTCGTGAAGCCGAGGATAAGGGCGTGTACGTGGTGATCAGCACGGGCAGGACACTGATGACGTGCCGGGAGCTGGCGGAATCGCTGAAGCTGTCATCCTTTTTAATCACGGCAAACGGCAGCGAAATCTGGGACTCGAATTTTAATTTGGTGGAACGCAAGCTGCTTCATACAGATCATATTCAAATGATGTGGGATTTGCGGAATAAGCACAACACCAATTTCTGGGCTTCTACCGTAAATAAAGTATGGAGAGGCGAGTTTCCGGAAAACATTACAGATCATGAATGGCTCAAATTCGGCTTTGACATTGAGGATGACGACATCCGAAACGAAGTGCTGGAGGAGCTGAGAAAAAACAAAGAGCTCGAAATCACAAATTCAAGCCCGACAAACATTGAAGTCAACGCGCTTGGCATTAACAAAGCCGCAGCCCTTGCAAAGGTTTCTGAAAAACTCGGCTTTACGATGGAGAATGTGATGGCGATGGGTGATAGCCTTAATGACATCGCGATGATCAAAGAAGCGGGTCTGGGCATCGCGATGGGCAATGCGCAAGACACCGTGAAAGAAACGGCTGATTGGATTACGGATACAAATATTGAGAATGGTGTCGCAAAAGCGATTTGCCATTGGGTACTATAAAAAAGGGAGTCCTAAGATGGACTCTCTTTGTTTTTAGTTTGGCAGGTTTTCTTTTGGGACCATGGTAGGTTTTCTGACAAAAGTATTTCACAAACTGATATGATTGATTATAATTGAAGCAAAGTTCAAAAATTCGGAATAGTCATTCCGAATTTCGGAACGATAAATATATCAAGCATATCGTTTGCTTTGGCAGGAGGGATTCTGTGTTTCGGGTTGATTTGAACTGTGATTTAGGAGAAAGCTTCGGAGCCTACACGATAGGCCTTGACCAAGATATTTTAGAATATGTCACATCAGCGAACATCGCATGCGGATTTCATGCAGGAGATCCTAGCGTCATGCGGAAAACAGTCGCGCTTGCGGCAGAAAAAGGCGTGAAAATTGGCGCACATCCAGGCTTGCCGGATTTACTCGGTTTTGGGCGCCGTAATATGGCGATTACCCCTGAGGAAGCGTATGATCTCGTCGTCTATCAAATTGGCGCACTCTCTGGTTTTCTAAAAGCAGAGGGACTTCACATGCAGCACGTCAAGCCGCATGGCGCTTTATACAATATGGCGGCAGTCAATCAAAAGCTGTCGGAGGCTATCGCGAAAGCTGTCTATAAGGTTGATCCCGATCTGGTTCTTTTCGGTCTTGCTGAGAGCGAGCTCGTAAAAGCGGGAATACGGTTCGGACTTCAGACGGCAAATGAAGTGTTCGCCGATAGAACATACCAAGCGGACGGCACGCTGACACCGCGCTCCCAGCCGGATGCACTCATTGAAAGTGATGATGCCGCCGTCACACAGGTAATCAAAATGGTGAAAGAAGGGGCGGTCACATCTCAGCAAGGACATGATGTGTCATTAAAAGCAGATACCGTTTGCATCCATGGAGATGGAGCCCGTGCGCTGACATTTGCGCAAAAAATCAGAAAACAACTCAACGCGGCAGGAATTGAAGTGACGGCTATCTCAGCACAGAAGTCAACATAAAGGAGGATCACTCTAGATGAAGCAGCAGAAAAAAAATGCAGGAAAAAAAGCGGGCAGCTGGTCATTGCTGATGGGTGCCGCCTTTTTAATGGCCACCTCGGCAATTGGCCCAGGTTTCCTGACACAAACCGCAACATTCACAAACACACTCGCGGCAAGCTTCGGTTTTGTTATCTTAATCTCTATTATTTTAGATATATTCGCTCAAACCAATGTCTGGCGCATCATCGCAGTGTCTGGAAAACGCGGTCAGGAAATTGCGAATATGGTGCTTCCGGGACTGGGATATTTCATCGCCATTCTTGTCGTGCTTGGCGGACTAGCTTTTAATATCGGGAATATCGGAGGTGCCGGACTCGGACTTCAAGTTCTGTTCGGCATTACACCAGAAACAGGCGCTTTGATCAGTGCTGTTGTTGCCATTTTAATCTTTTTAATTAAAGAAGCAGGAAAAGCAATGGACCGCTTTACGCAAATTGCGGGCTTTGCCATGATCATTTTAACACTGTACGTTGCCATTACGTCTGCACCGCCAGTCGGACAGGCTGCGGCAAACACCTTTGCCCCTGAACAAGTCAGTATATTTGCAATTGTAACACTTGTTGGCGGGACAGTTGGCGGATACATCACGTTTGCTGGGGGACACCGCTTACTGGATGCTGGCATTAAAGGAAAGGAAGCGATTCCGCAGGTAACAAAAAGCTCAGTTGCCGGAATTTTAATTACATCTGTTATGCGAATTGCCCTTTTCTTAGCTGTGCTCGGCGTTGTTTCAAAAGGCCTGCATATTGACGAGAGCAATCCGGCGGCTTCAGTGTTCCAGCTTGCAGCTGGAAATGTTGGTTATAAAATTTTCGGATTGATCATGTGGTCTGCGGCCATTACCTCTGTTATCGGGGCAGCTTATACGTCTGTTTCGTTCTTTAAAACCTTTTCTCCGAAAATTGAAAGGAATTCCCGCGGCATTATTATCGGGTTTATCGTGATTTCTACGTTAGCTTTTGTCACAATCGGACAGCCTGCGAAAATCCTCGTGCTTGTCGGTTCACTGAATGGCTTGATTCTGCCGATTGCACTCGGAACGCTGCTTATTGCCGCATATAAGAAAAAGATTATTGGTGATTATAAACATCCGCTTTGGCTGACCGTTTCAGGTGCACTGGTTGTAATCGTAATGGCGATTATGGGAGTCTACACGTTATTTACACAACTTCCTCAATTGTGGAGCTGATAAAGGTGGAACAATTAAATAAAATGGCGCCAAAGGATGTGCGCGCCTTAATACGAGAGGGAAAAATAACCGGGACGACCGCAGGAATGTCCGGTGGCTATGCCCAAGCGAATCTTGTGATTCTAAAGAAAGACCTTGCGTTTGACTTCCTGCTGTTTTGCCAGCGGAATCAAAAGCCCTGTCCTGTGCTGGATGTGACAGAAGCGGGTTCGCCAGTGCCGTTGGACAGATGGTTGTCAGCATGAGACCCGTTCCAGAACGGCTGGCTGTACGCGCCGCACAAGTGACCTCACGTTTTCCAGCTGTGCACGGAGGGCCGATTCATATCGGCAATCTGGGAGCAATCGGCATTCGCGATTTGGACAAGCCGGATTTTGGTGATGCCGTTTCCATTCGTGAAGGAGAGATTCCTGTTTTTGGGCGTGCGGGGTGACACCACAAGCCGTGGCTATGAATGTAAAACCTGAAATGGTCATCACACATGCGCCGGGGCACATGCTCATCACAGATATTCGAGACGAGTCGCTTGCTGTGCTGTAACCTCTCGTCCTCCAAATGAACGAGAAATAAAAAGAGGTGAGAAAGATGACTGAACAATTTCAAATCGAGCAGCTCGGTGATTCTGCAATGATGATCCGATTTGGAGAAGAAATAAACGAGCAGGTTAACGGCCTTGTCCATGCCACGGCCGCTTATATAGAAGAACAGCCATTTCCGGGATTCATTGAATGCATCCCGGCTTTTACAAGTCTGACGGTATTTTATGATATGTATGAAGTATACAAGCATTTGCCTCAAGGCATAAGCTCACCTTTTGAGAAGGTCAAACGCGATGTCGAAGAAAGACTGAGGGAAATCGCTATAGACTATGAGAACAACCGCCGTATTGTAGAAATCCCCGTCTGCTATGGCGGTGAATTCGGGCCTGATTTAGAAGAAGTGGCGAAGATTAATCACCTGTCACCAGAGGAAGTTATTGATATTCATACAAGCGGGGAATATGTGGTGTATATGCTAGGCTTTGCTCCTGGTTTTCCTTTTTTAGGCGGGATGTCAAAACGCATCGCCGCTCCGAGGAAATCTTCGCCAAGGCCGTCGATTCCCGCCGGTTCAGTTGGAATTGCAGGAATGCAAACAGGTGTGTATCCGATTTCAACGCCGGGCGGCTGGCAGCTGATCGGCAAAACGCCGTTGGCTCTGTTTCGGCCGCAGAAAAACCCGCCGACGTTATTGAGGGCGGGAGATATTGTTAAATTCGTGCGTATCTCAGAGGATGACTATCACGCCTATAAGGAGGAGTCCAATTGAGCATGAAAGTGTTAAAGCCCGGACTGCTCACAACGGTTCAGGATAGAGGCAGAACGGGGTATCAAAAATACGGCGTTCTGGCAAGCGGAGCCATGGATACGGTCTCGCTGCGCATTGCCAATCTGCTAATCGGCAATAGCGAAAATGAAGCCGGTCTTGAAATTACGCTGATGGGGCCCGGTCCGTCATTTTATTTTTCAAAAACGACGTTGATTGCGGTGACAGGGGCGGACTTCACTTTGCGTATTAATGAAGAGGAAGCCCCTTTATGGAAGCCCGTGCTCGTCAAGGAAAACAGCACGGTCAGCTTTGGTCCCTGCAAACTCGGCAGCCGTGCGTATTTAGCAACAGCTGGTGGCTTCGATGTGCCTGCCGTCATGGAAAGCAAAAGCACGTACGTCAGAGCGGGGATCGGCGGACTTCATGGCAGAGCGCTTCAAAAGGAAGATGAACTATCCATTGGAGAGACGTCATCTCTTTCGCAAGCCATTCTTTCCCGATTAAGCCCGCAACTTGGAAAACAGGGATTTGCAGCGCCGAAGTGGTCGGTCAGCCGCGGGAGGTTTCTGCCATTGAAAAAGAATCCTGTCATTCGGGTGCTGGAAGGAAAACAATTCGGCTATTTTACAGAAGAATCGAAAACGCGTTTTTATGAAGAAACATTTCGTGTCACGCCACAGTCCGACCGTATGGGTTACAGACTCAAAGGAGAACCGCTCGAATTAAAGGAACCGCTGGAGATGGTGTCAGAAGCGGTTTCGTTTGGAACAGTTCAGGTGCCGCCTGACGGCAACCCGATTATCCTGCTTGCAGACCGGCAAACGACCGGCGGCTATCCGAGAATCGCGCATATCATATCCGCTGATCTTCCGATTGTCTCCCAAATCATGCCGGGCGAGCACATCCAGTTTGAGCCTATATCCCTTCAAAAAGCGGAAGCGCTTGCGATAGAACGGGAACAGCATATAAAAGAACTGAAAACGAGAATGAAGATGGAATGGCTGACTTAACAAAGGGGATGAATATGCAGAATAAAAACAAAACCGTAGTCAAATCTATGGCTCTGCTTCATTTGTTTTTGCATGAACCAAGCCTTACCTTAAGTGAACTGGTATCACTGTCAGGTATGCCGAAAACCTCTGTTCACCGGATGGTCAGCTCTTTAGAGGAAATGGGGTTCCTCAATCGTGATTCGTCCGGCGCTTATTCGCTGGGACTAGTGTTTTTGGAATTCGGACAGCTTGTCGCTGACAGACTGGATATCAGAAAAATAGCGAAACCGGTGATGGAAGAGCTGTGCCGGGAAGTGGATGAGGCTGTGCAATTGATCATGAGGGATGGCAATGAAGCGATATATGTTGAGAAAATAGAAGGGACACAGACTGTACGGCTGTACACGGCGATCGGCAGGCGTTCTCCTCTGTATGCGGGAGCGTGCGCCAGAAGCATTTTGTCCTTTCTCCCCCGTGAAGAAATCGAAACATATATCAAACAAACTGAGCTCCTTGCAATTGGCTCCGGAACGATTACCGATCCTGAAAAACTGTTGCAGGAGATTGATGCCTCTGTGCAAAATGGCTATACCGTCAGCTATTCAGAGCTCGAAAACTATACAGCGGCTATCGGCGCCCCGATTTTTAACCATAAGCGTCAAGTGGCAGCCGGCATCAGCATTGCAGGCTTAGAAGCGAGATTTACAGAAGACAGGCTGCCTTATTTAACAGAAAAGGTGAAGGCTGCCGCTTTACAGATTTCCAGAAAAATAGGGTATTCATAAGTAGCCGATCTTTTCTTCGCTGCGTACATTAACGTATCGACGTTCAGGAGTGGAGGAAAGAACATGGTGCTTCGATATACAGCACTGGGGGATTCTTTGACGACAGGGAGAGGCTCCGGGCTGTTTTCTCCCGGCTTCGTCCACCGTTTCGGAGACATGATGCAAGCCGACTTGAAAACAAAAACGGCAATTTCCATCTTTGCCAAATCAGGCTTAAATACAGAAGAAATTCTGGGGCTTCTGTCATATCCCTATGTGCAAAAATGTATTCAAGATGCTGACGTGGTAACCATCACAGGGTGCGGAAACGATCTCATCGATTCGGTCTTAGCCTACCAGACGTCTAAGGACGAAACGATCTTCAGCCGTGTATCCGCCCATTGCCATGAGAATTTTGAAAAGATGATTGCCAAAATCGCTGAGATCAAAGGAGTAAACCCGTCCCCGTACGCCATCCGTGTGTTCAACTTATACAATCCGTTTCCCGGCATTGAAATCGCTGGCAAATGGATCACATCTTTTAATTCACATTTAGAAGAACTAGCATTAGCGCCCCGTGTCAAGATTGTGGATGCCTACAGCATTTTCAAAGGTAAAGAACAGGAATATCTGTCCTTTGACGGTGTCCATCCGAACAGCAAGGGCTATCAAGCGATGGCTGAAGCAGTGCACAAGTTAGGCTATAAAGAATTGTCAGTTTCATAGAAAACGCGCCTTATGGCAGGGCGCGTTTTTATGTGTGAAAGAAATATTAAAAGAAACTTAAAATTCCCTTTCTTCTGTTCTACAGACAAAAAAAGTGCGCTAGAATAATGGAGGGCGTAGGCAAATATAGCCATGTCGTTCAATATTTCGTATATAAGGAAGGATGGTCCTTTTGTTTCGGATTTTTAAAATGTCTTTTGCTGTTATCATTATTGTACTGGCGCTTATTGCTTTTAAATATACGGAACACACCTCTGTTATCCAATCGGTCATGCTCGTCTTTCTTGGCGCCGTCATGTTTATGCAGGGGCTTGAAGAGCGCAAAAAAGAAAACGACGGATCAGGCGCTTTTAATATTTATACCGCCGTTTTCGTATGGTCTGTCTCTCTCATCGGTTTTACACTTCATATTATATAAATCTATTACACATCCTGAAAATGCTCGACCGTCGGGAATGGGGTATAGAACCGATGAAGCAAGGCTTTCCACTCTTGATACTCTGAAGAACCGCGAAAGCCTTCCGTATGGTCCTCAAGTGTTTCCCACTCCACAAGCAGCAGATATCTATGTATTTCTTCCATGCATTTTGATAACGAGTGAGTGATATAGCCCTTCATGGCGGAAATAATCAGCGCCGCTTGGCGAAACGCCTCCTCAAACTCTTGTTCAAGCCCTTCTTTAATGTGAAGCATTGCTGCCTCTCTGACCATGTCATCCCTTCTTTCCTTCTTTTCAAATAGTCTACAGCAAACGAGAGGAGATTTCTGCAAAATTGAAGAACCTTTTCCTTCATTTTCAAAAAAACTTGCACGCACCAATTCATTTAAGAGAAAATAATAGGTGGAAGGCAGGGGAAAGTCATGTTAAAAAAGTGTATTCTACTAGTATTTCTATGCGTCGGATTGATCGGGTTAATCGGATGCTCCAAGACAGATTCACCAGAGGATCGCATGGAAGCATTCGTAAAACAGTGGAACGATCAGCAATTCGATGACATGTATCAAAGCCTGACCAAAGATGTCAAAAAAGAAATCTCCAAAAAAGATTTCGTCAACAGGTATAAAACCATCTATGAACAGGCAGGCGTAAAACATCTGAAAGTCACTGCGGGAGAAGTGGATGAAGACGATAAAGACAACAAAACGATGAAGCATATCCCGTATAAAGTCAGCATGGATACAAATGCGGGCAAGGTCAGCTTCAAAAATACCGCTGTGCTGAAATTAGAAAAAACAGATGACGAGGAGTCATGGAATATAGATTGGGACCCATCGTTTATTTTCAAGCAGCTGGCTGATGACAAAACGGTACAAATTATGAGCATTGAACCAAAACGCGGCCAAATCTACGATAAAAACGGGAAAGGCTTGGCCATCAATACAGATGTTCCAGAAATCGGAGTTGTTCCCGGAGAGCTTGGCGACAAAAAAGAAAAAGTCATAAAAGACCTCGCGAAAAAGCTTGATTTGACTGAAGGCGATATCAAGAAAAAGCTGGATCAAGGCTGGGTCAAGGACGATTCGTTTGTGCCTGTCAAAAAGGTCAAGCCGGACCAGCAAAAATTAGTGTCTGAGGCGACATCATTACAAGGTGTAACAAGAAGGAATATCAGCTCCCGATATTATCCGTATGGCGAAAAGACAGCCCATTTGACAGGCTATGTCCGCGCCATCACTGCGGAAGAACTGAAGAAAAAGAAAGACGGAACGTACAGCGATACGTCTAACATCGGCATCGCCGGTCTTGAAAATGTGTATGAAGACAAGCTAAGAGGCACAACCGGATGGAAAATCTACGTGCCGCAAACCGGAGAAGTCATCGCTGAAAAGAAAGCGAAGGACGGCGAGGATCTTCATCTTACAATTGATATCAAAACGCAAACGAAGCTGTATGAAGAACTGAAGGATGACAGCGGGACGGCAGTCGCGCTGCAGCCGAAGACAGGCGAAACACTCGCACTTGTCAGCGCGCCTTCTTACGATCCAAACGGATTTATTTTCGGCTGGAGCGATAAGGAATGGAAAAAACTAAACGAAGATAAAAACAATCCGTTTTCAGCGAAATTTAACAAGACATACGCACCAGGTTCTACGATTAAACCGATTGCGGCTGCCATCGGAATTAAAAACGGCACCCTGGAAGCCGATGAGAAGAAAACCATCAAAGGAAAAGAGTGGCAAAAAGATTCAAGTTGGGGCGGCTATTCAGTGACACGTGTGTCAGAGAGCCTTCAGCAAGTTGATCTTGAAAATGCCCTCATCACCTCAGACAATATTTATTTTGCACAGAACGCGCTTGATATGGGAGCAGGCAACTTCACAAAAGGCTTGAAAGCGTTCGGCTTCTCAGAGGATATCCCATATGAATTCCCGATTCAGCAATCGTCTATCGCAAATGACAAGCTCGATTCAGACATTTTGCTTGCTGATACAGGGTATGGACAAGGACAAATGCAAATGTCTCCGCTTCACTTGGCAGCTGCTTACACGCCATTTGTCGACAACGGAGATCTTGTCAAGCCGACGCTAATCAAAAAAGATTCGCAAACAGCTGATGTTTGGCACAAGCAAGTCGTCACGAAGGAAGGCGCGGCAGACATTACAAAAGGTCTGAAGGGCGTTGTGGAAGACGAGCGCGGATCAGCGTATCAGCCTGCCGTAAAAGGAATCACTGTTGCCGGGAAAACAGGAACAGCCGAGCTGAAATCATCAAAAGATGATAAAGATGGCGCGGAAAATGGCTGGTTCGTCGGCTACGATTACAAAAACAAAGACCTGCTTGTCGCCATGATGATCCAAAATGTGCAGGACCGCGGCGGCAGCCACTATGTCGTTGAAAAAGCGAAAAAACAATTTCAATCGAATTAAAATGCCTTTTTGACGGGAGCGAAAGGAAAAAGGGGATCTGAGGCCGAATGAACTATTAAGGGGCAAAACCCGGTTTATACAAAGGAAAGAGGGATTTTGCATGCAGCGTATTCAATTGGCGGAGGATCTTCAATTTTCAAGAGTCATACACGGGCTTTGGCGGCTGAATGAATGGAACTATTCAGATGCCGAGCTGCTCAGCCTCATTGAATGGTGTATCGATCACGGCATCACAACCTTTGATCATGCGGATATTTACGGTGGCTATACGTGCGAAAAGCTGTTTGGAAACGCCCTTGCCCTTTCGCCTGGATTAAGGGAAAACATAGAGCTGGTCACTAAATGCGGCATCGTTCTAGAATCACCTGAACGTCCCGCTCACAAATCGCATCATTATAATACAAGCAAGTCACATATTTTGGCATCTGTTGAGCAATCCCTTCTAAACCTTAGAACGGATTATATCGACGTGTTGCTGATTCACAGACCGGACCCGCTCATGGATCCAGAGGGAGTAGCAGAGGCATTTCAAGCGCTGAAATGCTCCGGCAAGGTCAGACACTTCGGCGTTTCAAATTTTAAAGATCACCAGTATCGCATGCTGGAATCGTATTTGCCTGAGAAGCTTGTGACCAATCAAATTGAGCTTTCTGCATATGAATTAGAAAATATTCTGGACGGCACTTTGAATTTGTGCCAAGAAAAACGGATTTCGCCGATGGCATGGTCACCGCTGGCAGGAGGCAACGTTTTCACTGGGGACACGGAAAAAGACCGCCGCGTCCGCTCGGCGCTCGAATCCGTTCAGGCGGAAATCGGCGCCGCTTCATTGGACGAGGTGATGTACGCATGGCTGTTCACGCATCCGGCCGGCATCATGCCGATTGTCGGAAGCGGAAAACGCGAGCGGATTTCCGCCGCAGTAAATGCTTTGGCATACAAGCTTGACCATGAACAGTGGTTCCGTATTTTGACAGCCGTACAGGGTTACGATATTCCTTAACAAAAGCACCAGCTTAGCAGCTGGTGCTTTTTCAATATTGTCACACCGCTTAGTGCCAAATTACCATTTATATTTGATTGAAACTCAATTGAAAGCGTTTTATATTATTAAGAAAACCTCTCTTTACCCTCTCTTGTATCTCCTTGCGACTTCATCCGCACATCACGACTGTCTAGGAGGCCTTTTTTATGTATATGACTGCCAGAGAACAAAAGCTTTTAAAGCACTTGTTATTACAAAATCGATATGTAACCGTAACTGAGCTTGCTGAGCTGATGGAAGTCAGCACGAGAACCATCCATAGAGAGCTCAAATCAATTAAGCCGCTAATGGAAACCGTCGGGATTACGCTGGATAAACAGCCTGGAAAAGGGCTGAAAGCAGTGGGCAGTCCCGAGGATAAACAAAAGTTGCTTACCGATTTATCATATGAACAGCATGAATATAGCGCGGACGAACGGAAACTGCTCATTCTCTGTTCGTTATTAGAGTCTCAGGAGCCCGTCAAGCTGTACACGCTAGCCCATGACCTGCAGGTGACGAATGCCACAGTCAGTTATGACTTAGACGATCTGGAGAAATGGATTTCTCCCTTCGGATTGACACTGATCCGTAAAAGAGGTTTTGGCATCCAGCTCATTGGACCGGAGAATGCAAAACGTAAAATTGTCGGCAACCTGATTGTGAACCGTCTCGACATCCAAATGTTTTTGGAAGCTGTTGAATTAAACATCAAAGGTAAAGCCGATTCTTCAGAATCAGAAAAAATGTTTGGCGTAGTCAGCAAAGGCGAGCTGTTAAAAATGGAGCGGATTCTATTTCAGTTGAAAGAAGAAATCGCCTTTTCATTGTCCGACAGCTCTTATATAGCGCTCGTCGTCCATCTGACGTTTGCGATTGAACGAATCAAGCTTGGGGAAACCATCACCATGGAGCAAAATGAGCTTGAGGAACTGAAAAGTGTGAAAGAATACAGCTCCGCGCTTGCAATCGCTGGCGAGCTTGAACGTGCCTTTAGTGTGACAATTCCAGAGGCAGAGGTCGGCTATATCACCATCCACCTTCGAAGCGCCAATCGCAAATATAAGACAGAATACAAAACGCAGGAAATCGAACTGGAAACAGCCCTGCAAACAAAGCGGCTCATAGCTTTTATTTCGGACAAAATCAGAATGGATCTCACGAAGAACTACTCTTTATATGAAGGCCTGATCGCCCATTTGGAGCCTGCCGTCAGCCGCATAAAAGAAAATATCGAGATATACAATCCGATGAAGGAACAGATCAAACGCGATTATTTTCTGCTTTATATGGCGATCGAAGAAGGCGTGGAAAAGTATTTTCCGGGTATGTCCTTTTCTGATGATGAGATCGCTTTCATCGTCCTTCACTTCGGGTCCGCCCTTGAAATCAAAAAAGAAGAAGCAAAAGTGAAAGCGCTTGTCGTATGCTCAAGCGGGATCGGCTCTTCGAAAATGCTTGCTTCAAGACTGAAGAAAGAGTTGCCGGACATTGAATCGTTCGACATGTCGTCCTTGATCGAGCTGAAGGGCAGGGATGTTCAATCCTACGATTTGATTGTTTCCACCGTTCCGATTCCTTACGAATCCATTGATTACATTATGGTCAGCCCGCTTTTAAATGAGGAAGACACAAACCAGGTGAAGCAGTACATCAAGCGGAAAATTCCGCTCATTCTTGACAAAAATAGAAATTCAAAGGAAGACACGCAGCATGCTGATGTACCCGACATGCTGGCAGCGGCGGAAAGCATGGGGCGGTACATGGCCGTCATTCAAGATGTTCTGCGCCACTTTACACTAACTCACCTCAAAACAAGCCCTGTTCATAGTATGCTTCTGTTAGAGCTTTTTCAACAGCTGAAGAAGGATGGCTTGATCCGTGATCCGAAAAAAGCGGCGGTTTGCCTGGCAGAGCGGGAGAAACAAGGGGGATTGGGAATACCGGGGACGAACATGGCGCTATATCATCTCAAAAATGATGAAATCGTCCTGCCCTTTTTCAAAATATATGATCTCAGCACCTCTTATGAAGTGAATGGCATGGACGGAAATACCCTCAGCATGACACGCATCCTCGTCATGATGGCCCCGGGCTCATTATCTGCTGAAGGATCGGAGATTTTAAGCGCCATCAGCTCCGCAATAATCGAGAGCAGAGAGAGCATGGCGGGGTTTCAGGAAGAGGGAGAGCAAGAACTGTATCAGCGGTTAAATCACATATTTTTCACATGGATGAAGGGAAAAAAACTCCTGTAATCCGGCATGGCACACGTCAAAAGATTGGCGTGTGTTTTTATGTGGATAGGGTGCAAAATAAGAAAAAGCGGGACTATTTTATCATTCATCAATGGAATAATTCCAAAATGAAATAGTTTTACAAGTTATCCTTTTTGGGTTAAAATGGGTGAGGTAAGGAAGATAATCTAACAAATAATTGAAGATTCAAGAGAATGTAGGAGATGACAATATGGAAACATTACAGCATCTGATTCTGCATGACATGCCGAATAGCGAAGATATAGAGGCTGTAAAAAGCGGAAACCATGCCTTGACATATGCAGGTTACCGTAAACGGATTAATCAGCTGGCGAATGCCATGCTTCAAAAAGGAATTCAAAAGGGCGACCGTGTCGCATTGCTTTGCAAAAACGGCCATCCTGCATCAACTGTTATGTTTGCGGCGCTTGAAATAGGTGCTGTTGTGGTACCTGTCAGCTGGCAGCTGAAACCATATGAAATGACAGGCATTTTAAAAGCAAGTGAACCGAAAGCGATGTTTTACGGAGCGGAGTTTAAAGAGACACTTGGCGAAGTTCTTCCCGAACTGTCTACATTGCATATCACAATAGAAACAGGAACAGCTTACGAAACGTCTGCTGAGTTTGAAGCTCTGTTTGCCGGTTCTGATCATTTGCCAGAAACTGAAATGGTTTCCCCAGATGATACAGCGCTGCTGATGTTTACGTCTGGTACTACAGGAAACCCGAAAAGATGCATGATCACACATGGCGGCATCTACAGATACGTCCAAAGATCCAGCAGCTCAGCAGCACGCATGAAGGGGCTTCGTTTCCTCGCGTGCCATCCGATTTACCATACGAGTGCGCTCATTTGCATCATGCTTGGAACGTTTGCAGGAACAACATTTGTATATACAAAGGATCAAGACCCTGTTCACATGCTGAAGGTCATTGAAGAAGAAAAAATTCAGACTGTGATGGCTCTTCCTGTGTTTTACACGTACTTGCTTGAAGCGTGGGAAACGCACCAAACTGACTTATCTTCGCTTGTGATATTAATGACAGGCGGAACAAAAGTGCCAAGCAGCCTGATCCGCCGCTATCTTGATATTGGCATTCCGCTCGCGCACGGCTATGGAAGCACTGAGGCTTGGGGAATCAGCACATGGATGCCTGATATGGGAATGGATAAAGCGGCCTCTGCAGGAAAGCCTGTGGCAGGTGTTAAAGTCAAAGTGGAAAATCCTCAGACGGGAGAAGAACTCCCTCAAGGGGAAATTGGCGAAATCGTTGTTCATACCCCATTCTTATTTAAAGGCTATGAAGACAATCCTGAAGCAACAGCGAAAGTGCTGCAAAACGGCTGGTTCAGAACCGGAGATTCAGGTTATGTAGATGAAGATGGTTTTATTTTCATCACTGGACGCTATAAGGATGTCATTATTTACGGAGGCGATAACGTCTATCCGGATCAGGTTGAAGAAGTCATCCAGCAGATTCCGGGAATCCTTGAAACAGCTGTGGTCGGTATTCCAGATCCACTGTACGGTGAAAAGCCGAAAGCTTTTATCGTGACAAACGCCGGCCAGCGTATAACGGAAGAGGATGTCATCGCATTCTGTAAAGAACGACTATCCGCATACAAAATACCTGAAGTCGAATTTGTTAAAGAACTGCCGAAAAACAACCTCGGCAAGGTAAAAAAAGACGTCTTGCGCAAGCAGGCTGTACATTCATAAAAAGAAGCCCGCCACTTTATATGGCGGGCTTCTTTGCTGTTGCACAGACGGAAAGCTCGGGCTTAATGTTTTTAAATTGCAGCTCAATGTCTTCGAAGCCGGCTGCTTTGAAGTCTGCAATCATCTGTTTTCCAAATGATTTGGTTTTCTCGGGACTCGCATCCGCTTCCCGCGGCTGCATCGTAATCGCTGCTTTGCCGCCGGGCTTTAGCGCCTGGTAAATCTGTTTCATGCCTTTTTCCTGGTCATTCCAGATGGTGTAGTTGTTAACGGAAATTACTTTATCATAAAACGAGGCAATGAGAGGAAATGTCTCGACACTTCCTTGTATCAGGCGCACTTCCTTCGATTTTACTCTGCGGGCGGCCAGTTTCAGCATGGTCTCTGACACATCAATCCCATGAAGATGAATGTCCTTTTCACGTTTCAGCATCTGTTCCATGCAGTAGCCCGGCCCAAACCCCACTTCTAAAATGTTGTCCCCGCGTGTGATCCCCAGCAGATCTATTGTCCACTGATTCAATGTTTTATTTTCAGCAGCCATGATGTACCCGGCAATCATGCCGAATACGCCCTTTGGCTTGCTGAATTTTTTAGAAAGCATATTAATCATTCAGCAACCCCCTTTGAAAGTTATTTCCTCCTTCCGTTTCATGTGAAACATTTTTCTGATAAAGCAATGCGAAGGTGCCAACCCATGTTTATCCAACGAACGTGCGAGGTACACAACAAATAGACACGAAAACAAAGGAGGAGAATTATCATGGCCAATTATCCAAAAGAACTGCCGTCCCAAACCCAAAATCGCCAGCCGGGAATTGAAAGCGAAATGAATCCAAGTCCGGTGTATGAGTATGAGGATTATAAAGGAGCAGACAAACTAAAAGGGAAAGTAGCGCTTATTACAGGCGGGGACAGCGGGATCGGACGCGCGGTATCCGTTGCTTACGCAAAGGAAGGAGCTGACATCGCCATTGTGTATAAGGATGAGCATGGAGACGCTGAAGAGACGAAGAAACGTGTAGAACAAGAAGGCGTCAAATGCTTGCTGATCGCTGGTGACGTAGGCGAAGAGGAATTCTGCAATGAAGCGGTTGAAAAAACGGTCAAGGAATTAGGCGGCCTTGACATTCTTGTAAACAATGCCGGTGAACAGCATCCGAAGGAAAGCATCAAAGACATTACAGGCGAACAGCTTCACCGCACATTCAAAACAAACTTTTATTCTCAATTTTATTTGACTAAAAAAGCAATTGACTATCTGAAACCGGGCAGCGCCATCATCAATACGACTTCCATCAACCCGTACGTAGGGAATCCGACCCTGATTGATTATACAGCGACAAAAGGGGCAATCAATGCCTTTACAAGAACAATGGCGCAGGCGCTTGTCAAAGACGGCATCCGTGTGAATGCAGTCGCGCCGGGGCCAATCTGGACGCCATTAATTCCAGCTACATTCTCTGGTGAAACAGTCGCCCAATTTGGGCAAGATACGCCGATGGGCCGTCCTGGACAGCCTGTTGAGCACGTCGGCTGTTATGTGCTGCTGGCATCAGATGAGTCATCTTACATGACAGGCCAGACACTGCATGTCAACGGCGGAAATTTTGTGACGACATAAGTGGGAGTGAGACATATGGGCATCACGAAAGAAGAAGTGAACAGCTACTATCAAAAAGCAGGCATTGTATTAACAGACGAGGAAGTAGACCAAATTCAGCTCATGGACTACGGCTTAGGGAAAGAAAGAAAAGTCGGGCTCCAGCTTTTTGTCTACGTCAATACAGACCGTTATTGTTCAAAGGAACTGGTGCTGTTTCCGGGACAGACTTGCCCGGAACACCGCCATCCGCCGGTCGACGGCCAGAAAGGCAAGCAGGAGACCTTCCGCTGCCGCTACGGTAAAGTGTATCTTTACGTAGAAGGAGAAAAAACGGAGCTTCCAAAGGTTCTCCCTCCGCAGGAGGACAGAGAACACTATACGGTCTGGCACGAAATTGAACTAGAACCAGGCGGGCAATATACGATTCCGCCAAACACAAAGCATTGGTTCCAGGCCGGAGAAGAAGGTGCTGTCGTGACGGAAATGTCCTCAACGAGCACAGATAAGCATGATATCTTTACCGATCCAAGAATATAAGGATGAGGCTTAACAGCCCATCCTTTTTTGTGTTGAAAAAAAAGGAATCATCGTTATAATGGGTAAAAAAGGAAAGAGGGCGAGGGAATGTTCACCTGCAAGGTAAATGAGCATATCACCATTCGATTATTGGAGCCGAAGGATGCCGAGCGGCTTGCTGAACTCATGATCGAAAATCAGAAGAGGCTCGGCAAGTGGCTGTTTTTTGCGGAAAATCCAAGCAGTGCTGAAACATACAGAGAAACGATCATTCCAGATTGGCGGCGGGAGTATGCGGACCTTAGCAGCATCGAAGCGGGGCTCTTTTATGACGGCAGCCTATGCGGCATGATCGGCCTTCATCATCTAGACCAGATCAATCGAAAAGCGGAAATCGGATACTGGATTGCCAAAGAATTTGAAGGCAAAGGCATCGTTACCGCCGCCTGCAGAACACTTATCACGTATGCTTTTGAAGAACTTGGGCTGAATCGCGTTGCTCTCTGTGCTGCTGTCGAGAACCAAAAAAGCAGAGCGGTCCCGGAACGGCTCGGCTTTCAAGAGGAAGGAAAGGCACGGGACGGCTTATTCGTTAATGGCAGGTATCATGACCTTGTTTATTACAGTTTGCTGAAGCGTGAATGGAAAGATTCAAAATAAAGCGCGCATTTTCTTTGTTTAAATCTTACCCAGATGTGGAAAAGTAACAGCGGAGACGTTAAAAAGGAGTGATTCGAGATGAATCAGCAAGACGTTAAACAAAAAGTACTTGATGTTCTAGATCACCATAAAGTAGGTTCGCTCGCAACGGTTCAGAAGGGCAAACCGCATTCCCGCTACATGACGTTTTTTCATGACGGGCTGACGATTTATACACCGACAAGCAAAGACACTCATAAAGCCGAAGAAATTGAAAACAACCCCAACGTTCACATTTTATTAGGCTATGATTGTGAAGGCTTTGGCGACGCGTATGTTGAAGTTGAAGGAAAAGCCAAAATCAACAACTCGGCAGAACTGAAGGACAAAATATGGAGTTCCAAATTAGATCGCTGGTTTGACGGTAAGGATGATCCGAATCTGGTGATTCTTGAAATTGAACCGGAGGATATCAGGTTAATGAATGCCGGAGAGAAAACACCGGTCTCACTCGAACTATAAAAAATTTGTGTTTTCAGGGGCGATATGTTATCATGAATAGCTAGTAAGAAAAATAAGCAAATAAAAAAGAAAGTAAACTTCTTTTTTCTGTTTTGAGAGAGAAGCTTACCGCTTCCCAAGCAGCATAACCAGCTGCCCTTATTCTTTTCCTTCATAACAAATCGCCCCTAACGATGAGATGGAAAAAAGACTTTTTTGTTTTACAATTCACACCGGCGCGGCTTCGGAGCCGCAGTGACGATTGAGAGGTAGGGCTTTCGTTGTCTTGTGTGCAAGAAATTTCCATGGTGTTTACTTTCCAGAATGATTCTTCGGAACAATGCTTTATGAATCTAACCCGCCCGACTTGGCGGATGATATAATCTTTATTTGCGTATAGAAAAGAATAAGACAAACCGTTCGGCATACGCCGGCGGTTTTTTATTGTTAAAAAACACCCCGCACTGAAACCTCTTTGTCTTCTTTTCAGTCTTATCTCTAGGATGAAATTGGAGGAAGAATAACGTGCATGTCATGACAACACAAGTGCTTTTTATTTTCTGTTTTTTATTACTGATTCACTCAATAGAAACCTTAGCTTATGCCACAAGGCTTTCCGGGGCACGCGTAGGATTTATTGCGTCCGCGCTTTCCCTATTTAATGTCATCGTCATCGTGTCCAGGATGTCGAACATGGTGCAGCAGCCCTTTACTGGACATTTAATTGATAATGCTGGAAAAAATGCCCTTGCGATTGTAGGCGAGCAGTTCCGCTTCTTGATATTCGGATCGACAGTCGGCACCATCCTGGGCATTATCCTGCTCCCGTCTTTTGTTGCTCTTTTTTCACGGGCGATTATTCACTTGGCGAGCGGCGGCGGCTCCGTTTTTCAAGTGTTTCGAAAGGGATTCTCGAAGCAAGGGTTCAAAAATGCTCTTTCCTATTTGCGTCTGCCGTCTCTTTCATATGTAAAGGGATTTCACATCCGCTTGATTCCGAAGCGTTTGTTTGTCATCAACATGCTGATCACATCGATTTATACGATTGGCGTGCTCTCAGCTTTGTACGCAGGCCTTCTGGCGCCGGAGCGCAGCACGACAGCCGTTATGGCATCGGGCTTGATTAACGGAATTGCGACGATGCTGCTGGCGATTTTTGTTGATCCTAAGGTATCCGTTCTTGCCGATGATGTGGCAAAAGGAAAACGAAGCTATACGTATTTAAAATGGACCTCTGTAACGATGGTCACGTCAAGGGTGGCGGGCACTCTCCTCGCCCAGCTGATGTTTATTCCGGGCGCCTACTATATCGCGTGGCTGACAAAGTGGTTTTGATAAGAAAGGCTGGATTATAAAAATCCAGCCTTTTTCGCGCTTACTTATTTATATTTCCTTAATCCGCGGTCGTACAAAAAGTTTCCGAACGGGACAAAAGCGGCGATGAAGCCGGCGGCTGACCATTTCAGCGGCCATTTGACAGAGAAGGTTGCATACGCCAAGACTAGCAAATACAAAATGAACAACCCGCCGTGAACCGAACCGACAATTGTCACCGCAAGCGGAAGGTCCGCCCAATATTTTAGCGGCATGGCGATGAACAGCAGGATTAAGAGTGACATTCCTTCAATAAAACCCATTGTGCGAAGTTTTCCGATCGGCGTTTGCAGCATAAATCGCCCTCCTTGTGGACACGTTTTCATTCTATACTATAAACAATCCAGAGAGCGCATATGACAGCTTTCAGAAAATGTTCGGAAAACATTCATTTTTAGATGCTATTTCTAGGGGACTGTACTTGTCATTTACAAAAATACCCGAGATAATGTGTACAAAATCATAAAAGAAGGATGTTGAAATGAAACTTGATCAGATTGATCTGAATATCATTGAGGAGCTGAAGAAAGACAGCCGTTTGTCAATGAGGGAATTAGGCAGGAAAATTAAGCTGTCGCCGCCATCAGTGACAGAACGCGTAAGGCAGCTTGAATCGTTCGGGATCATTAAGCAATACACGCTGGAGGTCGATCAGAAAAAGCTGGGGCTTCCTGTTTCCTGCATTGTGGAAGCAACCGTCAAAAACGCGAATTACGAGCGGTTCCAAAGTTATATTCAAACATTGCCGAATATCGAATTTTGCTACCGGATTGCGGGAGCAGCCTGCTACATGCTGAAAATTAACGCTGAAAGCCTCGAAGCGGTAGAAGAATTCATTAACAAAACATCGCCCTACGCGCAAACCGTCACTCACGTTATTTTCTCAGAGATTGACACGAAAAACGGGCGCAGTTAGAGAGGGCTTGTTCAAGTCTGTTATAATAAAAGGATGAGCGTGAAAGAAAGAGAAGTGATCAAGCATGTCAAAAACAGTTGTATTAGCTGAAAAACCTTCAGTCGGCCGCGATTTGGCCCGGGTGCTGAAGTGCCATAAAAAAGGAAACGGTTATCTTGAAGGCGATCAATATATTGTGACTTGGGCTTTGGGCCATTTGGTGACACTTGCTGATCCGGAAGGCTACGGAAAAGAATTTCAATCATGGCGCCTGGAGGATCTGCCGATTATCCCAGAACCCTTAAAGCTTGTTGTGATTAAGAAAACCGGAAAACAGTTCAATTCGGTCAAATCCCAGCTTACCCGTAAAGACGTCAATCAGATTGTCATCGCGACTGACGCAGGCCGGGAAGGAGAGCTTGTAGCGCGCTGGATTATTGAAAAAGCGAATGTCAAGAAGCCGATCAAGCGGCTGTGGATTTCTTCTGTGACAGATAAAGCGATCAAAGAAGGCTTTCAAAAGCTGCGCAGCGGCAAAGAATATGAAAACCTGTATCATTCTGCCGTCGCCAGAGCGGAAGCGGATTGGATTGTGGGGATCAACGCGACCCGTGCACTGACCACAAAATTCAACGCCCAGCTCTCATGCGGCCGTGTGCAGACACCGACGCTTGCCATGATTGCGAAGCGGGAGGCGGACATTCAAGCGTTTACGCCGGTGCCATATTACGGCATCCGCGCTGCTGTCGAGGGCATGACGCTGACGTGGCAGGATAAAAAATCAAAGCAGACGAGAACGTTCAATCAAGACGTAACAAGCCGTTTGCTAAAAGACCTCGAAGGAAAGCAAGCGGTCATTGCTGAGCTGAAAAAAACAGCGAAAAAAAGCTTTGCACCTGCGCTTTATGATTTAACGGAGCTTCAGCGTGACGCCCACAAGCACTTCGGATTTTCAGCCAAAGAAACGCTTTCTGTGCTGCAGAAGCTGTACGAGCAGCATAAGCTTGTCACATATCCGCGGACGGACTCAAGATTTTTATCCAGTGACATCGTCCCGACGTTAAAAGACCGTCTGGAAGGCATGGAAGTAAAACCGTATGCCCAATATGTCAGCCAAATTAAAAAACGCGGCATCAAATCTCATAAAGGGTATGTCAATGACGCGAAGGTATCAGACCACCACGCGATTATTCCGACCGAAGAGCCGCTTGTTCTCAGCAGTCTTAGTGATAAAGAACGCAAGCTGTATGACCTGATTGCGAAACGTTTCCTTGCTGTTTTAATGCCTGCATTCGAATATGAGGAAACAAAGGTCATCGCAGAAATCGGCGGAGAAACCTTTACGGCGAAAGGCAAAACCGTGCAGTCACAAGGGTGGAAAGCTGTTTATGACATGGCAGATGAGGATGACGAGCAGGAGGATGACAGAGATCAGACACTCCCTAAACTTCAAAAAGGTGACACACTTGCCGTCAGCATGTTAACTGAAACAAACGGCCAAACGAAGCCGCCTGCCCGCTTTAACGAAGGGACCCTGCTGTCAGCGATGGAAAACCCAAGCGCCTTTATGCAGGGAGAAGAAAAAGGCCTCGTCAAAACGCTAGGTGAAACAGGTGGCCTCGGCACGGTGGCAACACGTGCCGACATTATTGAAAAACTGTTCAACAGCTTTTTAATCGAGAAAAAAGACAAGGATATTTTTATCACTTCTAAAGGAAAACAGCTCCTGCAGCTTGTTCCAGAGGATCTGAAATCACCGGCCTTAACGGCGGAATGGGAGCAAAAGCTGTCTGCGATCGCTGCTGGCAAATTAAAATCATCTGTCTTTATTAAAGACATGAAGGCTTATGCTAACCAAACAGTACAAGAAATCAAAAACAGCAGCCAAACCTTCAGACACGACAACATCACGGGAACCGCATGTCCGGAATGCGGCAAAATGATGCTGAAGGTAAACGGCAAACGCGGCACGATGCTTGTGTGCCAAGACCGTGAATGCGGAAGCAGAAAAACGATTGCCCGAAAAACAAACGCGCGCTGCCCGAACTGCCATAAAAAAATGGAGCTTCGCGGGCAAGGTGAGGGCCAGACCTTTGCGTGTGTATGCGGACACCGTGAGAAGCTTTCCGTATTTGAAAAACGAAAAAACAAAGATAAAGGGCGCGCTTCCAAACGGGACGTTTCCTCTTATATGAAAAAACAAAATAATAAAGATGAGCCGATTAACAACGCCCTGGCAGAACAGCTAAAGAAACTCGGTTTGGATAAATAATAGAAAAACCTGTGCATATCGCACAGGTTTTTCTATTGGACTTAGGTCCTGTTTTTTAAATGTTCAAAAAAGGGGATAAAAGCTAGCAATCTGCATTTTTTTCTTTTATAGTAAGTGTACTTTGTAACATGGCAGTCATATTTTCGTCTATATATATTTGTGAGCGTCTGATTCGCTTCAGGCGACAAAGGGGGATTTGCCTGTGAGGCATGTATTATTTGCTGTCATCTTATTCTTCTTATCTATCGGACTTTCCGCAGGGTGCGCTGAAGCTGGAAAAAAGACCCAAAATCAATCAGCGGCCGAAATGAATGCCGGCCCGCTCCAGCCGGCGGAGTATTTCATCTATCACAATCTAATGAATGACCAAGGGTTCATCAAAACTGACTTTTCAGTCCAGCCTTCATATCTATCAGAATCTCTTGGACTGTGGATGGAGTTTCTGATCAGCAAAAATGACGCTGCGCATTTTGAAGAGCAATATCAGCACCTGACTAATTCATTTCTGATGAGCAATCACTTGGTGACGTGGAAGATTCAAAACAGCCAAGCGAGCGGGACGAATGCGCTAATAGATGATATGAGAATTATGCTGTCTCTTGACCAAGCCGCCGCAAAATGGGGCCGCAGCGACTACGCGCAAACGGCCCGGGATATCGGCACAGCTTTGAGGACATACAATATGAACACCGGGTTATTTACAGACTTTTACGACTCACAGGCCGCCTCTAAGGTTGTGACGATTTCATACGTCATGCCTGATGCATTAGTTGTCTTAAAGAAAAATGGAATCATAGACGAAGAAGCGGAACAACGAAATGCCAATGTTCTCTATTCAGCGCCTTTAAAAAATGGCTTTTTGCCGAAAACATACAGCTCTGTCACGAAAACATACACATACGATAGTGAAATCAACCTGATTGATCAGCTGTACGCTGCTTGGCATTTGCCGGAAGGGAATGAAAAAGCCGCTGTATTAGCAGGCTGGATTAAGCAGGAATTTCAGGCAAACGGAAAGTTGTACGGACGATATTCGGCAGATACGAAGGAGCCTGCCGTCCAATATGAATCGCCATCCGTTTACGCATTAGCCGTATTATTTTTAACGAAACAGCATGGAGACAGCTCTGTCATCAAACACATATATGACAAAATGAATGACTTTGAAATTCTTGATCCGGTGAAAACGTATTATGGAGGTTATATGAGCGGCACCCAGACGCATTCTTTTGACAATCTGCTGCCGCTGTTAGCTGAAAGGAAGCTTTTTAATGAAAATATCATTCAGTGAATCACATACATTATTTGCTTATTTTTCAGGGCTCATCGCAGCCCTGTCTTTGTTTATTTATTATGTGCCGGCCCAGCAATCTGAAGGCGCTCTGATTATTTGCATCACGTTTGTCGTCATCGCCGCAGGCATCTGGTTCGGCCCGATTTACGCGCTGGCAGTGACCTTAATCGTACTCTTTGTTCTCGGCACGCTCATGATGTTTTTCCAGACCGGACAGGCTGCGCTGTTTCCGGCTGAGGAAGGGCTGCGAATGCTTGTCGTGTGGGGAATCGCACTTTTGCTTTTTTCTTTTATCGCAGGAAGAATCCACGATATTACAGCAGAGCTTCGGCGCTCAGTGACACGGCTTCAATCCGAAATCAAAAGTTTTGTCGCTGTGGACAGAGTGACCGGCTTTGATAACAAGCAGAGGATGAAGCTGGAACTTTCAGAAGAAATCAAACGGGCGGAGCGCTACGGCAATTCTTTCGTGTTTTTGCTGCTGCATATGCACTATTTCAAAGAGTTTAAGTCTTTGTACGGCGAAAAAGAAACAGACCGTCTCTTCCAATATGTCAGCCAGCAAATCAGGTCTAGCGTCAGGGAAACGGATAAGAAATTCCGCCCCTCTGACGAGCGTATCGGAATTGTGCTGACGCACACGCCTGCTGAACATATGCCGGCCGTCCTGACAAAGCTAAAAAGACAATTGGACACGTATCAGCTTGCAAACGGAAAGTATGTGTCGCTCACGTTCCACGTCTGCTATTTGCCTTACCGCAACGATATCCAAACAGCTGATCAATTTTTAGAAGAACTGGAAGACGAGATGATGATGAATGAACTATAAAGGAATCAAGCTGCTCTGCGTCACAATGCTTCTGCTTTCAGCCATTGCATCTTTTCCCGTTTCTGCACAAGCGAAGGAGCAGGATGCTGGCATCCTCATTATCTATTCAACCTTAGACGGCAAAGAGTCGTCTCAAGTCAAAATGCTGGATTTGCTTGCGGGCCACTTTACTTCTCATGTGACAGTCAAAAATGATTCGGATGTTGGAGCGTCCGATTTCAAAGGCAAAGACCATGTGATATATTACGGCCAAACAAAAAGAAAGCTCAGCAAAAAACTGGTGTCTCTTATCGGCAGCATAAAGGAACCAGTTGTCGCGATCGGCTATAATGCAGGACAAATCAGCCAATTTGCCGGGCTTTCATTAGCCCGAAAAGAAAATGTGTTTCAGGTCCACAGCAGGTCGGAAAAGTCCGATATGTCACTGGAGGGCGGGCTTAACGTGCTGAGCGTATCAGGCCTGAAAGGAAAGGCGCTCTATACCTTTAAAGCCAGTGACGGCAAAACGCATTCTTTTATATGGAAAACAAAAAAAGACAATGTGTACATTGGATTAACAAATTTGTTAAATGACAATTTGATCGTGGCGAAACAGCTCAGAGAAGCTTTCGGAGAGAAGGCGGGGACAACGCTATTGTATTTGCGTCTCGAGGATATCAGCCCGATGTCTGATGAAAAATTACTGCTTCAAGCCGGTACATATCTGCATAAGAGGCATGTTCCTTTTATCTTGGCAGTGGTTCCGGTTTACTTGAATCCCCAAACAGGCGATAAGGTTTATTTGTCTGATAAACCGAAGATGGTCAAGGTGCTGAAAAAGCTGCAAAGCATGGGCGGCAGCATCATTGTTCACGGATACACCCACGCCTATCGCTACAGTGAAACAGGAGAGGGCTTTGAATTCTGGGATGCAAAGGCGGATCAGCCAATCACTTCAGAAAAGGCCGATGACACCCCGTCCATTTTGGCAAAGGAACAGGCTTTTCCGAATGAACAAGCCTATAAGAGCTATTTGAAGCCGTTTCAGGAAAAGGAAGAAATGTATACAAAGCAAAAACTGACCCGCGCCATTGAGGATTTAACATCATCGGGTCTCTACCCGCTCGCATTTGAAGCGCCGCATTATACGATGTCCGAATATGGCTATCAAATCGCCTCGCAGTATTTTACAAGCATATTCGGCCAGGTTCAGCTCAGCAGCAAAACGTGGAAAACATCCGGTGCACCCCCGTTTGTGAGTGCTCCTTCGATGCTGCACGGCATGACGCTGTATCCGGAAACGATCGGTTTTGTCGATACATCAAAGCAAAACCCGCTCGGCAATATGGAGGAGCACATCTCCCAGATGGTTAATTTTGAAGGCGGAGTAGCCGGAGGATTTTATCACCCGTATCTCGGGATGACATATCTGCCAGAGCTGGTTGATCAAATGGAACGCATTCCGGACAGTGAATGGCTTGATTTAAAGAAAACAAAACAAACCGTCAAAACAGACAAAGTGGACATTCACACAAGCGGTGACGGAACGATTCAGGTGAAAAGCGGCGTAAGCGCCATTGACGAGTTTTTCGATCATCATCGGCAAACCCCTCTGGAAAAGGCGTTATGGATTCTCTCCGCAATCGTGCTCTTATTTGTCATCATGTTTGTCAGTTATACGTTTTACTTGAGAGCCACATTGAAAAAACGAATTTTTAAGGAGAGAAGAAGCCTTGGGTAATACGCTGTTCTTTATCTCACTAAGTTTAATATGGGTCATGCTTCTCTACCACATGTTTCTCATGCAGGGCGGATTTCGCCACTATATGACCTTCGAACGGAACATCCCGAAGTGGAGAGAAAACATGAAGGAGCTGCCAAAGGTCAGTGTTCTCATCCCGGCGCATAACGAAGAGGTTGTGATTCGGCAGACGCTGAAGGCGATGGTCAACCTTTATTATCCGAAGGATCGGCTGGAGATTATCGTCGTTAATGATAATTCATCTGACCGGACCGGTGATATCGTCAATGAATTTTCCGAGAAATACGATTTTATCAAAATGGTGATGACAAAACCGCCTAACGCCGGAAAAGGCAAATCCTCTGCACTGAACTCTGGTTTTGCCGAATCGAACGGCGATGTGATCTGTGTATATGATGCAGACAACACACCTGAGAAAATGGCCGTATATTACCTCGTGCTTGGCCTGGTGAATGACGAAAAGGCAGGTGCCGTGGTTGGGAAATTCCGTGTCATCAATGCTGCAAAGACGCTGCTGACGAAGTTTATTAATATCGAAACGATCTGTTTTCAGTGGATGGCGCAGGGGGGCAGATGGAAGTGGTTTAAAATCGCCACCATTCCAGGCACCAACTTCGCGATCCGCAGAAGCATTATCGAAAAGCTCGGGGGCTGGGATGACAAGGCACTCGCTGAGGATACTGAGCTGACGATCCGGGTGTATAATCTCGGTTATCACATCCGCTTTTTTCCGGCCGCCATCGCCTGGGAGCAGGAACCGGAAACGTGGAAGGTGTGGTGGCGCCAGCGCACCAGATGGGCGCGCGGCAATCAATATGTCGTGCTGAAATTTTTGGCGCAATTTTTCAAGCTGAAACGAAAACGGATAATCTTTGATTTGTTTTATTTTTTCTTTACGTATTTTCTGTTTTTCTTTGGCGTGATCATGTCAAATACGATATTCGTAGTGAATCTGTTTTATGATTTGCATTTGTCGGTTGGATTTTTGGCAATGATTCTTTGGATTTTAGCTTTCTTCTTATTTATGACAGAGGTCATGATTACGTTGAGCATTGAAAAAACAGAAATGAACAGGCAAAACTTTTTTATCGTATTTCTCATGTACTTTACATACTCGCAGGCATGGATTGTGCTGGTCATCTATTCTTTATTCGTAGAAATCAAGCACCGTTTATTCAAGCAGGAGGTCAAATGGTACAAAACAGAACGATACAATCAACATAAAAGCGGGTGACCTTTTTGAAACAAATAATGATTTTTCTCACAAGCCTCATGCTCATGGCGATGACTGGACCAGCGGCATTTGCCAAAGAGGTGGAGGTCAGCGGTTCGCTCCTCGGAAAAAACAGCCAAGAACAAGCTAAACAGCAGATGCTGACAAGCGACCTGATTACACTATACGGATTAAAAGACAGCGCGGAGCTGACATATCAGATCCCGGCAGGCGCCTCTTCCGGCAACCAGCAATTGGTGATTGAATACGAGGCATCAAATCTTTTAATTTCTCCATCGTCGTTAACGGCTGTCATTGACGGTGAACCGGTCAAAACGGTAAAGCTTGATGGTGATTCGAAACGGAAAACAGTAAAGCTGAACCTGAATAAAAGCCATTCTACCCAAGGCTATCACAACGTATCGCTGACATTTTACGGTGTCATGAAAGAGGGCGTCTGCGTCAGACAGGATACGTCCGGAAACTGGATCAAAATTTATCCGGACAGCCGCCTGACGCTGGCGGACAGCAGTGAAGCGAAGGGAACGTCGCTGGACCATTATCCATATCCTTTCGCCCAATCGGAAAATACAGCGGAAGAAACCGCCATTGTCATTCCGGATGACCCAAGTTCGGCGGAAATTGAAGCTGCAGTGAAAACAGAAGGCTATTTGAAAACGGTGGACAGCAGTGTCAGCATGTCGTATGTAACGGAATCTGAACTGAAGAAAATCGACAAGCCGACGATTTTCATCGGTGTGGACAAGCATTGGAACGGCAAGGTGAAAATGCTGATGAAACAAGCCGGCATACAGGCAAAAGGAGAAAAGCTCCTGCTTGCGGAGCGGGTGCTGAAAGCAGAGGGCAAGCAGCAGCCGGTTCTGTTTGCCCAAGCCGCGTCCGATGACGTGCTCACTGAAAAAATCAGTGTCATCACGGATCAGACTTATACAGGCCAGCTCAGCGGTGATACACTCTCAATCAGCAAGCTGAAGCAGGCAGAAAAAAAAGAAAGCAATAAGCTGACTCTCGAGAATTTTGGAGCGGGTGATATCACAATTGGAGCTGACAAAACTTCCTCTGCACATTACTTTTATCCAGCTTCGGCGGTTTTAGACCAAAACCAATCAGCAAAGCTGTCGCTCAAGCTGAAGAAGTCCGAAACGATTCAAGCCTTAACGGCGGAAAACGAATCGGTTTCTCAGGCGGCAGAACTGAAGATCATGATCAATGGCCAGCCGCACTCGGTCCGGCTTGATGATTTAGGAAAAGAAGATAAAAACGGATTCTATCATGTCATGGTCAAAGTGGACCCTAAACTGCTGCAAAAAAACCGCTACATTGATATTCAGTTCGTTACGACTGGGCTAAAGGAAAACAATCCTTGCAACACCACTGATGAAGAAAAGTGGGTCTTTATTGATAAAAGCAGTACATTGACTTACGCCATAAAAGGCATGTCTCCGTCAGCGGATTTTAAAGAGTGGCCGCTTCCTTACGCCGGACATCAGGAACAGACAACGCTGATTATGCTTCCTGATAACGTAAGCCAATCGAAGCTTAAGGAGCTTACTCTCGTAACGGAGTCCTTTGGCAGCGAAGCGCAGCATTCATATACGGTCAAGAAATCATCTGACGTAACAGCAAATGATGCCAAAGGACGAAACCTCATTTTCATAGGGGGTATCAATCAATTTCCTCTCCTGAACGAGAAATCATCAGATCTGCTTGTTCCGCAAGCGAAGAACGGCTCATTTGATGTATCAGGTTTTGAGATGCTGAATGAGACGACAAAACAAGTGGCATTTACCCAAGCATCTCTTTGGGATTCACGCTACACAATGGCCGTCTTTGCACCGTCAACAGGAACTGGCTCGGCCGTCACGAAAGAGATCATTAATTATTTGACCAGCACCGATGTCTCATCAACTGTCGTGAATGAAACAAACAGCCAGCAGGTGTTTACAAATCACCAGCAGCTTACATCAGAAGCAAACAGTTCCAGCGCGGACCAGCCATCACAGGATCATAACCAGAAATGGCTGTATATTGGTGTGCTGGCACTTATTATGTTGATTGCGGCAGTTTTCATTTGGGTTGCCGTAAGACGAAGAAAAAGAAAGACAGACAGAGAATAAAACAGAGGCAATCTAGCCTCTGTCAGGCTGTCGAGAAAATCTCGACAGCTTTTATTTTCCCTTAAAATATCCATTCTCCTGTAATAAAATAAAAGAAAGACTTCAAAAGGACGGTGTCTTTCTTATGTTCCACACAAGAAATTCTT
>NZ_JAUMKF010000068.1:0-431 GCF_030519405.1 Bacillus sp. C28GYM-DRY-1
CGGTATGCACAAGACGATGCACGCCAAGAGCGCGAGCCACGCATTACCGGTGCCCACCAGCCACAGCCACGGGAATGCCCATAGTGCCAGCCCGACCATTCCTCCGACGATGCACTTCGGCCTACCGATTCGGTCGGAGAGCCGTCCCGCAGCGACGATGAAAGCGAACGCGAAGATCATCGTCACCATGATTATCTGAAGCATTGTCTGACGACTGAATCCGACTGTCGCTGTTCCGTAGGACAACCCGAATACGGCCAGAACGTAGAACGAGACACCCGCACTCAGTGTGATGCCGGCAATGATCAGGCTTCGCAGAGGGTACTGGCGAACAATGGTGAGCGCCGGCGACCGATCGGCCTTGCCGGATTGCTTGACCTCGGTGAATGCAGGGCTCTCCTCGATTGTTCGCCGAAGATAGAATCCGAGGA
>NZ_JAUMKF010000069.1:0-421 GCF_030519405.1 Bacillus sp. C28GYM-DRY-1
GGGTGAGGGTTTCGCCGACGCCTTCTCGCCGCTGTTGTCGGTGCCGCAGCCGGCGAGGGCGAGGACGGTGGCGAGCAGAACAGCTGTAACGGTGTAGCGCATCTGATTCCCCCGGAGCACGTATGCGTGGGGATGATGATGCGCTACAGAACGGCGGGTGGTGAGCCGTTGTGTCCGAGTTGTGACAGGCCAGCAGTTCAACCTGGTCCAGCCCAAGCACCTTCCGCACGGCCGCTGCGGCTTCCTATCGCCCGGGCTTGGTTCGAGTGAGGGCTCCGAGTACCGGCCAACGCGCGCTGCGGACGTCCTGGGCCAGCGGCCGCGTCTTGAGTTACTCCCTGCCATCCGAGCTGCACCAGCCTGAGTTCTGGGAGACCAATTGGGATAACACAGCGGCCATATCAGTGCCGTGCGAGGCGGG
>NZ_JAUMKF010000013.1:0-111219 GCF_030519405.1 Bacillus sp. C28GYM-DRY-1
GGGAAAACGGAATGTGAGCGAACAAGTTCTCCTCACAGCCGCATGCCAGAACATGAAGAAGATTGCCACATACCTAGCCAAGCAGGGCTAGGTATGTGGGAGCTCTTTTTCTGTTTTTGAAATCAGCTGAATATCCAAAAAAACAGCGTAAAACAAAAAAAGCTTGTAGAAAAACATCGTTTTCTCTACAAGCTGACAGAGGCAATCTAGCCTCTGTTTTTTTATTTTCGGCATGTAAATTCCATTTGTGGAACAATCAGAGTGCGTCTCGCCACGCTTTACTTCTCTTACAGAAGTTTTCCGTCAAGGTGCTGTTTATGACGAAAAATGCTGGCACACCATTCTTCACAACCAATCAGCCTTCCTCCTCAGAGTCTGGCTGTTCTGGAAAAAGGACATACTGGTTGCCGCGCTGCCGTATCATTTTAAAAAGTAAAGCTCTAGGACCAAGGGGAAGACCTTGGTCTTTTTTTGTGGGAAAAGGAGAAATGCAATGTTTACACAAGGTGCATTTGTGATCGTGTTGAACGAAAATCAGCAAAATCTGCTGGTTAAACGTAAGGATGTCCCTTTATGGGATCTGCCGGGCGGCAGGGTCGATCCAGGGGAAACTGTTGAGGAAACGGCAGTTCGGGAGGTATTGGAAGAAACGGGATACAGCGCAGCGCTTTCTGTGAAAATAGGTGTCTACCAAAGGCCAAAGTTTCAAGATGAGCAGCATGTATTTGCTGGACACATAACAGGCGGACAAGCGATAGCGAACGGGATGGAGACAGCGGGATTGAAGTGGTTTTCTCCGCTGCGCTTGCCGATTCTTATGGTGCCGAACCGAAAAAGGCAAATCAAAGATTTTGTTAATGGCGCTCTAGATACAACCATCACCCTCAAGGACAAAGGTATGGTTGCGGCGATTGACCTGTTGAAAAGAAGACTGGGCAAGTGATAAAGATCTCCGTGTTTTAAAGCTATTCTCCAGTGGTATTGAAAAAAGGAAAAAGGAGGATACGGCATGGCACATAAAACTGCAGGACAAGCAATGACAGAACTGCTTGAACAATGGGGAGTTGATCATATTTATGGCATTCCCGGAGACAGTATAAATGAGTTAATCGAAGAATTGAGACACGAAAGAAATCAATTGAAATTCATTCAAACCCGCCATGAAGAGGTGGCGGCGCTGGCGGCCGCGGCTGAAGCAAAACTCACCGGCAAAATCGGCGTCTGCCTGTCAATTGCAGGGCCGGGTGCAGTGCACTTATTAAATGGTTTATATGATGCAAAAGCGGACGGCGCCCCTGTGCTGGCAATTGCAGGACAGGTTTCATCAGGCGAAGTCGGACGGGATTATTTTCAGGAGATCAAGCTTGAGCAAATGTTTGAAGACGTGGCTGTATTCAACAGAGAAGTACATAGTGCGGAATCACTGCCAGATCTCTTGAATCAGGCAATCCGCACCGCCTACAGCAAAAAAGGCGTTGCGGTATTAAACGTGTCTGATGATTTGTTTGCGGAGAAAATCAAACGTGAGCCCGTGCACACCTCACCAGTGTATATTGAAGGGAACCTTGAACCGAAAAAAGAACAGCTTGTCACTTGCGCGCAATATATAAATAATGCTAAGAAGCCGATTATCTTGGCGGGACAGGGAATGAAAAAGGCGAAACGGGAACTCCTGGAGTTTGCGGACAAAGCTGCAGCCCCGATCGTTGTCACGCTCCCGGCAAAAGGAGTGGTCCCCGATAAGCACCCGCATTTTCTCGGCAACCTTGGGCAGATCGGCACAAAGCCGGCTTACGAGGCAATGGAGGCATGTGATTTATTAATCATGCTCGGTACTTCATTCCCGTACCGCGATTATTTGCCTGATGACACGCCGGCGATCCAGCTCGATTCAGATCCGGCGAAAATTGGAAAACGTTATCCGGTAACGGCGGGACTTGTCTGTGATTCGGCTCTTGGCCTGCGCGAGTTGACGGAGTTTATTAAACGGAAGGAAGACAGAAGATTCCTGGAGGCCTGCACTGAACATATGCAGCATTGGTGGAATGAAATTGAAAAAGATGAGACTGAGGCTGAAACACCGCTCAAACCCCAGCAGGTCGTGGCGCGTCTTCAGGTAGCTGCAGCCGATGATGCGGTGCTCTCTGTAGATGTCGGCACTGTGACAGTCTGGATAGCGCGTCATTTCAAAATGAAAGCAAACCAGGATTTTATCGTTTCCAGCTGGCTTGCGACAATGGGCTGTGGCCTGCCGGGAGCGATCGCATCAAGCTTGGCCGAACCGGAGCGCCAGGCGATCGCTGTCTGCGGTGATGGGGGCTTTTCCATGGTCATGCAGGATCTCCCGACCGCCGTCAAATACAAGCTCCCAATCACTGTCGTCATTTTAAATAACGAAAATCTCGGCATGATCGAGTACGAGCAGCAGGTCAAAGGCAATATTGACTATGTCACGAAGCTTCAAAATGTCGACTATGCCGCATATGCAGAAAGCTGCGGAGCAAAGGGCATCAAGGTCACCAAAGTGGAAGAGCTTGCGCCTGCTTTCCATGAGGCGCTGCAATCAGATCAGCCGGTCGTCGTGGACGTCATGATCGGAAACGAACCGCCGCTGCCTGGCAAAATCACCTACGGACAGGCAAAAGGCTTCAGCAAATACATGCTGAAAAACTTCTTCGAAAACCAAAAAATCGACATGCCGTCACTGAAGAAAAGTTTAAAACGGTTATTCTAACAAAACAGGGGCCTATTCAGACCCCTGTTTTTTAGGTGTTGGAACCAAATGGATATTGAGTTATCATAGCAATATATTGAATGATAGGAGGAAAGCATGTTTGAATTCACAAAATTAGTGGTGTACTTATTGGGATCTCTAGGGATGATCTATGCAGCGTGTCAAGATGTTCGCCATGCTCAAAACAGACAAAAGGACAAATGCATCTTCTTTCAAAACAAAAAGATTAGCGCATTTGTCCTTGTATGTTTCATATGTTTATTTTTATCAACTCTTACTGAGTTCATGTCTTTATAAGCTTATTTCTCTTTTTTCTTAAGCCCAAAAAAGAAAGGAAAAGCAGAACCGACCAGCAAGGTTCCGAATAAAAACATGCCGCCGATAAACACGTGGAAATTCGTGTGTCCGGCTGTAAACGCGGTGATCAAGGAAATGATACTGAGCACGATCATGGCAATGCCGGGCGCGACACTCATTTTCCCCTTGGATTTATAGGCAACAGCAGAACATAAAATGCCGATTACAATAGGTACAATCCACAAATAAAACAGAATAAATAATGACATCATCAAGACTCCGATTTTTTTCTTCTATCATAACAAATTTCTGGCAAAAAGGGTATTAATGAGCTTTTCGAATCATAAAGAACCGGCTTTAGCAGCCGGTTCTTTTAACGAAACGTATCTACAATTAAAAATACATTCAACGCGACGATCAATACTGCGATCAGCCAAGATACCACCGTGACCCATTTGGCGTTGATCAGGGCTCCCATAATCCGTTTATTACTTGTAAACATAATAAGCGGGATTAAGGCGAAGGCGATTCCGAAGGACAGAACGACCTGGCTCATGACGAGAGCGGTTGTCGGATTGACCCCTGACGCGATAATCAAGATCGGCGGAATGATCGTGATAAAACGCCGCACATACAGCGGAATGCGGTAGTTGATAAAACCTTGCATAATCACGTCGCCTGAAAGTGTGCCGACTGACGAACTGGATAGTCCGGCTACGAGCAGTCCGATCCCGAATAAAACGGCTGACACAGGGCTGACAAGATGTCCGAATTGCTGAAAAGCGACATCGAGATCCTCGACAAACAGGCCGTTTTTGAAGAATAACGCAGCAGCCACAATCAGCATGCTCGCATTAATCGCACCCGCGATCAGCATCGCTATTAAAATATCAATAAATTCAAATCTGAAGATTTTTTTCCGTTCAGTATCAGTTTTGCCGACAACCCGCCGCTGTGTAAGGGCTGAGTGTAAATAAATGGCGTGCGGCATAACCGTTGCACCGAGAATACCCGCTGCAAGAAGCACACTGTCAGTACCTTGAAACGCCGGGACAAAAAGGCCCTTCATCACTGACACGGCATCAGGCTTTGCGAAAAAGGTCTGCAGCGCAAAGGCGATCACCACCACAAACAGCATGCCGGTAATGCCAGCTTCAAGGGAACGATATCCGCGGCGCTGAAGCTCCAATATCGCGAAAGAGCCGATCGCCGCTATAATAGACGCTTCAAGCATCGGGATGCCGAACAGCAAATACAGTCCCAGAGCCGCTCCGATAAATTCGGCCAAATCTGTTGCGATAATGACGAGCTCGCCCTGAATCCATAATCCGATGGAGACAGGCTTCGGGAATTCTTCACGGGCAACTTCGGGCAGGTTTTTGCCTGTCGCGATGCCGAGTTTAGCGGAGAGTGATTGAATTAAAAGCGCCATAATATTAGAAAATAAAATCACCCATAGCAGCATATATCCGTATTTAGAACCCGCTGATATATTCGTTGCGAAGTTGCCGGGATCAATATAGGCGATGGCTGCTATAAATGCAGGACCCAGAAAGGGGAGCAGCCCTCTGAATCCTCTGATTTTCCCGTCAAGCGCATCTTGGACTGCTTTGGAACGGGGAGATTGTGCTGTGATGTCCTTGTTCATCATGTCTCACCTGAATTCTAATTGTTTTTGCCAAACAACAAAGAGTTTCCTTAAGGCAAATTATTTTATCTACATCATATGACCGAACCGGTTTCTTGTCAACCGAAAATGTTCAAAGTATATTCCTGAATTTTTCCCTGTTATGCAACATGATATGTAGAGAATCTGATAAAGGTCCCATAAAAAAAGACATCGTTTCTGTTCGAAACGATGCCTCCTGTATGAAATGAGACTAGGCTTCCTTACGCAGCCCGCGGAATACGAGGCTCAGCAGGAACACGAAGATGGCCGCCCCGATGATGGCTGGGAAAATAGCAAAGCCAGCGAGGCTTGGTCCCCAAGTGCCAAGAAGTCCGTGACCGATCCAAGCGCCGATCAGTCCGGCAATCATGGAACCGAAAATTCCTCCTGGCATCCGGTTGCCGACAATGGCGCTTCCGATAAGTCCAATTAAGATAGCGATAACTAATGAAACCAAAAAGCTAATCATTATATTCACCTCTCCTTAGTGATTTATATATCAATAACCGTTCCAGCCAGTCCAGAAACGTACAAAAGCATATTGGCTTATGATTCTGTTTTTATCTTTCTCTGCACACTGCCATCAGCCAAATGAACAATTACGTCTGTGCCTTTATGTTCCGCAATTTCCTTCGCCCGTTCAATCGCTTCCTTTTTCGTCTCCTTGATGTCAGATACACGTTTGGCATCCTCAGCTTTGACTGCCCAGCCATTTTTATGCTTGATGACATGCTCCGCTTTATTCATTAGCTCCGGTCTGGCGTCATCGTTTGCCTCCTCATCGCGTTCTGTCTCATCAGCATGCTTGAGGAAATCATCAATTTCTTCTTTAGAGGCGTTTTCCGCCCATTCCTTTGCTTTGCTTGTCGCAATCGGAATCGCGCGTCCGTCCTCATAACCCTCATCCATCATCGCATTCGCAATTTCAATTGCTTTTTTCCTTACCGGCTTCTCAAGATTTTTTAATGAAGCGGGATAATCCTTCATCGACCAAGGCATGTCCATCACTCCTTTTTCCTTTTATAAAAATGGTACCCGCAGGTGAAAAATAAAAACGTTTCCGAGAAAATGAAGGTATACTATATAGTAGAAAAAACGGAAGGGAAGTGCGAGTTGGGTGACAGCAGAACGAAAAGAAGACTTACATCAGCAATTAAAAGAAATAGAAAAATGGGAAAAAGCTCAGCAAAAAGTCTGGTTTTGGGAAAAGCTCAGCCGTCTCCCGTTTCAACTGCTGGACAAGCTGACGCCGGAATTCATTCAGAAAAAGATCGGAAAGCTTTTGGATGAGGTCGGCAGCTTTGTTCAAACAGGAGGACAGTATCTGACATCGGAAAAACAGATTATCAAGATGTTTCAAAAGAAACTGCCGGAAGATACCTTCGAATCACTGGAGGACATCCGAAAAGCGCCTCTGCCTGTCATGGATGAAATTGCGGAAGGAATGGGCAAAAACAGAATCAACACGGCAACCGTACAAGGCGCGGCAACGGGTGTTGGCGGTGTGTTTACGCTGGCGGCAGACATTCCGGCCGTGCTAGGTCTGTCGTTAAAAACGTTACAGGATATCGCGGTTGCTTACGGCTATGACCCAAAGGAGAAAAAAGAGCGTGTCTTCATCGTAAAATGTTTGCAGCTGACATCGGCGGATGTTGTCGGCAAAAAAACGATTTTGCAAGAATTAAAAGACTATGATCAAGATCGTACATATAAGAATGTCGCTTCTCAAATCCAAGGCTGGCGCGAAGTCGTTTTAGGATATCGCGACACGTTTGGCTGGAAAAAGCTTTTTCAACTGGTGCCGGTCGCGGGAATGGTCTTTGGCGCGGCAGCCAATCGCTCAACATTAAACGACATTACTGAAACGGGCATGATGCTGTATAAAAAGCGGCGCATTCTTGAGCGGCTGAAAGAAACAGAACAAGAGCTTGAATAGAAGAAAGCAGACGGTCACCGGTACCGCCTGCTTTTTTTTAGTGGAATACACCCAATGTGCTTTGTTTGTTTAAAAGAATGGATAGCGGGAATACAACAACCAACACCAATTAAAGGAGGAATTCAAAATGGCAGACGATAACAAAATGAGTAGAGAAGAAGCAGGTAGAAAAGGCGGAGAAACAACAAGCAAAAACCATGATAAAGAATTCTATCAAGAGATTGGTCAAAAAGGCGGAGAAGCCACTAGCAAGAACCATGACAAGGAATTCTATCAAGAAATTGGCGAAAAAGGCGGAGAAGCCACTAGCAAGAACCATGACAAAGAGTTCTATCAAGAAATCGGCGAAAAAGGCGGAGAAGCCACTAGCGACAATCATGACAAAGAATTCTATCAAGAAATCGGCCGTAAAGGCGGAGAGGCAACAAGCAAAAATCATGATAAAGAATTCTACCAAGAAATTGGCTCAAAAGGCGGAAACGCCCGCAACAACGACTAATTAAAAGCACAAAGGCAGACAACCTGTAGATAAAAAGCGATCCGGCACATCAGCTGGATCGCTTTTTATTTTGGGAATTTTTCTCGATTATGCCGGTATTGCGATACAATAAGTGAAAAAGGGGGTATCGCTAATGTCCGAGATGCAAAATGTGCTCGCCATCGCCAATGAAGTCAAAGAAAAACACGCCAATTTTTTAATTTCAGAGGTCAACGATCACTGTGTGCGCCTCGCTGTGTTTACAGGAGAATATGACTGGCATCATCACCCTGACTCAGATGAATTTGGTGAGCTGCTGATCGATTTTCAGGACAAAGAAACCGCGGTACTCAAAGCAAATGACAGCCTGCTGATTCCAAAGGGAACGATTCACCGCACGCGCTCTCACGTCAGAACGGTGAATCTCTGTGTCGAGCATACACAAGCGAAAACAGTCATCATAGAGGAAGTGCCATGCTGATCAAAAGGATTGTATGTAAAGTAGACGCTGCAAACGCTGAAGCATTTGCAAAAGCGCAGTTACAGTGGGGAGCACTATCACATGTAAATGGCTTCATCAAACAGGCCGGCCGCTGGCGGAAAACAGCAGATGGGCTGTTCACCGCAGAGATCATCAGCGTTTGGGAGAACAGAGCTGCCTATGATCATTTTATGGAGAACGAACATGACAGCATATACGAGGAAAACGAACAGAAGACTGTGATTCTTTCAATAGAAGTGAAGCTGTACGAAGAGAGTGAACAGTACATTCACAGTCTGTTGCATAACTCTGACATCCGGTACGAACCAGACTGGACGGTTCTGAAGGCATAATGAAAGCCCAAAACATTATGTTTTGGGCTTGTGTCTTTACTCGCGTCCCGGAAGCGTATCATGAACAAAAGGCGGTGCTGGTTTTAACTCCGGTTTTTCTCCAAAAGCTTTAGCTTCTTTCACATATTCAAAGGCATCTCCGTCCGGCGCTTTTTCGTTCAGCCAGTTTTGCTCGGAGCTTTCTTCGCCTTCAGAGAAATTGATAAGCTGATGCGAGAATTCTTGTTTTTCGAGTGCTTTCGGGAATGTTCCCGGCACAATCGGGCCTTCTTGTGCTTCTAATTCTTTAATGGCGGCGAGCCATTGGTTTTGGTGCATGGTGTCACGCGCCAGCAGGAAGCTGAGCATATCTTTCACACCTTTGTCATCCGTCATTTCAAACAGGCGTGCAACCTGCAGACGGCCTTGTGATTCCGCATTCAGATTGGCGCGGAAGTCTGCCAGCAGGTTTCCGCTTGCTACGATATAGCCGCCGCTCCAAGGTACGCCTGTACTGCTTTCCGGCATGGCGCCAAGTCCTGATACAATGGCATGGTGAGGGTTCATGCCGCCCAGAATGGAGCCGATGACCGGATCTTCAGCGGCTTTTTCCTGCTGGTCAAGCGGAGCATCCTCAAGAAGTCTGGCGATCATCGTAGCAATCATTTCAACATGCCCGAGTTCCTCAGTTGCCGTATCCATCAACAAATCTTTGTATTTTTCATTTCCTCTTGTATTCCAGCCTTGAAATAAGTATTGCATGGCAACAGAAATTTCTCCGAATTGCCCGCCTAAAATTTCTTGCATTTTTTTAGCGAATAATGGATCTGGACGATCTGGTTTAGCAGGATGCTGCAGCATTTTCGTATGCTTAAACATGTTCCCATCTCCTTTTTTCGTTTATCTCTTTTTATATTTCCGATCCATTGAAAGATAAACAGAAAACAGCGTATCGAGATGGGGATTACGAATTCTGTCGCAGCTCTAAAAGCCCCCGTATCAGTTTCCGGCCGAAGACGGGCTCGTACTGCCGGTAAACAGGATCAAGGCGCTTCATCCATTCTCTTTTCTCTTTATCTGACAGCTCGTAGATTTTAATAGATGAATTTTTTTTGATTTCTTCCAGCTGTTCCTTGTTCATTTCTTCGGCGTACGTTTCGTTCCACTCCGTCGTTTCCTTCATCGCTTCAGTTAAAATACGCCTTGTTTCCGATGATTGTGCGTTCCAGAAATGCACATCAGTCATGACAGCATATCCGAGATATCCGTGGCTGCTTATTGTCAAATAGTCCTGAACATTATAAAATTTTTTAGAATAGATGTTTGAGATTGTATTTTCTTCACCATCGACTATATTGTTTTCTAACAGCTGAAAAGTAGAATTGAAGGATTCCTGATGAGGAGTTGCGCCAAGCAGCTTAAACTGATCCTCTATCACATCGCTTTGCATAATGCGGAGATCTTGTCCTTTTAAATCATCCGGGTCTTTGACCGGCCCTTGATTTGTCGTGATTTGCTTAAAACCGTTTGTCCAATAGGCGAGGCCTTTTAATTGATTTTTCTTTAGAGAATCAAACAGCTGTGTACCGATGCTGCCGTTCAGCCCTTTTTTGGCTGCATCATAATTTGTAAATGCATACGGCAGATCCAGCACGCCCCATTCAGGCGAGAGCATGCCGAGCTTCGATGTGGAGGGGGCGATAAATTGAACATCGCCGTTTTGCAATGCTTCAATTTCTTCAATGTCCGAATACAGGCTTCCATTCGGATACACTTCAATTTTTATTTTTCCGCCTGATTTCTCGTTTACCAGCTCGGCGAATTTATTGGCGGCCAGCCCTTTCGGCGTATTTTCGGCAACCACATGGCTGAATGTAAACACGAGCTGATCCTGTAAGCCTTCCTGGTCGTCATCATAAACAATCTCTTCACTGACGCTATGATCATGAAATCCGATAAATAAAGCGGTTGCAATACCGGCGATCATCAGTGCGAGACATGCAAGCAAACTCTTCATGTAAAGCCCTCCCCTTAGTTAAGGATAATGGGGGCAATGCCATTCGTAAAGACCTGAAAGGAGAAGCTGATGAACAAAAAGAAGCTCTCAATCCGTTGGAAAATCACGATCCTATCCTATATACTCGTCATTTTCTCCTTTTTGATCGGCGGCATTGTGCTCATTGGCAATATCCAGCATACAGAGGAGCGGGAGCTGAAGAAACGGCTGATGAATACGGCCCGGACGGTGTCGGAGATGACAGAAGTAAAAGGGGCCTTGGCGCGAAACAAACAAACAGAAGCTGTTCGCCATGCGGTTGAAGAAATCAGGATGATTAATGAAGCAGACTATATTGTCGTCATGGATATGAATCACATCCGCTACACGCATCCTGTCAGTACAAGCATCGGCAAGAAATCTAAGGGGGCAGACGAAAAGGCGGCGTTTGCGGAGCACATTTATTTCTCAGAAGCAAAGGGTGAGATCGGCACGGCGGTTCGCGCTTTTTACCCGGTGAAGGATCACGGTCTGAACCAGATCGGCGTGGTGCTTGTCGGGAAAACACTGCCGGGGATCGCCGACATCCTCCTTCATTTAAAGCGTGATATTGCGTTCATCGTTGTGCTGACACTTGGCTTCGGGCTTGCAGGTTCCTTTCTGCTGGCCCGCCATATCAAAAAACAAATGTTTCAGCTTGAGCCACATGAGATTGTCCGAATGTATGAAGAACGGACGGCGACGTTTCATTCAATGAATGAAGGCGTGATCGCTATTGACAACCGGCTCATCATTACAATCTTCAATGAAAAAGCGAAACAGATCTTTGAGGTGCAGGGGGATCTGGTCGGGAAGGTGATATGGGACGTTCTCAAGGATTCGCGCCTGCCCGAAATCGTGGAGCGGAACAAAGCGGTTTATAATGAAGAAATTCGCGTTAGCGGAAAGGTCATCATGAGCAGCAGAATTCCGATTGTCATGAAGAAAAAAGTCATTGGCGCCGTCGCTATTTTTCAGGACAGAACGGAAGCCGCTAAGATGGCAGAGGAATTGACGGGCGTCAAAAACTTTGTGGAGGCGCTCCGCGTTCAAAACCATGAGCATATGAATAAGCTGCATACAATCGCCGGCCTCATCCAGCTGGGGAAATCTGAAAAAGCCTTGCAGCTTGCATTTCAGGCATCAACTGAGCAGGGAAATGTGACTGAATTTCTGCACCGTTCAATTCAAAATGACGCCGCGGCGGGCCTTCTATTAAGTAAAATCAGAAGAGGCAGGGAGCTTGGCATTGCAGTTCATATTGATGAAAACAGCAGTCTTCAGCAATTTCCAGAGCATGTTGACCAGCATGATATTGTCGTGCTTCTCGGCAACCTGATAGAAAATGCCTTCGGTTCATTTGAAACAGTTCAATCTGATGATAAACGAATTGATATCAGCATTGAACAAACGGATGATATCCTTGCCATTTTAATAGAAGATAACGGCTGCGGGATTGAACCGGTACATATGCCGCACCTTTACAACAAAGGATTCACGGTTAATAAAACGGGTGGCACAGGTTATGGGCTGTATTTAGTGAAACAAATCACAGACAAAGGATCGGGCACGATAGAAGTTGATTCACACGCGGGACAGGGGACATCTTTTTCTATCGTTTTTCCAATGAAGGGGGAGGAAGCACAGCATGGCTCGTAAGGAATGGAAGGTTCTGCTCATTGAAGACGATCTGATGGTTCAAGAGGTAAACAAGGAGTTCATCACAACTGTCAAAGGCTTTACTGTCTGTGCAACAGCGGGAAACGGAGAAGAAGGCATTAAGCTGATTAAAGAAGAACAGCCCGACCTCGTCATTCTCGATGTGTACATGCCGAAAAAAGACGGAATCAAAACCTTGCAGGAGATTAGAAAGCAAAAACTTGAAGTGGATGTCATCGTCGTCTCCGCTGCAAAAGACAAAGAAACGATCTCTCTTATGCTGCAAAACGGAGCGGCCGACTATATCTTAAAACCGTTTAAGCTTGAGCGAATGAGACAGGCGCTTGAAAAATACAAGCAATATAAACAAAAAATAGAAGCGAGCGATACGCTGTCCCAGGAGCAGCTCGATGCGATCCTGAATATTCCGCAGCAGGTGGTACAGGATTTGCCGAAAGGGCTGAATCATTTCACGATGAATGAAGTCACTGCTTTCTTGAAGCAGCAAACCGCATCTCTTTCTGCGGAAGAGGTCGCCAAGGCGCTCGGCATCGCCAGAGTGACAGCGAGACGATACCTTGATTATCTAGAAAAAAACGGCACCATTAAATTGGACGTTCAATACGGCGGAGTCGGCAGGCCCGTCAATCGCTACGTGTTGAAAGGATAAACCTGAGACCAAAAAGACCAAAATGTTCGTTATGATCATAAACTTCCCCAGACTCCATGAAAACGCTATCATTCTAGTAAGAAAGACACAAAGGAGAATAGGACAGGGGGATGCAGGATATGAAACTGTTTAAAAATTTAACAGTTCAGGTCATAACTGCGGTTATCATTGGGGTCATTGTCGGACTGGTCTGGCCGGATGTCGGCAAAGAAATGAAACCGCTTGGCGATACATTTATCAACGCTGTTAAAATGGTGATCGCTCCAATCATTTTCTTCACAATCGTTCTTGGGATTGCAAAAATGGGCGATATGAAGAAGGTTGGAAAAGTAGGGGGAAAAGCGTTTATTTATTTCGAGATTGTCACCACCCTAGCACTCATTATCGGTTTATTTGTCGTCAATATCATGAAGCCGGGAGCAGGCCTTGATTACAGCAAGCTTGAAAAGGGAGATGTATCACAATACACGCAAAATGGCGGTCAGGGAATCGACTGGGTTGAATTTGTCACACACATTGTTCCGTCCAACATGGTTGATGCCTTCGCAAAAGGGGACATTTTGCAAGTCTTATTCTTTTCTATTCTTTTCGGAGTCGGTCTCGCGGCATTAGGTGAAAAAGGGAAAAGCGTCATTGATTTCTTCGACAAGATTTCTCACGTTTTTTTCAAAATCATCGGCTATATCATGCGTGCAGCGCCAATCGGGGCTTTCGGGGCGATGGCGTATACGATCGGGCACTTCGGTCTTGATTCCATCAAGCCCCTGGCAAGCTTAATGATGTCTGTTTATATTACGATGTTCCTGTTCGTGTTTGTTGTTTTAAATCTCATCTGCAAGCTTTACGGATTCAGCCTGTGGAATTACCTCCGGTTCATTAAAGATGAGCTTCTGATCGTGCTTGGCACAAGCTCATCAGAATCGGTGCTTCCGCGTATGATGGATAAAATGGAGCGCTACGGCTGTTCTAAATCCGTTGTCGGGCTTGTTATTCCGACGGGCTATTCGTTCAACCTCGATGGCACATCCATTTACTTATCAATGGCGACCGTCTTTCTGGCACAGGTGTTTGGAGTAGACCTCAGCATCGGCCAGCAAATTACAATTATCCTCGTTCTGATGCTGACATCGAAGGGAGCGGCAGGTGTGACGGGAAGCGGCTTTATCGTCCTTGCCTCAACACTGTCTGCGCTTCAGGTCATTCCGCTGGAGGGCCTTGCACTCCTGCTTGGGGTCGATCGTTTCATGAGTGAAGGAAGAGCGATTGTGAACCTGATCGGAAACGGAATCGCCACGATCATTGTTGCAAAAAGCGAAAATGAATTCGATGAAGCAAAAAGCATAGAGGCTGTTGAAGGCTTGAAAAAAATGAAAACCGCAGTCTAAAAAAACGGACCCTTCATGGGGCCGTTTTTTTTTAATTGTTTAAGTATAATTAAGGTGAGGACAGAGACCTCAGCATTTTTTTGTTATATAATTTAAAAATGGATACTATATTGAATGAAGGACGTTTGTCCTAACAGGAGTGTATAAATGGCCGCTTTAGTTAAATTTTTTCAGCACCCGGGAGTAAGGCGTTTCTCCGTCTTTGTCGTGTTAACTGGTGTGTTATATCTATTTAAGAGCATGATCAATTTGATATTGCTTACCTTCATTTTCACGTTTCTAATGGATCGTTTGGAGCTTGTCGTACGGCGGTTCGTAAGCCGGTTCTACCGCGTGAGCCAGCGGGTTGTCATTACGTTTCTGTACATGTTGCTGGCTGTGCTGCTTACAGTCGGGGGATTTGTTTTTTATCCGGTCGTCGCGGCGCAGATTCAGCAGCTGGTTAAGCAGATTAAACATATCGCGTATCACCCTGACACCATCCCTTTCTTTGACGAGATCACAAGTGTTTTCGGAGATATTAATATCAGTTCATATGTCAAAGAGGGTTTCAATGTGGTGTATACGTATCTGGCCGATATCAGCACATTCGGCTTGCAGATCGTAATGGCGCTCATTCTCAGCATGTTTTTCTTATTTGAGAAAAAGCGGCTTACTGAGTTCATGGCGAAATTTAAAACAAGCAAACTAAGGGTCTTTTATGAGGAAATTGCTTTTTTCGGAAGCAAATTTGCAAGAACGTTCGGCAAGGTGCTTGAGGCTCAATTCATCATTGCGCTCGTCAACTGTATTCTGACGCTGATCGCGCTTTGGATTATGCATTTTCCGCAGCTGTTTGGGCTTTCTATTATGGTGTTCTTCCTTGGATTGATCCCTGTAGCAGGCGTCGTCATTTCTCTGATCCCGCTCAGTATTATCGCGTACAGCACTGGCGGCGGAATGTATGTGCTTTACATGGTGCTTGTCATATTCGCCATACATGCGATCGAAACGTATTTCTTAAATCCGAAGCTGATGTCTGCGAAAACGGAGCTGCCGATCTTTTTCACCTTCACAGTACTCATTTTCTCTGAGCACTTTTTTGGCATTTGGGGTTTAATCATCGGGATTCCGATTTTTGTGTTTCTCCTAGATATTCTTGATGTCACCAACAAGGAAGAAGGACCTAAAAGATTCCAAGAAAAAAGTAACAAAAAATAGTTTACAAAATTGGATCTTTTCTGTATAAATAAAATAAATCATACAATAGTAAGCCACACGCTAAATCCTTTCTTAAGGAGTGGGGGACCCAATCTTTTGGGGTTAATTTTTCATCTGAAAAACGGACATCTCTTCGTCCGAACCCGTCAGCTAACCTCATCAGCGTGAAGAGAGAGTCCTGTGGTTTGAAGATACAGCCAAAGCCCACGGGAGTCTCTCGCGGGCTTTTTTTCAAAAAAGGGAGGAATGCGGATGAAACTGGCTACAAAGATAATCATTGCATTGGTGCTAGGTGCGATAACGGGAATTATTCTTAACGTAACATCACCTGAATTATTTGAAAATTTAAATAAATTTATATTCGGGCCGCTTGGCACCATCTTTTTAAACCTCATTAAAATGCTTGTCGTTCCGATTGTCTTTTTCTCACTAACATTGGGAGTAGCCGGGCTGGGCGACCCTAAGAAGCTTGGTAGAATCGGTGTTAAATCGGTTTCTTATTTTCTCGTTACGACAGCAGTGGCGATTACCATTGCCATGATTTTAGCTCTTGTCATCAAACCGGGAGAGTTTGGAACGTATGATACATCGTCTGCCGAATTTACTGCTGAAAAAGCGCCAAGTATTGCGGACACCCTGTTAAACATTATTCCGGCCAACCCTGTTCAAGCGATGACGGAAGGAAATATGCTGCAAATTATCGCTTTTGCCATTTTTGTAGGGCTTGGGATTACAATGCTCGGAAAAAAAGCGGATATGCTTCTCAAGGTGGTTCAACAAGGAAATGAATTGATGATGTACCTGGTGAACCTTGTAATGAAGTTCGCTCCGTATGGTACATTCGGTCTGATTGCGACAGCTATTGGAAGCCAAGGGTTCAGTGCAATGAAAGCGATGGGCTTGTACATGATTGTGGTAACCCTTGCGCTACTGATACATGCGGTCGTTACCTACGGGTCTACGGTTGCGCTTATAGCCAGAAGAAACCCGATTACGTTCTTTAAAAATTTCTCAGAGGTGATGGTCGTTGCATTCAGTACTTCCAGCAGCAATGCGACCCTGCCGGTATCCATGGATGTGGCACAGAGAAAATTAAAAGTGCCTGAGCCGATCAGCAGCTTCGTTCAGCCGCTCGGTGCTACAATTAATATGGACGGAACAGCCATCATGCAAGGGGTAGCCACCGTCTTCATTGCGCAGGTATTCGGGCATGATCTGACATTCACTCAGCTGCTGATGGTGATACTGACGGCAGTGTTAGCAAGTGTCGGCACCGCGGGTGTTCCTGGAGTCGGCTTAATTATGCTCGCCATGGTGCTTCAATCTGTCGGCTTGCCTGTCGAGGGAATCGGATTAATTCTTGGAATTGACCGCCTGTTAGATATGCTCCGGACAGTGGTGAATACAACAGGAGATGCGGCATGTGCCGTCATTATTACAGAAACAGAAAAGAACAAACAGCCTGAGCAAGCGCCGACTCTATCGGTTTAACCAAACATTTGGAAGCAACAAATGCTATAATACAAACAGTGCCTAATTTTTGGGCACTGTTTATTTTTTGTCGAAAAAGGAGGAAGGCTTTATGGCTGAGCCGATTTTACATATTGAAGGCCTCGATAAAAAGATTGGGTCTACACAAATCTTAAAACAAATCAGCATGGACATCATGGAGGGCGAAATCATCGGCCTGCTCGGTCCGAATGGTTCCGGAAAAACGACACTCATCCGTATCATCGTCGGGCTGTTAAAACAAAACAGCGGAAGTGTGACAATCAGTGGTTTTCAGCATGATACAGAGTTTGAAAAAGCGATGGGAGCGGTTGGAGCGATCGTCGAAAATCCTGAGTTCTATCCGTACCTGACAGGATGGGAAAACCTTAAGCACTTTGCGAATATGCACAAAAAAATAGCGGATGAACGGCTTGATGAAGTAGTGGAACGTGTAGGGCTGACATCGGCGATTCATGATAAGGTGAAATCCTATTCCCTCGGCATGCGCCAGCGTCTTGGTATTGCACAGGCGATTCTTCACCGGCCGAAGCTTCTTATTTTAGATGAACCGACAAATGGTCTTGATCCTGCCGGCATGAAGGATTTTCGCGATCATATTAAGGAGCTCGCAGAAAAGGAAGGAACAGCAGTCCTGTTCGCCACTCACTTGTTGCGGGAGGTTGAAGATCTGTGTAACCGTGTCATCATCATTCAAAAAGGCGAGATTAAAGCGGAAGTCAGCTTACATGGAACAGATCAAAAGACAGAAAAAGCGATCATTGAAGTGCAGCCGGAAGAAAAAGCGCTCAATTGGCTGGCAGGCAATCAATATCAGGCAGAGCGGCAAGACGGGGCGATTGTTGTTGAGGTAGCAAAAGAAAACATTCCGGAGCTGAACCGTTCACTTGTCGGACAAGATCTGAATGTCTTTTCCATTATGCCTTATACGCAATCACTTGAAGATGAATTCATAAAAGCAACAACTGCTCATCAAGAGGAGGGAGAAGAGCTTGTCTAAATTAATTTGGAATGAACATATGAAACTTTTTAATCGGAAGGTAACGTTAGTATCTCTTATCCTGATGGCGGTCTTTCAATTTTTCATGGCCTTGATTATTAAACGGATAGTCATCAGTGCCGGAACGGATGAAAACTTCATCGGCTATTTATCGTATACACCGAGCCTGAACATCCTGCTGCAGGCCTTAACGATCGTGATTGCAGCGACAATTGTTTCGATGGAATTTGATAAAAAGACGATCAAATTTTTGCTCATCCGTCCTGTTAAACGGCAAAAGGTTTTTTGGTCAAAATTAATCACAGTCGTGATGGTCAGCTTTTATTTGTATTTGGCATACTACATCTTGGCATTATTATTCGGTCTCGTCTTTTTCGGCACATCCGTGAGCGCGGAATCAAAGACATTGCTGATCAACACCTTGGCGCTGATCGGCTCAAATTGGCTTGAATCCGTAATGATGGGATTATTCGGGCTGCTTTGTTCTTCACTGTTCCGCAACAGCGCGGTAGCAGTTGTCGTTTCTTTTGTCGTTTTATACGGAGCGAGTACACTTGTCCAGCTCATGAAGCTCTTTGAAAACAAATGGGGCAGCTTTTTGCTTTTTGCCAATACTGACTTTACACAATATAGTAGCGGAGCGACAGCTTTGTTCTCCGGCATGACACCATTATTTTCAGTAGGGATTATCATCATACATGCCATATTCTTCATCGCCGTTGGCTGGTGGTGCTTCTGTAAACGGGATGTCCGGGTGTAAAGGAAAGGAATGACATTTTTGTGAAAAAGCTCACGTAAATCAATATCATTTGATAATTTGGTTTATACTAAAGGTACTGACGGAGGTGTCTCGATTGAGGAACTTTATTACCGCTTTACCGATTGTATTGCTGCTTGGATTCTCATTTGTGTCATTCATGTTTCAGTTTGAACATCTTGTTTATTTCAGACTCGCGCTTGGATTGTTTTCTCTCGTGGGGCTGTACATGATATATAAAATGAAGACGGGCATTCGTTATTTTATCATCTACCTGTATGCCAGCTGGATTGTGCTTGCGGCAGTGACTGCGTTTGAAGAGCCGATTTTTTCGAGCTTTTTCTTTGGCGGCCTGGTGATGACAATGGGTTACCTGACATATATGCTGATTTATCTCGGCATGAAACAAGACCGGGATGCAAATCCTGTGTAATCGCGCTGTTCCCTTAGGGGAACGGCGTGTTTTTCTATACCGGACAAAAGGTTAACAGTTGCGGAATAATGGCAGGAAATCTATAATACATATTAAATTTATCGGAATTGAAACTTGGGGGTCTGCCGGATGTCATTATTTATACAAAACGATCAACAGCGGCAATGGATGGAGAAAATTGGCCGGATTGCGGATGAGTTTCAGCAAACAGCAGCTGAAGATGACGAACAGGGACGTTTTCCAGCAGAAAAAATACAAAAACTGCGTAATGCTGGGTATACGGCATTAACATTGCCGGCATCCCATGGAGGGGGAGGCATTTCTGTATACGATATGCTCCTGTTTCAAGAACGGCTGGCACGGGGAGATGCTCCTGCAGCACTAAGCATCGGCTGGCATTTGAGCGTAATCGGAGAGCTTGGAGAAGGCAACAGCTGGGATAAAGACGTATTTGCGTATATTGCAAAAGAAGTTCAAAACGGAGCCGTCATCAACAGGGCGGCGACAGAAGCGAAAACAGGGAGCCCGACAAGAGGAGGGCGTCCCGGTACAAACGCCGTGAAAAAGGATGGCAAATGGACAGTGAACGGCAGAAAAACCTTTACGACGATGTCACAAGCACTGGATTATTTTCTAGTGACAGCATGGATTGAGGAGAAACAAACTACAGGCGTGTTTCTCATTCATAAAGATGATCCCGGTTTGTCGATTGAAGAAACGTGGGATATGATGGCGATGCGGGCGACTGGAAGCCATGACCTTGTACTGAATGAGGTAACGCTTGATGAGCAGAAACTGGTTGAATTACTTCAAGGGCCTCGGGGAGCTAAGCCGAATGGCTGGCTGCTTCACATTCCGGCGATTTATCTTGGCATTGCTCAAGCGGCGCGAGACTATGCGGTGCAATTTGCATCTGAGTATTCCCCAAATAGTTTGAAGGGACCGATTAAGGATGTCCCAGCCGTACAGCAACGAACAGGCGAAATGGAGCTTGAATTGCTCAATGCCAGACATGTTCTTTTCCATACCGCTCAATTGTACGACGATCCGGAGCGCCGTCCTCGCTTGAGAAGCGAGCTTGGCGCGGCGAAGCATATCGTCACAAATGCTGCGCTGTCTGTTGTCGATAAAGCGATGAGAATTGTCGGCGCCAAAAGCCTTGAACGAACCAACCCGCTTCAGCGCTATTACCGTGATGTGCGCGCCGGTCTCCACAACCCGCCGATGGATGACGCGGTGATCCAAAAGCTGGCCGCGGAAGCGTTTGAGTCATGAAAAAAGAGCCTTCCGGGCTCTTTTTATGTATTGCTTTGCTCTTGCAGATTTTTTTGATGCTTGCGGTCGATTCTGTCATAAATGACGTTCATCAGCTTTGGATTCCCCATAATCGCCTCTTTGTTTTCCTGGATCAGTTGTTGGTAGGTTTTTGCTTTACGCTTCGGCATGCTCCGGCGCCCTCCTGATATGTTTGTATTCACTTTCTAACTCCGTTAGCGACAATTCATACAAATGATGCTTTGACTTTTTGTATATACCATTCTGTATGAACAGATGAATGAGCTGTTTTTTTCTGATTTCTGCAGACTGAGGTGTCATTGTGTCACCAACCTCCAATCAAACGATATTGATAATCATTATCAATTAACCTTAGTATACAATGTCCACATTAGCCTGTAAAGGTGAAAACAGTCCTATTCATTGGCAAGTTGGCAAACTTTCAACAGATCGACAAAAATTCCCCGGGCAATAATTTGCTGTCGAAATGTGCCTCTTATGAATGTTTCCGCTCTATTTTTTATGTTTTGAACCATACTATGTAATAGAATGGAGGCTGGTATTCAATGGTGCGGACAGAAAATCTGAAAAAAGGAGAAAAAGGGGCGCTCCTCAATATTTTGGCATATGTCATCCTTGCTGTTGTGAAGCTTGTAATCGGAATTCTATATCATTCCGAAGCGCTGAGAGCAGACGGGTTAAATAATGGAACAGATATTGTTGCGTCAATTGCTGTGCTAATTGGATTGCGTATTTCCCAAAGGCCGGCTGACAGCGATCATCCATATGGCCATTATCGGGCTGAAACGATTTCGTCTCTTGTTGCGTCTTTTATTATGATGGTTGTCGGCATTGAAGTGTTAATCGGCGGAGGCAGAGCGATTGCGGACGGAACAACGGAAACGCCAAGTCTTATCGCTGCATGGACGGCGTTAGGCAGTGCTGTGTTTATGTATGGCATCTATTTATATAACAAAAGGCTGGCATCATCGATTAAAAGCTCTGCTCTTATGGCAGCGGCAAAGGACAGCAGGTCAGACGCTTTTGTAAGTGCCGGAGCATTTATCGGGGTGTTGTCATCCCAGCTGCAGCTGCCGTGGATCGATCCGGTAACGGCTTTTGTCATCGGTATCATCATCTGCAAGACGGCGTGGGATATCTTTAAAGACGCTTCACATTCTTTAACAGACGGTTTTCATATAAAAGATCTTGAGCCTTACAAACAGACCGTCGGCAGAATTGAGAATGTACATCGACTTAAAGATGTGAAAGCGAGGTATTTAGGAAGCACTGTTCATATCGAAATGGTCATTACAGTTGATCCGAAGCTTACAGTAGAAGAAGGCCATGGAGTGGCGGATGAAGTAGAAGACAAAATAAAACATGAACACGATGTGACTCATGTTCATGTTCATGTAGAGCCTGACGACATAAAATAAGGCTGTTTAACGAATTAGCTTATATGTTCAGATAAAAATTCAGTCACTTCTTCAGGCGTTTTGGCATTGGCGCTGTGAAGGTGAGCTGTTTTTTCACCGTTTTTGAAGATAAGTAAGCTAGGAATACCCATTACTTGGTATTTTTCAGCCGGTTCAGGAAGCTCGTCCTTATTCAGCTCATACCAATCATTCTGATTGTACTCTTCCAAAATATCGCCGATGAACATATTCATGCGTGTGCAGTCTGGGCACCAATCAGCATAAAACTTTACGATAATTTCTTTATCAGATTGAATCAGTTCATTAAATTGTTCGTTTGTCGTGATTTTTTTCATATGTCACATCTCCTTTTCAATGCCATTTTAATATAAAATAAAAAGGAATTACATACAAATGCATTCAACATCAGCATGCCCAAAAATAATTAGATCATTTTCTTGTGAAAATGATAAGATAGTAAAGATGAATTGTAGTGGGGGGAGTATCCATTGAAAACAAGTCTAGGATTAGTGTACGGAGGAAAGTCGGCAGAACATAATGTTTCCCTGCAGACAGCTCTGGCTGTAATCAAAGCGCTAAATACTGAGAAGTTTGATATACATCCGATTTATATAACAGAAAAAGGTGAATGGGTAAAAGGCGCCCGTTTAACTGAGCCTGTTTCAAATGTGAAAATGCTTCAATTTGAGCAAGGAGGCAGTGCTTTTTCTCCAGCTGCCCTAAACCAGGAAATGTTTCCGCAGGAAGCGTCACAGCAAAATGAAGCCATCGACGTCGTATTCCCGCTCCTCCACGGACCGAACGGAGAAGACGGTACGATCCAAGGAATGCTCGAACTGTTGAATATTCCTTATGTCGGCAACGGTGTGCTTGCTTCCTCAGCTGGCATGGATAAAGTTGTCATGAAACATTTGTTCGCGCAGGCCGGCCTTGCTCAGGCTAAATACGCAGCTTTCCTTAAGAAAGATTGGACTCGTTCTCCGGAAGAAAGCTGTGAGCAGGTCGAACAGGAATTAGGCTATCCTTGCTTCGTAAAACCGGCGAACCTGGGTTCAAGTGTCGGAATCAGCAAATGCCGAAACCGTGAAGAATTGCAAAAAGCGTTTGAGCTCGCATTCCAATATGACCGCAAAGTCGTCGTCGAAGAAGGAATTAACGGCCGTGAAATTGAAATCGGCGTTCTTGGAAATGACGATCCTAAATGCTCTGTTGTGGGAGAAATCGCACCGAAGACAGATTTCTACGATTACAAAGCGAAATATGAGGATGGAGACACTGATTTGATGATTCCGGCGCATGTGACCGACGAGGAATATGCGAAAATCAGTGATATGGCGATTAAGGCGTTTAAAGCAATCGATGGGTCAGGACTCGTTAGAGCGGACTTCTTCCTGACAGCTGAAGGCGAAGTTCTGATTAATGAAGTCAATACAATGCCTGGCTTTACACCTTTCAGCATGTTCCCGCTGCTTTGGAAAGAGGCTGGAGTGGAATACGCTGACCTGATTGAACAGCTTGTGGAGCTTGCAAAAGAACGCCATGCTGAAAAACAATTAATTAAGCATACATTCTAATAATGAACATGGACACTGCCGGTAAGAGGGCAGTGTCTTTTCCCGTATATATAAAAGAAAGAGAGGGACCTCACTTGATTAAACGAACAGTAAAGAACATTGCCGAAATGGTCAAAGGCACACTGACAAATCCGCAATATGAACAAACAATCATTCATGGAGTGGCAACTGATACAAGAAAACTGGAACAACATCAGCTTTTCATCCCGCTGAAAGGAGAACGTTTTAACGGCCACACTTTTGTGCCGCAGGCTTTTGAAGCCGGTGTAGCGGCCGTTCTTTGGGATCGGTCAGAACCAAATCCGCCCGAGAATCAAGCCGTCATCTTAGTGGACGACACCCTTTCCGCTCTTCAGCAGCTTGCAAAAGCTTATTTGCAGGAGCTTGGCACCCGTGTCATCGGGGTAACCGGAAGCAATGGCAAAACGACAACGAAAGATATGATTCACGCCGTCCTGGGAACTCGGTATCGTGTCCACAAAACAGGAGGAAATTTCAACAATCACATCGGTCTGCCGCTGACCGTTTTAGCCATGCCTGAAGATACGGAGATCGCTGTATTGGAGATGGGTATGAGCGCCAAAGGAGAAATTGATCTCCTGTCCCGCCTGGCAAACCCGGATGCGGCAGTCATTACGAATATCGGAGAATCACACATGCAAGACCTTGGCTCAAGAGAAGGCATCGCGGAGGCGAAGCTTGAAATCATTAATGGGCTAAAAGAAGACGGAGTGCTGATTTATATTGGGGACGAACCGCTCCTTCAAAATGCATACACCTGCCGGACGAAAACGTACGGTACGGGAGCGCATAATGATTATCAGCTTCAGAATGTCAGCCAGAGTGAGGAAGGAACCCATTTTACAATCAAAGGGATGGAAAAAACGTACTTTATTCCGATACTTGGCAAGCACAATGTCATGAACGCTATGGCTGCGATTGCTGCAGGGGCTTATTTTGGCATCACGCCTGAGGATGCGGCAAAAGGACTGAGCGGACTAAAGGTAACCGGCATGAGACTTGAACTCATCAAAACTGATAGCGGTATTTCGATTATCAATGACGCTTATAATGCGAGTCCGACTTCCATGAAGGCTGCCATTCAATTGACAGAAAGCCTTGAAGGCTATGGGAAAAAAATACTCGTACTTGGCGATATGCTTGAACTCGGAGATCTTGAAGAAACGTTCCATAAAGAGTGCGGCGCCGTGATCAGCCCTGAGAAAATCGACCGTGTCTTTACGTACGGAAATCTGGGAGCATTTATTGCAGAAGGCGCACTGAAACACTTTGAGAAAGAACGCGTCAGCCATTACACTGATAAAAAAGATCTCTTCCAGGCTGTGAAGGAAAACGCGTCCAAAGGAGATTTAATTTTATTCAAAGCGTCCAGAGGTATGAAGCTTGAAGAAATCGTTAAAGATTTAATAGAGAGCCCGCTTTCATAATAAAAAATCTTTCGGAAAAAACGCATATTGCATCATAAAATAACCTGATGTGCAAACACTAATGTATGCCGGCCAGAAATTATGTATATCTGGCCGGCTACGGCTATGATACAATAAATACAGGTTATTTCGCGATAAGAACATACTCTTCCGGACTTTCATCCGCCGACCCGAAGTTCTCCGCCGGACATGGGAGCGGATGGAGCAGCAACCGGCCCGGCATATTCGAGAAGCCGATCTACTTCTCATCTTATTGAAAAACAAGTAGTGTAATGGTAAGATAAAACTTAAAGTAATTCGGGCTTTGTATACGGATGGATCCTGTCCCTTTTTGTCTAAAGGGCAGTTTTATAAGTGGTAAATCACGACATTACTGAAACAGCAATTAGAAGGAGTTTGAATAATTTGACTATAACGTTTCAAGATTTTAATTTAAGTTCTGATCTCATGAAAGCAATTAATCGTATGGGATTTGAAGAAGCAACACCGATTCAGGCACAAACGATACCGCTCGGACTTTCAAATAAAGACGTCATTGGACAAGCGCAAACAGGTACAGGTAAAACAGCTGCGTTTGGTATACCCCTTGTTGAAAAAATAAACCCCGAGTCTCCTAATATTCAAGCAATCGTAATCGCGCCAACCCGTGAATTAGCCATTCAAGTATCTGAAGAATTATATAAAATCGGACAAGATAAACGTGCGAAGGTTCTTCCTATTTACGGCGGACAGGATATTGGACGACAAATCCGGGCGTTAAAGAAAAACCCGCATATCATTGTTGGAACACCTGGACGTCTTCTTGACCATATCAACCGCCGCACAATTCGTTTAAACAATGTAAACACTGTTGTAATGGATGAAGCGGATGAAATGCTGAACATGGGATTCATTGATGACATTGAATCTATTCTTTCAAACGTGCCGAGCGAGCATCAGACACTTCTGTTCTCTGCTACAATGCCAGCGCCGATCAAACGTATTGCAGAACGCTTCATGACAGAACCGGAACACGTAAAAGTAAAAGCAAAAGAAATGACGGTTTCTAACATTCAGCAGTTCTATTTAGAAGTGCAAGAGCGCAAAAAATTCGATACTTTGACTCGTCTTCTTGACATTCAGTCTCCTGAGCTTGCAATTGTATTCGGACGCACAAAGCGCCGTGTCGATGAGCTGGCTGAAGCTCTGAACCTTCGCGGATATGCGGCTGAAGGAATTCATGGTGACTTAACGCAGGCGAAACGTATGGTTGCGCTACGCAAATTTAAAGAAGGCGCAATCGAAGTTCTTGTTGCAACTGATGTTGCGGCTCGCGGACTTGATATCTCAGGCGTCACACACGTGTATAACTTTGACGTGCCTCAAGATCCTGAAAGCTACGTTCACCGTATCGGAAGAACAGGCCGTGCAGGTAAAACAGGTATGGCGATGACGTTCATCACACCGCGTGAGAAAAGCATGCTTCGCGCAATTGAACAAACAACGAAACGCAAAATGGACCGCATGAAAGAGCCAACACTTGATGAAGCGTTAGAAGGCCAGCAGCAGGTTACAGTTGAACGTCTTCGCACGACAATCAGCGAAAACAACTTGAACTTCTACATGACAGCGGCAGCTGAGCTGCTTGAAGATCATGATGCAGTGACAGTGGTTGCAGCGGCTATCAAAATGGCTACAAAAGAGCCGGATAACACGCCTGTTCGCTTAACAGACGAAGCGCCGATGGTCAGCAAACGCTACAAGAACCAGCGCTCTTCTAAACGCAGAGACGGACAAGGCGGCGGCTACCGCGGCGGAAAAGGGAAAAGCAATAACCGTTCTTCCTATGACAAAAAGCGTTCAAACGACCGCCGTTCTTCAGGTGACAGACGCCAGAAAAAATCTTACTAATTCTATCGACTGAAAGCCCAAAACATGACGTTTTGGGCTTTTTTATATTCGCATGGCTATTCAGCAAACTTTCAGCTGACGGATGCTGTTTTTCTCTGTATGCTTAAGAATGAAACCTTTCTGTATAAGAGACGTATAAGTAACGACGAAAAAACGGGAGGTAGGTATTTTGAGAGACCAGCCAAAAAACCAAATCAGTCCAGACGGATTAAAGGTTTGGCGACTTCAAGAAGTCATCATATCCGCTGTCTGCTTGCTTATCGTCATAGCAGTTGCAGTATTAAGCTATTATTTTCATTGGCCGTACTGGATCAGCGGCGGGCTCGGCGCGGTTTGGCTGCTGGGTTCGGTTGTGACGGTCCTGATCATTCCAAAGATCCGTCATAAAGTGTGGCGCTATGAAGTCCATGAACATGAGATAGATATTCAGTCAGGTATTTTTGTGGTGACCCGTGTGATTGTCCCGATGGTCAGAGTTCAGCACGTCGATACGTCTCAAGGGCCGTTATTGAAAAAGTACAACCTGGCAACCGTAAAGATTTCCACGGCTGCGACCGTTCACTCGATCCCCGCTTTGGCGATGGAGGAAGCGGATCGGCTGAGAGACTCTATTTCCCGTCTGGCAAGGGTGACTGATGATGATGTCTGAACCGAAACGCCTGCACCCGGCGGCAGTCCTTTTGAATTTATGCCATACCATTATTCAAACCATAAAAAATATTATTCTGCCATTCTTTTTTGTATATATCGTCAATTCGAACGATACTGTCCGTTTTTACGGAGCCATTGCGCTGGGTTTGCTGTTTATCTGGCTTATAGCCGCAAGCATCATCAAATGGAGAAGGTTTACCTATCGAATAGAAAATGATGAATTTAGAATCGAAGAAGGTTTGTTTGTCACGAAAAAGCGATACATATCAATCGATCGGATTCAAACGATGAATACGAGTGCGGGCGTGATCCAGCAAATCTTTAAGCTTGTGAAGCTGCAAATTGAAACAGCAGGCGGAGGCAAGGAGGCGGAAGCTGTTCTTTCTGCTATTTCTGTTGAAGAAGCCGAACGCATTAAGGAAGCCGTCTTTAAGAAAAAAGCGCAGAGGCACGAAAGCGAACAAGAGGAAGAATGGCTTGAAGCTGAACAGGCGTTCATTCCAGCCGTTGAGCCGCAAGAGCACTATCGGATGAACGTGAAAGAATTGCTCATGGCCGCTTCTACATCCGGGGGAATCGGAGTGATTATCTCCGCTGTATTTGCGCTTTTTACCCAGCTTGACGAAGTGCTGCCGATGGATTGGTTTTTCGATAAATTTTCCTTCCTTCAGCACGCGAGCGTCGGCATTTATGCGGTACTCATTTTTATTGGTTTATTTATCGCCTGGGTGTTCAGCATCGCCGGTATGATGTTTAAATACGCGAACTTTCAGATCATAAAAAAAGAGCAGGAATTGGTGATTTCAAGGGGGATTATTGAAAAACATCAAGTCACGATTCCCCTTCGAAAAATACAAGCCATTAAAATAAAAGAAAACATCATCCGCCAGCTTTTCGGTTTTGTGACGGTGTCCATCGTCAGCGCGGGCGGCGGCGAACGGGAAAAAGAAGAGGGTGCTTTGACCATTCTTTTTCCGATGATTCATAAAAAAAAGCTTTCGCACATGCTCCAGACATTTACGCCGGAATATACGCTGGAAGAAAACGTCCGCCGTCTGCCGCGGCGCGCGTTGAAACGATATCTGTTCCGTTCCGTTATTTTTTCACTCTTTTTGATTATTCCATTATGTATCTTTTTTCAGCCATGGGGCTATCTGTCAATCATTCTGTTGCCGATTGAATTGATCTTCGGCTACCTCGCATATAAGGATACAGCATGGACGATTAACGAGGACCGTCTTCAGCTGACGTCAAGATTTATCGGAAGAACAACTGCGATTGTGCTGAAAAAGCGGATGCAGGTTTGCAAGTTCAGCCAATCCTATATTCAGAAGAAAGGCCGCCTGTATACCATTTCTACCTCGGTCAAATCATCTAGCCATATGGAAGAACTAACGGTGAGGGATGTAGGGGAAGAGGATGCAGACTTCATTTTAAATTGGTATTCATATGAAAAAGCGGACGGTTAATACCGCCGCTCTTTTTTTTGCACACATAAAAATGAGAGCAAGAACCCGCCGCAAAGTCCAAACAGATGGGCCATCATGTTAATATTGGAGTTGATAAACGACATGAGAATGGCAAATGCAAGCAGTGTGAGAATCATTTTGGAATGCTCCTGCCCGATCAGCTCTTTGCGAAACAGAACCATAAACAGGTACACGCCGAACAGCCCGAAAATCGCGCCGGAAGCCCCGACATGCACGTAATCAAGCGGCTCTGTAACATATGTGCCGATATTGCCGATGATGCCGGATCCAGCGTACACAAGAAGGAAACGCGTTTTTCCCAGCATGCGTTCCAAAGCCGGGGCGAATAAAAAGATGGACATTGAATTGAACAGCAGATGGGTAAAACCGGCGTGCAGCAAAACAGGAGTGATCAGCCGCCACCATTCACCGTTTGCGACGCCTAAATTATAGCCTGTGACCGCATCTCTCCATAACAAGACTGAATGGACTGGAAGTGAAAAAAACAGCCAGAGAACAGCTTGCAAGGCCAATATAAAGGTGACAATGGGATAAAGCCTGATAAACGTTTGAAAATTTTCGGTCCGTATAAACATACCGAGCCCCTTTTCTTCATTTTGGTATTTCTATAGTAACACGTTTATGAGACAAACCTTTCAAATAGTACGTACGCAAAGGAGGTTATTACACATGATTTACGGCATTGGACTAGACATCACCGAGCTTAAACGGATCGCTTCTATGGCAGGACGTCAAAAAAGATTTGCCGAGCGGATTTTGACACTAAGCGAGCTTGACCAATATCAAGAGCTTTCAGAGAAAAGAAAAATCGAATTTCTCGCGGGCAGATTTGCGGCAAAAGAAGCATTTTCGAAAGCATATGGCACCGGTATAGGGAAACACCTCAGTTTTCAGGACATTGAAATTAAGAAAGACCCAAATGGCAAGCCTTATATCATTTGCGAGAAGCTGAGACAGGCTGCCGTTCACGTATCGATCACTCATACAAAGGAATACGCGGCTGCGCAGATTGTCATTGAAAGGTTGTCAAGCTAGTCTGCATATTAGGGCAACCCCACTCATATATTTGATAGTGCAATAAGGGAGACAAGTTGTTTGAGGCTTTTATGGTACGCATCTGTTCTGCCTACGTGTACCGAGCGTACCGTTAAAGTCAAACAAGCGATTTCTTCCTTTTACATCAATTGAGAAAAAGGGGTTGAAAAAGGTGAGAAAAAGCTTTGTTTTGCTTTTAACGGGACTGCTTGCTGTCCTTATTCTTTCTGCCTGCGGGCAAAAAACGCAGCAAGATATTGTGACCGGTTTAGATGAAAAGGCGAAAGAATACACCTCGTACAAAGCAAAAGCAAAAATGACCATCGAGACAGGGAGTGAGCCTCAAGTATACAATGTGGAAATCTGGCACAAAAAGCCGTCTCTGTACAGGGTTTATTTAGAAAATCCGAAAAAGGACCAAAATCAAGTCATTCTACGAAACGAAAACGGAGTATTTGTTCTCACGCCGTCTTTAAATAAGAGCTTCAGGTTTCAAAGCGACTGGCCGAACAACAGCAGCCAGGTCTACTTGTTTGAATCGCTCGTAAAGGATGTTCAAAACGATTCGGATGCAGTTTTCACTGCCAAAGAAAAGAAATACGTATTCGAAACAAAAACGAACTATCAGCATAACAAAATGCTGCCAACGCAAGAAATCACATTTAACAAAAAAGATATGAGCCCGTTATCTGTCAAAGTCATGGATACAGACCGAAAAGTCATGGTGAAAGTAGAATTCAGCAGCTTTGAATTTAATAAACAATTCGACAAAGAATCATTTGACGAAAAGAAAAATATGACTCTTTCCCAAATTGATGTCGCCACAAGCGCGAAACCATCCGATACGTTCGCGGTCAAAACGCCGCTAGAACTGCCGCTGGGTGTAAAGCTGCTTGAAGAAAAAGACATTTCTACTGAAGACGGGAAGCGGATCATCATGACCTACGGAGGAGAAAAATCATTCACCTTAGTTCAGGAAAAAGCTCAGATTGCGAAAGCTTCTTCCTCAGTTACGATGAACGGCGAACCAGTCAATCTCGGGTACACCATCGGCGCCTTGTCGGATGCATCATTATCATGGACTTATGATGGTGTAGATTACCTTCTCTCCTCTAAAGATCTTTCTAAAGAGGAAATGGTGACAGTCGCGAAAAGCATGCAGGGACAATCATCTAAATAACCGCAAAAGGCCAAACATGATTTGGCCTTTTTTTTCGTTAGGCATCGTTTCCCTTTGTCCTTTAATTTTAGTATGATATGAAAATGATATTGAATAAAAGCTAGGAAGTGTCATTATGAGCACAAAACCTTTTTACAGAGATACGTGGGCGGAAATCGACTTGTCCGCGATAAAAGAAAATGTCATCAACATGAAAAAACATATCGGAGAACATGTCCACCTGATGGCAGTTGTAAAAGCAAACGCCTACGGGCATGGTGATGCAGAAACAGCAAAGGCGGCGCTTGACGCAGGGGCTTCATGCTTGGCCGTGGCTATTTTAGATGAAGCGATTTCACTGCGCAAGAAGGGCTTGAAGGCGCCTATATTGGTGCTCGGAGCGGTGCCCCCGGAGTATGCGGAAATCGCGGCTGAATATGACCTGACATTAACAGGTTATTCTGTTGAATGGCTTCAGGAAGCCGCCCGCCACATGAAAAAAGGTTCCCTTCATTTTCATTTGAAAGTCGATACGGGGATGAACAGGCTAGGGGTAAAAACGGAAGAAGAGGTTCATCACGTGATGGCGATTCTTGACCGCAACCCCCGTTTAAAATGCAAAGGGGTATTTACTCATTTTGCAACAGCGGATGAAAAAGAAAGAGGCTATTTTTTCATGCAGTTTGAGCGCTTCAAAGAACTGATTGCCCCGCTCCCGCTAAAGAAAATGATGGTGCACTGCGCGAACAGCGCCGCCGGACTCCGGCTGAAAAAAGGCTTTTTCAACGCGGTCAGATTCGGCATCGGCATGTACGGCCTCCGTCCGTCAGCCGACATTACGAATGAAATACCGTTTCAGCTGCGCCCTGCATTCACCCTGCATTCGACGCTGTCTCATGTCAAATTGATCAGAAAAGGCGAGAGCGTCAGCTATGGAGCGGAATACACAGCGGAAAAAGACACATGGATCGGGACGGTGCCTGTCGGCTATGCGGACGGCTGGCTTCGAAAATTGAAAGGAACCGAGATTCTTGTGAAGGGAAAGCGGCTGAAAATCGCCGGCCGAATCTGCATGGACCAATTTATGGTGGAGCTGGATCAGGAGTATCCGCCAGGCACAAAAGTCACATTAATAGGCCGGCAAGGGGATGAATGCATTTCCATGGATGAAATTGCAGGCAGGCTCGAAACCATCAACTACGAGGTATCTTGTACAATTAGTTCCCGTGTTCCCCGTATGTTTTTGGAAAATGGGAGTATAATGGAAGTAAGAAATCCTTTATTGCAGGAAATTACAAGCAAATAGCCACCTCATTGGAGAATTCATAAAACAGCTTTGCTTGAAGAGTGAATAATGGTATCATTATCACTGGATGGATAAAAGAGTCGTATCCGTAAGTTTGGTGGAGGTGTATGTTTTTTGTCTGAATCCAGCGCAAGAACCGAAATGAAAATCAGCTTGCCCGAAAACCTAGTAGCTGAATTGGATGGTGTAGCGATGCGGGAGAAACGAAGCAGAAACGAACTGATATCACAAGCAGTGAGAGCGTATGTCAGCGAACGAACAACTCGTCACAACCGTGATTTGATGAGACGCGGCTATATGGAAATGGCGAAAATCAACCTGAATATTTCTTCTGAGGCTCACTTTGCGGAGTGCGAGGCTGAAACGACAGTTGAGCGCTTAGTCAGCGGAGGATAATCATTTGATTGTGAAACGCGGCGATGTTTATTTTGCTGATTTATCTCCTGTTGTTGGCTCAGAGCAAGGCGGGGTGCGCCCGGTTTTAGTGATCCAAAACGACATCGGAAATCGCTTCAGCCCAACTGCTATTGTTGCAGCCATAACAGCACAAATACAGAAAGCGAAATTACCAACCCACGTCGAAATCGATGCAAAACGCTACGGTTTTGAAAGAGATTCCGTTATTTTGCTGGAGCAAATTCGGACGATTGACAAGCAAAGGTTAACGGATAAGATTACTCATCTGGATGATGAAATGATGGATAAGGTTGATGAAGCCTTACAAATTAGTTTGGCACTCATTGATTTTTAGTAATATTTGCCTGGTTGCTCAAATAGAGCAACTTTTTTTGTTTTCAAAAAACATAAACGATATAATAGTGAAATAACGTAAAAATATGTTGTTTTTATTGGGAGGTAAGCGAATTTGATGTCGAATCAGACTGTATACCAGTTCATTGCCGAGAATCAAAATGAACTGCTCCAACTGTGGACTGACACACTAAAAGAATTAAGCGAACAAGAGTCATATCAGCTGACTGACCAAGTGTATGAAAATATATCTAAAGAATATATCGACATTCTTCTCTCATCTGTTAAGGATGACAGCGCTGCTGAAAGCCAAATCAGTGAATTGGCGCTTAGAGCTGTTCAAATAGGGCTATCTTTGAAGTTTTTGGCTACGGCGCTGGCTGAATTCTGGAAGCGTCTCTACACGAAGATGAACGATAAGAGATTGCCAGATCAAGAGAGTACAGAATTAATCTGGCAGATCGACCGCTTCTTCAGCCCGATTAATACAGAAATCTTTAACCAATACTCTATTTCATGGGAAAAAACAGTATCCCTGCAAAAAATCGCGCTGCAGGAGTTATCAGCTCCGCTCATCCCGGTGTTTGAAAATATCACCGTAATGCCGCTTGTCGGAACAATTGATACCGAACGTGCTAAACGAATTATGGAAAATCTTCTTAATGGCGTTGTGAAACACCGTTCCCAGGTCGTGCTGATTGATATTACCGGTGTACCTGTTGTCGATACGATGGTTGCCCATCACATTATTCAGGCGTCTGAAGCGGTAAGGCTTGTCGGAGCGAAATGCCTGCTTGCCGGAATCCGTCCGGAAATTGCTCAGACCATCGTTAACCTTGGGATTGATTTATCCCAAGTTATTACTAAGAATACCCTGCAAAAAGGAATTCAAACTGCATTGGAAATGACGGATCGAAAAATCGTTTCATTGGGGGAATAACATTTTGAGACATCCGAAAATCCCGATCTTGAAACTGTATAATTGCTTATTAGTGTCCATTCAATGGGAACTGGATGACCAAACCGCACTAACCTTTCAAGAAGATTTGTTAAATAAAATATACGAAACAGGTGCCAACGGAGTCGTAATTGACCTGACATCTGTGGACATGATTGATTCATTTATTGCCAAAGTGCTGGGGGACGTGATAACAATGTCTAAGCTAATGGGCGCCAAAGTTGTCTTGACCGGCATTCAGCCCGCTGTGGCAGTGACGCTGATTGAACTCGGAATCGCACTTGAGGAAATTGAAACAGCGCTCGATTTAGAGCAGGGGCTTGAGTCATTGAAGCGGGAATTGGGGGAATAGCGAATGAACGACCAATCCTGTGTAAAGATCATGACAGAATGGGATATCGTTGCCGCCAGACAATTGGGACGAAATGTTGCAAAAGAACTGGGTTTCGGCACGGTAGACCAGGCTAGAATTACAACGGCTATTTCTGAATTAGCCAGAAACATTTATTTATATGCTGGCAAAGGCCAGATTGGAATTGAACAGGTCGCTGATAGAGGAAAAAAGGGTCTGAAAATCATAGCGGAAGACCAAGGGCCGGGAATTCCTGATATCCGCAAGGTCATGGAAGACGGATTTTCAACGTCTGGCGGACTCGGAGCGGGACTTCCCGGCGTGAAAAGGCTGATGGATGAATTCAGTTTAAATTCTGTAGCGGGGGAAGGAACTGAGATACAAGCCATTAAATGGCTTCGGTAGGAGGTAAGAAAGTGGATTTTAGGGAGGTTATTGAGCAGCGATATCATCAGCTGCTTAGTCGATATATAGCCGAATTAACAGAAACATCTTTATATCAAGCCCAAAAATTCAGCCGAAAAACAATCGAGCATCAAATTCCTCCGGAAGAAATCATCAGCATCCACCGAAAAGTGCTGAAGGAGCTGTATCCGAATCTCCCGGAAGATGTTTTTCATTCGCTGGATTTTTTAATAGAAGTCATGATTGGATATGGAATGGCTTATCAGGAGCATCAAACCCTCAGGGGGATACAGCAAGAAATTAAATCAGAAATTGAAATCGCGGCAAATGTCCAGCAGACGCTGCTCGGAACAAAGGTTCCGCAGGAAGAAGCACTGGATATCGGCGCCATCAGTGTGCCCGCCAAACAGATGAGTGGAGATTATTACCACTTTGTCAAAGACAAGGAATCTATTAATATCGCAATTGCGGACGTGATCGGCAAAGGCATTCCGGCGGCTCTTTGTATGTCCATGATTAAATACGCGATGGACTCTTTGCCGGAAACGGGCATACACCCTTCTCAGGTGCTGAAAAATTTGAATCGGGTTGTTGAACAAAATGTGGATGCCAGTATGTTTATTACGATGCTTTATGCCAATTACAATATGGATAAGCATCAATTTACATATGCTTCTGCGGGACATGAACCGGGATTCTATTATTCTCAAAAAGACAATAAATTTTATGATTTAGAGACCAAAGGACTCGTTCTCGGCATCTCGCAGGATTATGAATACAGACAATTCGACCAGCGTCTCGATAAGGGCGATATGATTGTTTTATTTTCTGATGGCGTCACAGAATGCAGAACGGAAAATGGTTTCTTGGAGCGTCCTGATCTGCAAAAGCTTATTGAGGAACATATGTGTTCCTCCGCGCAGGAAATGGTCAAAAATATTTATGACAGCCTCCTCAAATTGCAGGACTTTCAGCTTCATGATGATTTTACGTTAATTGTTTTGCGAAGAAAGGTTTAGCATCAGTTAGCCGCGGGTATAAGACAATTAGTGATTTGAAATTTGAGGTGATACGTAATGAATATAAATGTTGATGTGAAGCAAAACGCGAATGATATACAAGTAAATATTGCAGGAGAAATAGATGTATATTCAGCTCCGGTGCTCAGAGAGAAGCTCGTTCCTCTGGCAGAACAAGGCGCTGATTTAAGAATTTGCCTGAAAGATGTCAGCTACATGGACAGTACCGGACTCGGCGTCTTTGTAGGCATCTTTAAAACAGTCAAAAAGCAAGGCGGTTCGCTGAAACTTGAAAATCTTTCTGAACGGCTGATCCGCCTGTTTGAGATTACAGGCTTAAAGGACATCATTGATATTTCTGCAAAGTCAGAAGGTGGAGTGCAATGAAGAATAACGCAGATTACATCGAAATGAAAGTGCCGGCTCAACCTGAATATGTAGGGATTATTAGGCTGACACTGTCAGGCGTCGCGAGCAGAATGGGCTATACGTATGATGAAATTGAAGACTTGAAAATCGCAGTCAGTGAAGCGTGTACAAACGCAGTTCAGCACGCTTACAAAGAAGATAAAAATGGGGAAGTGTCAATACGATTCGGTGTGTTCGAAGACCGTTTAGAAATCATTGTGGCGGATGAGGGTGACAGCTTTGATTTTGATCAAAAGCAGCAGGATCTAGGGCCGTACACACCTTCACACACAGTTGATCAATTATCAGAAGGAGGGCTCGGTCTATATTTAATGGAAACGCTCATGGATGAAGTCAGAGTGCAAAATCACTCCGGTGTCACCGTAGCGATGACAAAGTATTTAAATGGGGAGCGAGTTGATCATGACACAACCATCAAAAACTACGAAACTAACTAAGGATGAAGTCGATCGGCTCATAAGCGATTACCAAACGAATCAAGATGAACAGGCGCAAGAAACGCTTGTGCGGGTGTATACAAATATGGTTGATATGCTTGCGAAAAAATATTCAAAAGGCAAAAGCTTTCACGAGGATCTCCGGCAGGTCGGCATGATCGGGCTTCTTGGGGCGATTAAGCGATACGATCCTGTCGTCGGCAAATCGTTTGAAGCTTTTGCCATCCCGACAATTATCGGGGAGATTAAACGTTTCCTCAGAGATAAAACGTGGAGCGTTCATGTGCCAAGACGAATTAAAGAACTTGGCCCAAGAATCAAAATGGCGGTTGATCAGCTGACGACTGAAACACAAAGATCACCGAAAGTAGAAGAGATTGCAGAATTCCTCGATGTTTCAGAAGAAGAGGTTCTTGAAACGATGGAAATGGGTAAAAGCTATCAAGCCTTATCCGTTGACCACAGCATCGAAGCGGATGCGGACGGAAGCACCGTCACGATTCTTGATATCGTCGGATCACAGGAGGACGGATATGAGCGAGTCAATCAGCAAATGATGCTGCAAAGTGTGCTTCATGTCCTTTCAGACCGTGAAAAACAAATCATAGACCTTACGTATATTCAAAACAAAAGCCAAAAAGAAACTGGGGACATTCTGGGTATATCTCAAATGCACGTCTCGCGTCTGCAACGCAAAGCTGTGAAGAAGCTCAGAGAGGCCTTGATTGAAGATCCCTCGATGGAGTTAATGTAATGATCCAGGTTGAAGAAAACGAGCATATTCAAACTCTTGTATACCAACTGAATAAAGAAGGAAAATCGATTTGCGGCGACAGCTTTTATATGAAAGCTGATGACAAGGAGTTAATTTGTGCGGTAGCTGACGGACTTGGAAGCGGATCGCTTGCCAACGAATCTTCTGCAGCCATCAAAGACTTAGTGGAATACTATGCGAATGAAGACGTACAAAGCATTATTGAACGCTGTAATCAGGCGATGAAAAACAAAAGAGGCGCTACAGCATCTATCCTGAAAATCAATTTTGACCAAAGGCAGTTTACGTACTGCTCTGTCGGAAACGTACGTTTTATTCTGCATTCCCCGTCTGGTGAAAGCTTTTATCCTCTGCCGATTTCAGGCTATTTATCAGGCAAGCCGCAAAAATACAAAACGCACACAGCCACCTATGAAAAGGGTTCAAAGTTCATTATACATACAGATGGACTCAACGTACCCGATATCCGCTCCCATTTGAAAAAAGGCCAATCGGTAGAAGACATATCGAATTCGCTGAAAATGTATACGACATCGAGAAAAGATGATCTGACCTATATCCTTGGACAGCTGTCCTAGGGATTAACAAAAAGGAGAAGCCGAAACGCAGGCTTCTTTTTTTATGTGTTTCTTTCGGTTTTTGATACACTAGAGAAAGAACGACAAAATTGGAGGCTTTGGTTATATGGAAACGTCAGCCCTTTTAAAACAGCAAATTGCGAAAGAAATCGGTTTGTCACAAAAATACGTTGAAAGTGTTATCCGCCTGCTTGAGGACGGCAATACTGTCCCGTTTATCGCCCGATACCGGAAAGAGCAGACGGGGTCAATGGATGAGGTTCAGATTCAGACGATTTCTGAACGCTGGCAATACATACAAAACCTGAATCAGCGAAAAGAAGAGGTCATCAGGCTCATTGCAGAGCAGGATAAACTGACAGATGACTTAAAGCGAAAAATCGAGCAATCGGTGAAGCTTCAGGAAGTGGAAGACCTTTACCGCCCATATAAACAAAAACGCAAAACAAAGGCGACAGTCGCGAAAAGCAAAGGCCTCGAGCCGCTTGCCGACTATATCCTGTCACTTCCACTAGACAACCGTCTGGCAGAAACCGCCGATCAATACATCAGCGAAGAAAAAGAAGTGTTCACATGGGAAGAAGCAATTGAAGGCGCCAAGCACATTATTGCGGAACAAATCTCAGATGAGCCGAATTTCAGAAAGTGGATTCGCCAGGAAACCTTCAAAAAAGGAACCATTAAATCTGCAGCTGGAAAATCGGCAGATGCAGACGAGAAAAACGTGTATGAAATGTATTACGAGTATGAAGAGCCAATTTCAAAAGTCGTTCCGCACAGGGTGCTGGCGATGAACCGCGGCGAAAAAGAGGACATTTTAAAGGTGTCTATCGAGCCGCCCGCGGATCACATCAAGGCGTATTTAGAAAAACAGATCATCAAAAACCGCCCAACGTCCGTAAAAGAGATTTTGCAGGAGACGATTGAAGACAGCTATAAAAGGCTGATCCAGCCGGCAATCGAACGTGAAATCAGAAAAGAGCTGTCAGAAAAAGCGGATGAACAGGCAATTCACATCTTCTCTGAGAACTTGAGAAAACTTCTGCTTCAGCCGCCGATGAAAGGCAAAACCGTGCTCGGTGTTGACCCGGCCTTCCGAACTGGCTGTAAGCTTGCTGTGTCAGATGAGACCGGAAAAGTCTTGGGAATTGATGTCATCTATCCGCATGCACCAGTCAAGAAAACAAAAGAAGCCCACGAAAAAGTCAAAGCCATTCTTGAGCAGCATCAAGTCGAGGTGGTGGCGATCGGAAACGGGACGGCTTCAAGAGAAACAGAGCAGTTCATCGTCAATGTACTGAAGGACATGCCGCGGAACATTTATTATGTGATTGTCAATGAAGCGGGAGCAAGCGTATATTCGGCTTCTGAGCTTGCCAGAGAAGAATTCCCTGAGCTTCAGGTTGAAGAGCGCAGTGCTGTATCTATTGCGCGAAGACTTCAAGACCCGCTGGCGGAACTTGTGAAAATCGATCCGAAATCTGTTGGCGTCGGACAGTATCAGCATGACGTCAGCCAAAAACGCTTAAATGAATCTCTGCGGTTCGTTGTCGAAACGGTCGTAAACCAAGTGGGAGTAAACGTCAACACAGCATCCGCCGCGCTGCTTCAATATGTAGCAGGATTATCGAAGTCTGTCGCAGGCAACGTTGTCAAAAAACGTGAGGAAATCGGGAAGTTTTCGAATCGAAAAGAACTGAAGGACATCCCGAGACTCGGTGCGAAAACCTATGAGCAATGTATCGGCTTCTTAAGAGTGCAGGAAGGGACAGAGCCTTTGGACAGAACAGGCATCCACCCGGAAAGCTATAAAGAAACAAAAGCGCTATTGAAAAAGCTCGGCCTTTCAACAGAACAAATCGGTACGGCGGAATTGAAGGATAAAATCAATCAGCTGGCGCTTTCTGAAACGGCGAAAGAACTGGGAATCGGCGAAATCACGCTGAAAGATATTTGTGAACAGCTGACAAGGCCGGAGCGCGATCCGCGTGATGAGGTGCCAAAGCCTTTGCTGAAAACAGATGTCCTTCAGCTGGAGGATTTGAAAGAGGGAATGGAACTCCAGGGCACCGTGCGCAATGTCGTGGACTTCGGAGCGTTTGTTGATATCGGGGTCAAACAAGACGGGCTTGTGCATATCTCGAAACTCAGCAATCAATTCGTCAAGCATCCTCTTGATGTCGTATCTGTCGGCGATATTGTGACAGTTTGGGTTGACGGCGTAGATGTACAAAAAGGCAGAGTAGCGCTGTCTATGGTAAAATAAAAGCACTGCTTACGAGCAGTGTTTTTTCCTATAGAAATACCAGCATTGATTCAGCAGTTTAATTTGGTAATTATCTTTTTCAAGGAACGCTTTTTGCATCTGCTTTTTAAGCCAATTTGGCATAGGCTCATTCCTCCTCAGCTTTTATCATAAGAGGGACGGTGATTACCATATTGTATGCGAACGGTGAATTGTCCCGTTCAATGTTTTTTAAGTGAGGTGCACTATGGATAATATAGAGCTTCAAAAGCTGACAGAGGATATTTCTAAAACATATTTTAAAAAGCCGTTCCGCCATCAGGCGCTTTTTAATGACAGGCTTAAAACCACGGGCGGAAGGTACCTGTTAACCTCCCATAACATTGAATTGAACAGAAAATATTTGATTGAACACGGCAGGGAGGAACTGATCGGCATCATCAAGCACGAGCTCTGCCATTATCATCTTCACCTTGAAGGAAAAGGGTACAAGCACAGAGACAGAGATTTTCGAGCGCTGTTGCAGCAGGTCAACGCGCCAAGGTTCTGTACACCCCTTAAGAAAAAAACAGAATACAAAAAAACTTATATGTATATCTGTACGGTGTGTGGCCAACAGTATATAAAGAAGCGTGCCATGAACCCTGACAGATACCGGTGCGGAAAATGCCGCGGGAAAATAAAAAGAATTTTTTCGTAAAAAAGGTTGACGAATATGGCAAGCCTATGTTACATTATAAAAGTCGTCACGAGAGATAAATAAAAACATTTACCTCTTGACACTAAAAATCAAGGCTGATATAATAAGTCTTGTCTCATTATTCCACAGTAGCTCAGTGGTAGAGCTATCGGCTGTTAACCGATCGGTCGCAGGTTCGAATCCTGCCTGTGGAGCCATATGGAGAAGTACTCAAGTGGCTGAAGAGGCGCCCCTGCTAAGGGTGTAGGTCGCGTAAGCGGCGCGAGGGTTCAAATCCCTCCTTCTCCGCCATGAGATTTCGATATAAGTTCTCAACCATCGGCCCGTTGGTCAAGCGGTTAAGACACCGCCCTTTCACGGCGGTAACACGGGTTCGAATCCCGTACGGGTCATTCCATTTCGTTGGGCTATAGCCAAGCGGTAAGGCAACGGACTTTGACTCCGTCATGCGTTGGTTCGAATCCAGCTAGCCCAGCCATTTTTATTTTTTGAAATCTAATAGCAAGAGCCATTAGCTCAGTTGGTAGAGCATCTGACTTTTAATCAGAGGGTCGAAGGTTCGAGTCCTTCATGGCTCACCATTTGTCTTTTTGCGGGTGTGGCGGAATTGGCAGACGCGCTAGACTTAGGATCTAGTGTCTTACGACGTGGGGGTTCGAGTCCCTTCACCCGCACTTTATTTACAAAGTGCACGCAAATCGGTTTTACTAGGTTAAGAGCCTACTAAACCAGCACAAACACAATTTCATGATCACGCGGTCGTGGCGGAATGGCAGACGCGCTAGGTTGAGGGCCTAGTGGGTGAATAACCCGTGGAGGTTCAAGTCCTCTCGGCCGCATCAATGATACCAAGGGTTTTGACGCCCTTGGTATTTTTTTGTGTTTATTTTTAAATGATTTACTGCCCACAAACTGCCCACTTACCTACAGGAAGCCAACTAATTTAATTTTCCAGCCATTTCTTGTTTTTCTTTACATGTCCTAAATGTTCTTTAATTACTGTAATCTTCTCCTTGGTGTATTAATATTGTTACAAGTGTATATCCAAAATCATGTAAATGGTTGTAAAGTCGAAGTTCTTAAATGATATAAATACATAAGAATTCACTGCAGTGCCCCATCGGCTCTCGCAGCTGGCTTTTTAACTCTTAAAAGAGAGTTGTCGGTTGAATCTGTTTCTATATCTTCAGCTGATGAAGCCAAATCAGAAATGAAAAACATCTTTAATGACCATGGCTGGTTTTATCTGTCTGGAGTAGCCCTTTTCATGCAAATTGTTTTTCAAGGTTTCCATTTTACATTTGAGTATTTTTTTTATGCATTTTTAATTAGCTCCGGAATCCAGTCCCTATTTTATCTTTTCAATAAAAAAGAGCTGGGCTATCAAGTTTGTGCGGTTATTGTTGTTAGCTTTTTATTGATTTATTTATAACAAACAAGAATAAGAGTGATGAATTGTTCATTGTTCATCACTCTCTTTTTTATTTGATATCATTTTTGCTTTAGGTATATTAATTCTCCTTTAGGAGTTCATGACTTGTCACCAATTTCAGGCCTTAAACCACACTGGATGTTATATTTTCTTAAACCTTTGCCAAATGAAAAAACAGACAATTAAATTGTCTGCCTCAACAAGGTCATTCTTCTGGTTACATCTCAAGAATGAATGAAAATACCTTACTCAAAATTGTTCCAGTTATCTAAGTAACGGTATAACGTTGTTTTACTGATGCCCGTTTCTTTGGTGATTTGCTGAATGGTATACTGTTTGCTTTGGTACATCTCCACAGCACGGCGGACATTAGCATCAGGTTTTCTCGGACGTCCTGTATTTTTCCCCTTTAATTTCGCCTCTTGGATACCAACCTTTGTATTTTCACTAATAATGTCAAATTGAAATTCGCTGACTCTTTCTAAAAAATCGAAGAAAATGGAACCATTTTTCTTTGAGGTGTCCACCTTATCTAATATTGAGATAAAGTTGATTTGTTTTGTTTTGAAGAAATCAATGATATCAATTAGGTTTTTTGTAGAGTCCGCAATACTGTACAACTTATATATAACTACGGTATCCCCGACATTTAAACTGTTACATAATGACTCAAATTCTGGTCTGTTTTTTGCTGAATTTGTTTGTTCAATATATATCTTTTCACAGTTGAATTCTTTAAGTGCAGCTAGCTGCTTTGTTACTTCCTGATCTTGACTAAACGGACGTGCATATCCAAAAATCAAATCATCAACCCCTGATGAATGTTGTATATTTTATTATAACAAAATAAGGTGGATAGCGCAGAGTGCGCCAATAGTTCCAAAAAAGATCTATTTTGGTACAAAAAATTATAGACATTTGAATTCTTGTTTGTTACATTTTAAATAGTTACAAACGGCCCTGACTTCTATGAGAGTTAGAAGTCAACAAAAATAATCATAAAGAGGTGCACTGTATTTTATGTTAAAAAAATTAAATATGGAGTGGTTCTCAAATATAAAAGGGGACTTATTAGCTGGTATTGTCGTTGCTTTAGCATTAATACCTGAAGCCATTGGATTTTCCATTATTGCAGGTGTTGATCCTATGGTAGGATTATATGCTTCATTTTGTATTGCTGTAGTGATTTCTTTTGCAGGCGGCAGACCTGCTATGATTTCTGCGGCTACAGGGGCTATGGCTTTGTTAATGGGAACGTTGGTGAAGGATCATGGATTACAGTATCTGTTTGCTGCTACGATCCTGACGGGTATCATCCAAATCATATTTGGGGTTCTGAAAGTGGCGCGATTAATGAAATTTGTACCACGATCGGTTATGGTAGGTTTTGTTAATGCGCTGTCCATTTTGATTTTCATGGCACAAGTTCCTCATTTTGTTGGAATATCCGGTATGACATATGTGTTTGTCGGTATAACATTGGTCATTATTTATCTATTTCCGTTTATTACAAAAGCTGTGCCAAGTCCTTTGATAGCGATTATATTTCTCACGGTCGTTTCTATTTGGGGTCACTTTAATGTCCAAACAGTTGGAGATTTAGGCACAATTAAACAAGCCTTACCAAGCTTTTTGATTCCGGATGTTCCATTGAACTTTGAGACGCTGTCAATTATCTTCCCGACTTCTATTGCTCTAGCTGTCGTTGGTCTGCTTGAGTCGTTGTTGACTTCTTCAATTGTAGATGACATGACAGACACAGAAAGTAATAAAAACAGGGAGAGTCGAGGACAAGGCATTGCCAATATCGTTGCAGGATTTTTCGGCGGTATGGCTGGATGTGCGATGATCGGTCAATCTGTTATCAACGTAAAATCTGGAGGGAGAGGCAGACTGTCAACCTTTACAGCTGGTGTGTTCCTCATGTTTTTAATACTCGTTTTAGGTGAATGGGTTGTTCAAGTTCCTATGCCTGCACTGGTTGGCGTTATGATTATGGTTTCAATTGGAACATTCGATTGGTCATCACTCCGAATGCTTAGAAAAGTCCCGCTTACTGATACAGTTGTCATGATTGTTACTGTGATTACAGTTGTAGCTACAGATAACCTATCTATTGGCGTGATCGTGGGAGTCATTTTGAGTGCGATTTTCTTTGCTTCCAAAATCTCACGAGTGAAAGTGAAAATGACTTCTGTTTCAGATCAAGAAGTTGTTTATGACATTAAGGGTCAAGTGTTCTTTGCTTCTGTGCAGGAGTTTGTGAACTCCTTTTCATATGAAGATGTGAAAAAGCGTGTCGTTATAAACTTTTCAGACGCGCAAATTTGGGATGATTCAGGCGTAGCCGCCGTGGATAAAGTTGTCTTGAAATTCATAGAACATCATGCAGATGTTAAATTGGTTGGCTTAAACGAGTCAAGTCACCATTTAATTGAAAAGCTTGCTACTTACAATTATCCTAACGCACAGCCGTCGGGTCACTAAGGGGAAGGTGCAGCAGCTGTATAGCAAAACCGGTACCTGATTCAAGAGTGGACATATATGATTGGAAATGACAGTGAGTAAATTATTTAAATGTTATACCAATGATTATGATTTTATTAGTAGCAGAACATTCATTGTTTTGGCTCACTATTTTTTAAAGGATTTTGCCGCCCTTGGAATATAGTGCAATGATATAAAAGGTTGATACAATAACTGATCTTGAGGTGTTAAACTAATAAGTTTTTTGAACTTTTCTGGTCTCAAAACTTTAATTTTTCTTGTTATAGATAATTGTTTACCGTTGCCGTAGGGATTTCCCTTTAAAATTTCTTCATGTACAGCTGTATTAAAAATTTGCTTAAACTAGTCATTATATTTGCAAAGCAAACTGGCATCTGTGATGACAATATAAAAAATCACTATTCTCCTTAAGGGAATAGTGATTTTTGTACTTTACTAAATTACTTAATTTCAATTGCCGAAGCCTTGTTGTCCCAATCTGAAGCCATATTGGCAGTTTTACCATACCAATCAGAATGTCTAAACAGGACTCCTCTGCCATACCCTTGAGTTGAAGTATGCTCCCAGAGCGTCGTTGAATAGCTTGCAGAAGGTGAAGCCGTACTTAAGGAGGAAATTCTGTCATTCCAAGTGGAAGGCAAGTTTGTAAACCCATCTCTCCAATAAATATACTGCCCGCCTTTATCTTTAAACTCATAGAAATCTGTGCAGCAAGTGCCGCTGGCCGTCGGCTGGAATTTGTTTTGAAGCCTTTGTTTATCTTTTGCGATAAATGCCTCTAATGTTACATTGCTTGTAAATCCATATGCCAACAAATCGCCGTTGTTATCCTGTTTAGGCAGAACCATGGTCACTTTTATGTTGTTGGATTTGTTGTTTACCTGGGCAGGGGAACTCACATCTTTTCCATCTACAGTTAAGTAATGGAACGATTTAACCGTATAATCATTTGACTTGGCATCGCTTGCTGGCGCAGCGCTTGCCGGTAATACAGTAGTCATCATACAGGCTGCTGTAACGATACCCATCCCTATCGTTTTTTTGAGCTTTGTTTTAAACATTATGCCACCACTCCCAAACTTAATTTCCTATTATTTAATAGGATGGAAGTAGAATAGCATTTACAAACTGAAAATGTTGTCTTTATTTGCAGAAAAACATTTAATTTACATTTATTTAAACTTTCTATTGAGCCAGTGTAAAAAAAGAGGATAGACGAATGTATGAATCAATAAGAGTATCCTTATTAGATGAAGTTTTAGAATGGCAACTGTGTAGGCCATTCAAAAAATCACTACTCTCATTCTACCTAAGAGAATAGTGATTTTTAAACTTCTTTACCTAGATTACTTGATTTCGATTGCAGAAATCTTGTTGTCCCAATTTGAAGCCATATTGACAGTTTTGCCATACCAATCAGAATGTCTAAACAGGACTCCACTGCCATACCCTTGAGTTGAAGTATGCTCCCAGAGCGTCGTTGAATAGCTGTAAGAGGGTGAAGCCGTACTTATGGAGGAAATCCTGTTAATCCACTCTGAAGGCAAGTTTGTATACCCGTATCTCCAATAAAAATATTGCCCGCCTTTATTTTGATCCTCATAGAAATAGGTGCAGCAAGGATCGCTGGCCGTCGGCTGGAATTTGTTTTGAAGCCTTTGTTTATCTTTTGCGATAAATGCCTCTAATGTTACATTGCTTGTAAATCCATATGCCAACAAATCGCCGTTGTTATCCTGCTTAGGCAGAACCATGGTCACTTTTATGTTGTTGGATTTGTTGTTTACTTGGCCTGGAGAACTCACATCTTTTCCATCTACAGTTAAGTAATGGAACGATTTAACCGTAAAATTATTTGACTTGGCATCGCTTGCTGGTGCAGCGCTTGCCGGCAATGCAGTTAACAAACAAGTTACTGCAACGATACCCACCCCTAGCGCTTTTTTGAGCTTTGTTTTAAACATAAGCCACCACTCCCTTACTTAATTTTCCTATTTTCTATAGGTGGAAGTAGAATAGCATTAACAAACTGAAAATGTTGTCTTTATTTGCGAAGAATCAATAATTTAACAATTATTCGAAGTTTTTATTCAGTTAGTTTGAAAAAAGAGGATAGTCGAATGTATGAATGAAATAAGAATATCCTTATTAGATGAGGTTTTAGAATGGTTAAGTAAAGAATATTATTAGAGTCATGGCCACATGAGGCGGGGGATATGATTAGAACCTGTTTTTAACTTTAGAGTCCTTGAAAATAAGAAACAGGATCAGTGACGGAGAAGTTCTTGTCAAATTTGTAGTGTATGAACTCATGTTTTTGAAAAGGATATGGGTGAATAAAGAGTGCTGCTGTTGAAGTTTACGGTTATCGATGGCGAACGAATAAAAATAAAAAGGTTTGCTGAAAAAAGTGCTGACCTCTGCACAACCGTTGCGCGAGTTTGCACTTTTATTCAGCAAGAGACACTGTCCCTTACGATTTATGGGGAGTTTATTTAATCCGATGATAGCCGCGCTGATACTTGGCTTTTAGAAGCTTTTTTTAAGTGGCTAAAACCCACAAATTTTTTGCCTTCTTCATCCCATAGGCGGAACTTTAAAGATCTAAGACTTGTTGCTAGTGTAATGGTCGGAACGTTTTGTAATGGTTCAGTGTTGTTATGCACTTTTTCAAGCTTATAGTTTGGGACTCTCGGGCTTAAATGATGAACATGATGGAACCCAATATTGCCTGTTAGCCATTGCATGACTTTTGGAAGCTTGTAAAAAGAGCTCCCCTCAACTGCTGCTTTTACATATTCCCAATGCTCGTCTTCTTCAAAATAAGAATCCTCAAACGTGTGCTGAATATAAAACATCCAAATGCCGAGAGATCCTGATATCATAAATATTGGAGTTTGGACCAGCAGGAAGTTTTGCCAGCCAATAGCCCAACATAAAAGAGCTGCCAAAGCAACGATCCCTAGGTTCGTTATATATGTATTCATCCGTTCTTTGCGTTTTGCCCCTTTACGATTAAAACGGTTGGTAATCCCGAAGACGTAAATCGGCCCAATAATAAACATAACAAATGGATTTCTGTACAAACGGTACATGATTTTTGTCTTTGTTGAGGCTTCCTTATATTCCTCAACGGTTAGTACCCAAATATCGCCTGTACCGCGTTTATCCAGGTTGCTGCTTGTCGCATGATGGACAGAATGGTCATGTGCCCAATGATCAAAAGGATGCAGAGTCAGAATTCCTGTTATTGTTCCAAGAATTCGGTTCGCCTTTCTGTTTTTAAAAAAGGAATAGTGGCAGCAATCATGAAAGATGATGAAGGTTCTTACTAAAAAACCTGCCGCAACGAAAGAAATCGCTAATGTAAGGAGATAAGAATTCGGCAAACTCTTATATGCCAAATACCATAACAGGATAAATGGAACCAATGTGTTAATGATTTGACAAATACTTTTTTGTAAATCGGACTTTTCATAGGGTGTAACCAGTTTTCTCAAAGTCCTAAGGTTTTGTTCATTCATTTTTTAAAGATTTCCCCTTCCCTGATGTTCTGCTATAGAAAACGTATTATCATGAATCCCAGCGTCATACACCATATATGATAAGTATCTTTTCCATACATCTGTGAAATTATTGGAATAATGAAGCTGATTTCCAGCTTAATTACATCTTTATTAGCAGTGCAGGCCGGAATACTTAAGAGTGTATGAAGATTATACCCGGCTTCTTATCGGGCCAAACCCTCTCCTTGTACCCCTATGGAATCGGTTTATTTAGACGCGTGAACATTGATTGGTTGATGTCCAAGTTGTATCGTATTATGAGCATCTGGGCAAAAGGGGATATACCATGAGTGACTGTTTGGAAACATATGCAGAATTAAAGCTTGACCAGTAAACAGCCACTTGAACATTTTATTTTAAAATAACAATCATTTAATGAAGGACGATTAAGCAAAGAAAACAGCTTGAAGACACTCGTCATTCATTTCAAACCTTTTCTCTACTGGTAATCACAAGACTAATAAAAAATCCCAAAAATAAAACAACGAAATAATTTGCAGTTATTTCCGTTTCGTGTTATGATAAAGAAGAATTATTTTTGTTCGGTGTAAAGGATAGTATGAATATCGACTTTTCGTCTTGATGATACTTTGGGCAGGGATAGTAAAACAATGTGTGGTAACGCACTAGGAGGCAACAATAATGGAACAAGGTACAGTTAAATGGTTTAATGCAGAAAAAGGTTTTGGCTTTATCGAACGTGATAACGGAGACGACGTATTCGTACACTTCTCTGCAATCCAAGGTGACGGATTCAAATCTTTAGACGAAGGTCAAAAAGTAACGTTTGACGTTGAGCAAGGTGCTCGTGGAGCTCAAGCTGCTAACGTTCAAAAAGCTTCTTAATCTTCAATCGTTTATAAAAACAGGCTCTTTAAATAGGGCCTGTTTTTTTATGTTCTCTGTATAATACTCAATAAAAAACCCTACTCAATGTTCAAGTAGGGAGATGGTACAAGGTAATGAAAAAAGATTTAACACTTCAAAGGTTTATTTATAGTATAACATACTGGATTGACAATATGCGGAATATATCATTATTTATTTTTCTTTTCGAATACAACTACATTTTTTCACTAACCTGCTTGTTAATGTAAGTACAAGTTTTGATTATTGACTATATATTTAGATGTAACCAACTCGTGTGTCTCTTTTGTTAACAAGATAAACAATTACTATTCACTGTCGCAGTGAATATAGAAATTCTTAAAGATAGAGTGGAAATTGATTGTTTTTAATCACTTAGAGATACCTAATACAATGAAAGCCCTGCCTCTCTTCCATCCTTACGGCTCCTTGTCCGTGCCAGTGGGAATCAGGATTACAAAATCAAGTGACTAATTTATCGAGTTTTTTGATAAAACTCCAATTGTTCGTAGAAGAAATTTAAATAATAAAAATGGATGAGAAGGAACAACAAAAGAGGTTAAAGCCCTTAAAGTAAGGTTGAAGAAGATGAACGTCTTGAAATGATTTGCTTTTAATCATAATATTTCGAAAAAAATAAGGATATCGTTTGGAATACAAGATCATTAAACTCAACAGAAACTTTTTATTTGATTTTCAGTGATTCCTTTAATTACTTCCAGTTCACTAATCAAAAATTCATATGCATTATCCAACATTTTTTTTTCGCTTGCATTAAGTGCTTTTTCTTTCTTCATACGCATTAAATCACGAACAACTTCTGCGCCTTCTTGTATTTCACCCGTTTTTATTTTGTTCGTGTTTACTATATACCTTTGCTTCCACGGCAGTAACCTATCTGATTCTCCATGCTGAAAAATGTGTATAATGTGTTTTAATGCATGTATATCAGTAACTGGTCGTATACTTGAACTCAATATTTTACGCGTTGGAATCATAACTTGCATATTACTAATCGTCATTTTTATGACATAATACTGCTGTTTTTTTCCTAAAATTTCTTTTTCCTCAATGGCTTCGATTATACCTACTCCGTGCATTGGATAAACAATGTTATCGCCAATTTGAAACATATCATCCACCTCCATATTTGTACCTTCTTAAGATTACCATATACGGAGGTGTAATATCAAAATTTTAATGATAACATGGTAGATTTTTTGTTGTCAATAATTTTTTTATGAAAAATCAGATCGAGCAAAAACATTAGGAAATGGGTCGGATTCCCAATAAAAGAAAGGTCAATTGGTCCGTTATGTCCTGTAGCTTCGACAAATTAACGTAGATTGAAATGAGTTGTTAAATCTTCTTTAGGAGTTCATAACTTGGCACCAGTTTCAAGTCATTAGAATAAATTGGGTCGGTATAATTTTGAATTGTTTTCGATGTATATATGTAGGAGTTAATAAGATATTATAATGTGTTATAACTTCAGTTTTTTTAGAAGAAAAAGTATTCAAATAAAAAATTATTCTCAAGTAATTCCTGATAGTAAAACTTCGAAGTCTATTATGTTTTGAAACTGATTGATAAACGATTTTAGTAATTTGGTAATATTCCCAAATTACTTGCTTCTCTAACTGCCCCAACTCTTGTTTTGACAGAAAGTTTATGAAAAATCATTGTTAAATAATATTCTACTGTACTAACTGAATAATTGAGTATTTTGGAAATTTCTTTATTTGTTTTTTCATTATAGATTAATTTTAAAATTTGTATTTCTTTACTCGTTAAATTTTTATTTGAGGTAGTATTCATATTTCTTGAAAGTTCTCTACTAATTACCATTTGGTCATTTTGTATCAAATAAAACATTTCGGCAATACCATCTGCATCCGTAGTAGTAGTCATAAATCCTTTTACATTAAGGCAAACCAATTCATTAAAATAAACTTGAAATAGCCCGTTTTTAATTATTACAGCAATCTTAGTAGTTAAACTAAATGCAGAACTTTTGAGGTTTTGTAAAAAGATAATACACTCTCTAATGTTATAATGCTCGATGTTTATGACAATGATTTCAGATTGTAACTTATTTAATAATGAAAAGTCTTTACTTTGTATATAAAGAATATTAACTGATTCGATATTATCTTTAGATTCAAGTACTGATTTGATTCCGTAACCAAACAAAGGATATACATCAACTAACAAAAGGTTTAAATTCAAATTCATCAAATATCACCCCTTACTCAACTCTTCTCTTCTTAATCTAACTAATTTGGTAATTATTGTGTTAAATATAAAATAACCTAATACTTTCAGTCAATATTACAAAAAAACTATTTTGATTAAATTTGCAATATTAAAATAAGTTATTTAAAATTATTTACAGAATAGCCAAGTTTAGATTAGCAGAGACAGGATAGCTGAGTAGAGTAAGGAAACCCTTATAATGTTTAGCTCAGTTTTCTCCTGTAAATTTTAAAGGAGGAACTAGACATGAGCATTCTTAAAGATTTTACAGCATCAGAAAACGGACAAAAGCAATATTTCACGAAAAATGGGTTGCAAATCATCCGGACTCAGAAATTGCTTGATCCTACAGCGGCAGCCAAGCAAGTTGATACCGTCGTAAAAGGTATTGATTCGAAAAAAGGGGCTTTATTCTCAAGCAGTTATGAGTACCCAGGCCGTTACTCGCGTTGGGATATGGGCTTTGTCAATCCACCGATTGAGTTAAGTTCGTTCAAGGATTCATTTAAAATACGCGCTTTAAATAATCGAGGGAAATTACTTTTACAGTATTTAAATGACCACCTGTCCAGTTTCGAGGGAATCTGTATCACTTTAGAAAAAGACATTGAATTAAACGGGAAGATTACTGCTTCACAAAGAATCTTTTCTGAGGAAATTAGGAGTAAACAACCGTCTATTTTTACCTTAATAAAGTATATAATGAGTTTGTTTTTTTCCCAGGAGGATTCCTTCCTTGGTTTTTATGGTGCGTTTGGTTATGACCTTATATTTCAATTTGACCCTATAGAAAAAAAGCATAAACGAAATGAAAACCAAAATGACTTGCTGCTGTATATACCTGACGAAATTTTAATAGTCGATCACAGGCTGTCAACAGCTTATCAATTGCAATATGAATTTTCGTATAAAACGTATAACACAAATGAATTGGCACGTGATCAATTGTATTTTCAAGATGAACAACCAGCTTCAAAAATCAAACCCAAAGCGTATGTCGATGGGAAATATGCTGATTTGGTCCGAACTGCCACTCAGTCTTTTAAAAAAGGTGATTTATTCGAAGTTGTACCGACGCAATGCTTTTATGAAAAGTGTACAGATCAACCGTCTGATGTTTTTATGAGACTACAGCAAATTAATCCTAGTCCTTACGGGTTTATCATTAATTTGGGTGGAGAATATCTAGTTGGCTCGTCGCCTGAAATGTATGTCCGTGTCGAAGGGAAAAGGGTAGAAACCTGCCCGATTTCAGGCACAATAAAGCGTGGTAGGAATGCACTAGAAGATGCGGAGCAAATCCTAAAGTTGCTGAATTCTAAAAAGGATGAGTCTGAGCTTACCATGTGTACGGATGTGGATCGAAATGATAAATCGAGAATTTGTGTACCCGGGACAGTCAAGGTCATTGGCAGAAGACAGCCTGAGATCTATTCTCACTTGATTCATACAGTGGATCATATAGAAGGGCAGTTAAAACCTGATTTTGATTCCATTGATGCCTTTATCACACATATGTGGGCAGTAACAATTACAGGAGCTCCTAAAAGGGCTGCGGCGAAATGGATTGAACAGCATGAAGAAGCACCCCGTAAATGGTATGGGGGGGCAGTTGGACACATTTCTTTTAATGGGGATATCAATACCGGTCTGACACTTAGAACGATATACATGCAGGAAAATCAGGCAGAAATCAGGGTGGGTGCCACTTTATTGTACGATTCTATTCCAGAAGAAGAGGAAAAAGAAACACAATTAAAGGCACAAGCTCTAAAAAAAGCGATTAGAGGGGATATAAGGAGAGCAGGAGGAGAAAAGTGTCCAGAAAACAATGTCTTTTCCTCTAAAAGAATTCTTCTAGTTGATCATGAGGATTCATTTGTTCATACACTGGCTAATTATTTAAGGCAGTTTGGAGCTGATGTGATCACGATGCGATATAAATATGCTCTTGAAGTCTTAAAAGAAAAGAATTTTGATTTAGTCTTTCTTTCGCCTGGTCCAGGGCTTCCTTCAGAATTTATGACGAGCGAAACAATTCATTTATGTATAAGCAAACATATTCCTATATTCGGTGTTTGTTTAGGACTTCAAGCGATTGTTGAATACTTCGGGGGATCACTTGACGTGTTAGAAGAACCAAGGCACGGCAGGAAGAGGAGTATACATTTAAAGGGAACCTCCAAAATCTTTGAAGGGGTGCCCCGTCAATTTGAAGCAGGTCTTTATCACTCAATTTTTGCTCAATCAATATCTGAAGATCTTCGAGTGACAGCTATATCTGAAGAAGGGATTGTGATGGCGATCGAACATAGAAATCTTCCTATCGCAGCCATTCAATTCCATCCCGAATCCATAATGTCAGCCCATGATCAAGTAGGTTTGACAATTATAAAAAACGTTATTCATTATATTAAATAGAGAAGAACCAAAGCCTCCCAAATGCTAGGGAGGCTTTGGATATGTCAAGTCTTCATCTTTAATCTGATCTTCTTGGCTTCTACAAATGTAAGCATACCTAGGACAATGAAGCATCCTATCCACTGAATAATTGTTAAACGCTCGCCTAAGAATAATGCTCCAAAGATGATTGTAATGATTGGACCCATCATTGAAATTAAAGACCCTCTAACTGCTCCAATTCGTTTAATTCCTTCCAACATAAATAAAAAAGGAACTACAGTTGTAAGTACGGCAATGATAGAAAAAAGTACATAAACGGATGGTTGAAACGAAAACAATTTTGTCTGATAGCCAAGCCCGTTTCTTATGAATAAAAACAGCACCATTACCATACTCGCCAATGACATACCATATACATTCATTCGGATATTTCCTATTTTGTGAACTAATTGACCAGAAAGGACTAGATAAAGTCCATAAACTGCTGAGGATAGAAGTATTAGAAATGCACCAAAAAAGTTAGCATTCAGTGCGTGTAGATTCCAGCCACCAATGGATAAAAAGATTCCTATACTAACTACAATGATAGTAATGACATCTTGTATCGTAACTTTCTCTTTTTTGCTGAAAAATGAGAAAATTAATACAAAAATCGGATAACTCATGACGAGCATTCGTTCTACAATAGCTGAAACATAATGAAGCCCAATAAAATCCAACAATGGAGAAATAAAAAAAACAAGTAGACCAGCAATTCCTGCTTTAATAACACCTTTCTTTGTGGGTTTTTCAGGCAATCTTGAACGATAAGAAAATAAAATTATACAAAAAAGTGGTGTTGCAATAATTTGCCTGAAAAATAACGTTGCTTCTGGGGTTGCGCCATAGGAGTAGGCCCATTTAATAAAAATTGACTTTGATGCAAAACTCACTGTACCAAAAATCATAAACAACATCCCTATGAAAAACTGATTATTTTGTTTTAATTGATAATTAACTTCAATATTGCTCATTTTTGACACCTTTCTTTTAATTTCTATATTTTTCTTATTTTTATAAGAAATGAAACACCCTGGCATTTAGCGCAAGGTGTTCAAAGCAAGGGCAAATTTTATTCTGATAATATACTTTTTTCTATTAATATTATTAATTTACAAGTTACGGAAGTCAATGAATCTTATGATTCATTTCTTATTTAATTCAGCAAGTTGTTCATCTTTCTGCTTCAAATACCAAAGTGCATTCCGATCGATTATAGTAGATATACAAGAATCTGAAGCTGAGATGGCATTTTTTAATAATTCATCAATAACACCAAATGAAAAGTTCTTACCCTTTTCATTCTCAAAGCTTTTGTGTAAATAATAAGTCCCTGAAACAGTATATCCACCAATCTTGACTTCTTTACATTTTGCAAAAAAGTCATCAATATTGAAAAGGATATCTAAGACTTTTTCTCTCATAGAAGGATGATATTCTAGTGTATTTTTTACTTTTTCTGAAGTTAAAAAATCTATGATTTTATATTTATCTTTCAAAAACAGTGAGGTAAGGGTAATTAAATGGAAGTTTTCAATTGGTTTTACGATAATAGTATTGGTTCCTTCATAAATATCAATAAGTGTATGTAAATTCATTTCTGTGACATTTCCGACTAAAATTTTTTGACCTGTATCCAAGCGTGCTGGTGTATTCTCTAAATACATATAAGCATTTTTAGTTTCTGTATTTTGTGAAAAAGAAGTGATTGTTGTGTCAGATTCAATCTTTTCTAACACTTTTTTTGTTACTTCTACCTCACCTTCAATTCTTCCCAAAGTTAAAATTGAGTCAGTTCCTGCTTTACCAAAACTCATGGAGATATTAGAAATGAGTTCAATAGTTTCAAGATAATCCAATTGTCCGGATTTATTTTTTATACCCCACGTTCCGTCTTCATTTAATCCAATACTGAATGGATCGACTGTTATATGTAGAGTACCCTTAGGATAACATGCACGTATGTTCTTAAATGCGTTAACATGATCCCTTAAAACGTCATATACATTCCAGTCATTATATGAGGGCTTACCGACAAGACGAAGGGTTATAGAATGAATCCCATAGGTTTTTAATTCTTTAATAAATTCAAGTGAGTTTTCAACAGAACGGAAAGGATAATCGTCCATGTTTTTCATTTCTCTAACGGTATTTCCCTGCAAATAAACATCAACATCAATTGGTTGTGATAATTTGTCTGCATTTATGTTGACCTCGAACTCTTGAGTAAGTCTTCTAGATGTTTTCCCGCGAACAGCTTTATTAAATTCTACATGTTCTAATACCATAACTAAACTTGGGGGGGATTGTCCATAAACCACCTATTGTCGTTTTTATTGAAGCTTGTTGACCAAGCCTTTCTCTTCTTGTTGCAAATCTTCACCTTAATTGTAATCTAGACAGGGAAAAGAGATGTCGAACAAGAATAATCATGAGTGTGATTAAAAAATGGAGATGAAATGTAAGCCCAAGCCTATGAACCTGTTTTGAGTATTCAGTTAAAAGAAATAGCAAACTGCTCGGAAGGAAGGGACTCTGATGACAAATAGCAGAATGAATCCTAAGGTTGATGAATTTTTAAGTAAGGCGAAGAAGTGGAAGGAAGAATATGAGAAGCTGAGAGCTATTGTTCTTGCCTGCGAGCTGACCGAAGAATTGAAGTGGAAGCATCCTTGTTACACGCTTAATAATAAGAACATCGTTTTAATACATGGATTTAAAGAATATTGTGCGCTTCTGTTTCACAAAGGCGCCTTGTTACAGGATACCCATCGGATTCTCATTCAACAAACGGAGAATGTACAGGCGGCACGCCAAATTCGGTTCACCAATGTTCAAGAAATTGATGAAATGGAAACGATTTTGAAAGCCTATATTCATGAAGCCATTGAAGTTGAAAAAGCCGGGTTGGGAGTGGATTTAAAAAAGAAGCCAGAATATAAAATTCCTGAAGAACTTCAAAATAAATTCGATGAAATTTCTGCCTTGAAAACGGCTTTTGAAGCATTGACTCCAGGGCGGCAAAGAGCATACATTCTTCACTTTTCTCAAGCCAAACAATCCAAAACCCGAGAGGCGAGGGTTGAAAAATATGTGCAAAAAATTCTCGATGGAAAGGGATTAAAGGATTAGTCATTTTCCATTAACTCTACGTTTACTAGTTACTCGAAATGCTTCAGATTCCTAAAATCAAAAAATCAGCAAAAATGAGTGTGTGTATTGAAAAATACATACGCTGAGGTGCCGAGTAATGTGTAAAAAATCCTTAATTAAAAGTAATCAAGGCCCAAATATTAATAAATTGAAGTGATATGTGTTAGCCGCTGTTTACTCATTAATGAATGTTCATAAGATCAATGAGTCGCTTGATTTTTTCAATGTCGCTTGGATCAACGTATACCTTTTTTGCATTTTTAATGATATTCTCAGTCACTTCCTGCATGACGCCTTGATCTAAATCATCGGCGGAATCCCAACGTAAAGGGACATTGTATACATGAATCGTGCCATCTCCATTTCCATGATAAGTGACTGATCCATCCACTAATCGAGAACCTGCTAACTGGATCACATCTTCTGGATAGCTGGCACTGGTGTCATCATGAGGATTGATCAGTTCGCCAGCTGAAATGTGTCGAACATTCAATTCATCTATCTCTTGATTTGGCCCAAGCTGCAGCCATACTCGGGCATATTCGATTTTCTCGGAAGAATATGCTGCCAATACATTGTTTTCTTTGCCTTTCTCCGCGTTCTTTACTTCTTCTGAAGAGATTTCGCTTGATGTATCTGTTGCGGATACTTCTGATTCTGTTGTTGGCTCTGATTGAGCTTTGCCTATTATGTCGCTGTCTTCAGTCTTATTGTGATTTTCTTCAGATTGTACAGCAGAATCAGTATTCAAAGGTTGTTTTGATTCTTCATTCTTACTGCCCGTACATCCAGCAAGCAATAAGGCGATCAGCAGCAAGGCAGCATTGCAGTAAAATATCTTTCCGAGTTTCCTCATTCTTTCATTCCTCTCCATCAACTAGCTTTCAGCTTCATATAAAAGTCATTCATCTAAATATTACCATCAAATAGTGATGATCGTTTGAAATTTGTTAAAAAAAAGAACCGTTTTTGGATCAATCTTGTCCATGTTACGGAGGCATCGCAGGAAGTGACAGCAACTCTATTAGAATAACCAATCTTAATTCGTTTTTTTTCTTGATGAAAGAGTTGCCATTTTTCATCAAGGAACTACCATTTAGAGCTGTGCAATGTTTGTTGTTTTCTTGTTTCATCAATAATTTGACATGTAGCTAGTGCACCATTAGGAGTCAGTGTATGAACTTCAAAGTTTTGGAACGAGTGGGATAGGATATAAAAAAGAGACCAAGCATTGCTTGATCACTAAGTAAAAATGATTTTCTTATTTCTCTCACTAGCTTTTTCAGGCAGAAACGCCAAACTGACGGAGAATGTCATGCTCAACGGACATTATGCCCCCTGTCCTTAAATAAACATTTAAAATGAATATGATTCGCCATCATCAGGCACTAAGACATGAGAGGGGATTCCTTTTTCATGAATAAACATTATTAATTCTTCTCTTGATAATCCCCAATGGTTTACAGCTTCCATGTGGCTTACGATGATTTTTGCGTTTGGAGCAGCCTTATACGTTTCATAGATATCTTCTTTACCCATGACGAGAGAACCGCCTTCATAGAATTGATTATCGCCGCCGTTCACTACAATGATGTCCGGCTGATGTGTTTCAATCTCTTCTTGAACCGCATCATACCAGACTGTATCTCCGGCGATATATAACGTTTTCTCACTTTCGTGTTTGAACACAACACCGCATACAAGCCCTGTAAGTTTTAATATTTCTCCTCTTCCGTGTTCGCCTTTGGTTTTGATTAATTGAATGCCTTCAAAGACTGTGTCTTTTGTTAACACTTCGACATTTTTGAAACCGGCATTTCGGATTTCTTTAGCATCTTCTTCATTTTGGGAGAACAGCTTGATATCTTTTGGCAATAAGTCTTTAGCTGCCTTATCCCAATGATCATCATGTAAATGAGTGACAATGACAGCATCAATATGATGAATAATATTGTCGGCAGAAGTCGGCAAATCAACCAAAGGATTGTTTTGATCCTGCCTTGGCGCATTTGGGAATGGAGGATAAGCACCTTTCTCAGCTAACATTGGATCTATTAAAAACGTTTTGCCTGCATATTTGATAACAAGTGTCGCATTACGAATTTGTTGAATGTTCATGTATAGTACTCCTTTTCTTTAATATGCGTATAGTTTACATGTAGCCGCTGTATAAATACATGGAACAAACCAAGTCTTTTTGTCGATTGACTTGATTTTTGAAAATATGTATTTTATCTTGTATAAATTGTCACTAAGGCAGAATAGGGGTACATTAAAAAAAGCGAATTGAAAAGTCATGTGCTGGATTGCGCCTTTATAGAAAGATGATGAAACAGGATGATTTTTTTAATTGGATATCGAAGGGATTTGATTTCATGTTGGATCACACAGACATGCAAATACTAGAAGAGTTATCTAAAAATAGCCGTATTACGATGAAGGAACTAGGCGAGAAAGTTCATTTAACAGGGCAAGCAGCTGCCTTGAGGGTTGCTAAATTAGAAGATAACGGGGTAATTGAGGGATACACAATCAAAGTGAACCAAGTGAAATTAGGGTGTTATATACATGCTTTGCTTAATATCTATACGAAAAGCACCCATCATCATCCATATCTGTCATTTATCAAAACACAAGACAAATATGTCATCAATAATTATAAAATTAGCGGGGATGGCTGTTATCTTCTTGAATGCAAATTTCCGTCTAATGAAATATTAGATCAATTTTTAGTGGAATTAAACAAGCATGTCAATTATAAATTATCGATTGTGATTAACAAATAAAAGACCCTTTTCACTTTTATAAGGGCTAAGCGGGGATAACCTGTGGGGATCAAGTCCTCTCTTGAGTGATACCAAGGGTTACTGGCCCTTGGTATTTTTTGCCCTCATGTATTTTTGAAGTTTACTCTAAAGGTTTGCCTTACTTTGCAAATCGCCGAGCAGCAGCCACGCACACGATAACAGCGATATTCACTGCAACGAGTGTCCAGCCCACCTTCTCGTGCAGAAGCACTGACGCAAGCAACAGTCCAAAGAAGGGCTGGAGAAGCTGTAGCTGCCCAACCGCCGCAATTCCGCCTTGGGCAAGACCTCGATACCAGAACACGAAGCCGATCAGCATGCTGAATAAGGATACATAGGCAAGACTGAGCAGCGCAGGAACGCCAATGCCTGACCATGAGTCCGGTGTAAAAAAGAACGACAAAGGCAGCATAAGAGGTATCGATAGAACAAGAGCCCAAGAGATTACCTGCCAATTCCCCAGACGCCGAGAAAGCCTAGCACCTTCTGCATAACCAAGACCGCATACGACGATAGAAGCCAGCATGTATGCGTCGCCGATCGGGGATGATCCTCCCCCTTGGATCAGAGCGAATCCTGCTACTAGTAAGCTGCCAGCCGCAGAGAAAATCCAGAAAACTGGGCGGGGGCGTTCGCCTCCGCGCAGGACGCCGAAGATCGCCGTCGCAAGCGGTAGAAGCCCAACGAAAACAATGGCATGTGCAGATGTGACATACTGAAGCGCTAAGGCTGTCAGCAACGGGAAACCGATCACCACGCCGAATGCTACCACCAGTAGTGAAATGATGTCTCTTTTGGCAGGATGCTGCTGCCGGAAGATGAGAAGGAGACCTCCAGCCAATATACCAGCGATCGCAGCACGGCATACGGTGAGGAACAGCGGGTCGAAGTCCGACACAGCTAAACGGGTTGCAGGCAGCGAGCCACTGAAAATAAGTACGCCTATAAAACCATTTATCCAGCCATTTGTAGTTTTGTTCATTGCAATCACCCCAAATTTATGTCTTTTTCATGATCTGGATTTTCTTAACAAAACCAGTATCTAAGGATTACAATGACTATAAACTGGAATTGGCCTTTTATAAACAGCCAGTTTTCATAAAAAAATACATACCAGTTAGGAGAACAACGTGCAAATGGATATCACGCCTTTTTTGAATAGAAATCTGGATATTCCGCTTTATCAGCAGCTTTACCGCTATTTCAAAGAAAACATGCATCAGGGGCGTATTCAAAAAGGAATGAAGCTCCCTTCAAAAAGACTCCTGGCGAGTCAGCTTTCCATCAGTCAAACGACTGTAGAACGTGCCTATGAACAGCTTGCTGCTGAGAGCTATATCGTGAGTAAGCCAAGAAGCGGTTGGTTTGCTGATTATCATGATTCTGATTTTGCCTATCGTAAAATACCAAGCGCACCAAGTAAAGAAAAAGCACAAGAACTTACACAATGGATTGATTTTCATTATGGAAATGTAGATTCTTCTTACTTCCCTTTTTCCGCATGGAGAAGAAGCATGGTCAATAGTTTAGACCAATATGGCCACGAGCTTTATCGGCCGGGACATGTTTTAGGAGAGTTTGAGCTGAGAACGCTCATTACAGAGTACCTGTATCAATCACGCGGTGTTCATTGTGCCCCTGAACAAGTCATCATAGCTGCCGGGAACCCTATTCTCCTGCAAATCCTGTGCCAGGTTTTTGAGCCGAATATTTTGATAGGATATGAGGACCCAGGTTATCCAAGAGCACGCAGGATTTTTGAAGCCAATCGTATGAATATTCTTCCTATACCAGTCGATGATGAAGGAATCTGTATACAGAAGATTAAAGAACAGCAGCCACACCTTGTATATGTCACGCCTTCTCACCAATTTACGCTGGGAACCATTATGACGATTAACAGAAGAATTGAACTGCTCAAATGGGCGGCTGAAAATCAATCATTCATCATAGAGGACGATTATGACGGGGAATTTAGATACACAGGACAGCCGGTCCCATCCTTGCAAGGGCTTGACCAGCATCATCGTGTCATTTATATGGGCACTTTTTCTAAGTCTCTTCTTCCCTCGCTGCGTATCAGCTATATGGTTCTTCCTTCGCCTCTTATAAAAAAAGGCCATGAGATCACGTCCTTATATAAGCAAACGGTGTCCTGCCACAGTCAGCTCACGCTAGCCGACTTTATAAAAAATGGAGAGTGGCAAAAACACATCAACAGGATGAGAAAGCTTTACCGTAAAAAAAGAGCCATCTTACTAGACACGGTGCAAAAAGAATTGGGGGAGCATGTCAGAATTCGCGGAGAAAACTCTGGACTTCGCATCTTACTTGACGTTTATTTGCCATTTAGTGAAAAAGAGTTAATTGAGAAGGCAAAGGAATATGGAGTGAAAATTTATCCTGTATCTCTTTCCTACAAAGACCATCCTCCTACAAAAACGGTCTCACTTGGATTTGCGGGGGTTTCTGAATTCAACATACGAGAAGGCATCAAAAAACTGAGAGTTGCTTGGGAGATATAAGGAGCTTTCAGCTACTTTATTCAGGAGGAACGTTAATGGCCCTCTTTTTATGTATTGATTAGAAATCTTTTCACATCGAATTATTTTGTTACAATAACTATAAAAATAAAATAATACTGCTTCAAGTAGCGTAGAATTTAATGAACACGGTTCTCGCGGAACTGAGATTGGCTGGCATGCGTGGGGTTTAAAAGCTTATACTACAGTTGGTAGCAACCGTGGTATGCTTTTGATGTAAAAATAAAAAAGGGCAACAAATGAATGTTACCCTTTAGGAAAACGGAATCACGTAAGAAAAGATTAACGGGGGTTAATAACCACCTGTGTTTCAGCAGATGTGCTGCCCAACTCTAGCCCTTTTGTAACAGCAGCTGTAATAGTATATGAGCCTGCCCGCGGAAGTGTCTTGCGAACCATGACTAGTTTGAATTCAGTAGCTGATAACAGGTCAAGCGTAAGTGGAAGTATAATTTTTTTCCCGTTATTTAATATTTGAGTTTCTTTAAGTGTTCTTCCGTTAATGGAATCTCTTGTATTCGCATGGAAGCCCTCAGGAAGAATAAATTCTACAGTACCAAGTGAGAGAAGAGCATTTGGTTTATATGTCACTTCAATATCCGAAGTTGTCCATTCGGTGCTGCTGTCAATCGTTTTTGCTTCGATAGATGCGTGCAAATTCGTTTGATAATCTGTGTTAGATGAAGCCTCTACATGTCCTCCTGTTTCTAATGACACTTGCGCATTGGCTTGTCCAGGGAACAAGACTGAAACTAGGACTGCTGAACTGATGAATAAAGAAGAAATTAATGAAGTTCTTTTTAACATGACATTTTTCCCCCTCAAGATCACTGTTGAAATTAGTCAGAGCGTCCTCTGCAGAAAAAGAGTAGTTTGTCATAATTCGCGAATTACCTTATCTTTTTCTTAAAATTAATCTAGCATTATTTTCTATGAAAGTAAATTATTTTTTTGGAATTTTATAATTTTTATTTCTCTGGTAATGCGTATGAAATTCGAAAGGTGCAAAATACCTGTTTTTGAAGAAGAAATACCTCTTTAGAAAGCATAAAATAAGTTAATGGTCTTGTTTGTTGGTTGGGTATAAAGATTCAGTGCGAGGTGATATCTGATATCAATTAGAGTGTCTTTTAGTGAAATTTTACTTTGTGTAGGGAAAATATAGCAAATAAATTAACTTAGCTGAATATTTTCTACTGTATTATTACGGAAATTAAATAAAAACACAGATAATAAAATTAGAAAGAATGGGGCATTTGAAGGGTCAATATTGACTGCCCTTCATAATTAGGATTCGGATAAACCATAATATACAATATTGTAAGCATGCTGATGCATATCAGAAAGATATCAGAGAAATTCCACAATTAGTGAAAAGGTATCCGTGTTGAATCCTTCAGATAAAAATTAAATGTATGGTATATTTAAAATAAGAATATATTTGAAATGAGGTATCGCATGAAGACAACAAAAAAACAAAAGCAATTCAAAATAAAAATGATATTCCAAATCATTATGGTTATCATCGGTGGGATTATAGCGGCATATGGATTAGAAACAGTCTTAATTCCAAACAGTGTCTCTGATGGAGGGGTGACAGGTCTAAGCATTGTTGGATCACAACTATTTAATCTACCGCTGGGAATTTTAATTGCTGTTATTAACATTCCATTTGTCTGGTTAGGGTATAAACAAATTGGCAAAGGCTTTGCACTATTATCTATTATTGGAATCATATCACTCGCCGCGGGGACAAGTGTTTTCCACCACACAGCAGCTATCATTGAGGGAGATACCTTGTTAATTACCGTTGTCGGCGGGATTATCCTAGGATTCGGAATGGGGTTGGCGCTGCGAAATGGCGGCGCGTTAGATGGAATTGATATGCTGGCTGTGCTGTTATCCCGAAAACTGCCATTCGGAACAAGCGATCTCATTCTGTTCTTAAATCTTTTTGTGTTTATTTTTGTTTCCATAGTATTTGGCTTACAAGGGGCATTACTTTCGGTCATCGCTTACTACATTGCATCAAAAGTCATTCATGTCGTTGAGGAAGGCTTAAGCGGCTCTAAAATGTTCCAAATTATTACAACTCAGCCTGAATTGATGGTAGAGACCATACGTGATCAATTAGGCCGAAGCGCCACATACAAAGAAGCTTACGGGGGATTTTCCCACGAGAAATTTAAAGAAATCACATGTGTCATTAACCGCTTAGAAGAAACCAAACTAAAGGAAATTATTAATGATATTGATAAAACAGCGTTTGTTACCGTTTATGACGTAGCTGAAGTGAAGGGCAGCAATTTTAGAAGAGTCAATCATCATTAAAAAAATAATCTTTTTAACGATAGCTCTCGGAAGATTAGACATGACACCAGTCATGTTCTCTACGGATAATCCTTATTTTCAATAAGTGAGTTGGCAAAAAGCATATGCCAAAATAGTAGGCATTGCATTTCCGCCTTCCTATGCTGAATATTGCACTAATGGAATTAGTGATCAAGGCAATAGTGAAAATCCTGTTCTTATCGGACAGGATTTTTTTCATTTTGTAAACTGCCTGGTTTATATAATAGAGGAATAAATGAATGCGGCTATATGCCGTAATGGCTAAGGGATATACAAAGTGAAGATTTCATCTTTAATTCGACATAAACAATTGTTTATATAAATAAAAACTTATATAATGGCAGAGTAATCTAAGGAATTGAATTGCTGATCTTTATGATTTCAATATATTGATTTGAAGGAGGGGGTCATTTGATTAATGGTTCAAAAATAGGCGTTGCAGCGATGACCCGTTGTTTAAAAACACTTAGTGATCCAACAAGGCTTGTGATGATGAAATTATTTCTTGAAAAAGAGTATTGTGTCTGTCAATTGGTTGATATGTTTGAAATGAGTCAGCCTGCCATAAGCCAGCATTTGCGAAAATTAAAGAATGCGGGATTTCTAAATGAGGATAGAAGAGGGCAATGGCGGTATTATTCAATAAATAGTTCATGTCCTGAGTTTGCTACATTGCAATTTCTTTTACTTCAAATCGATCAGGATGACGAATTGTTAAAGCGCATCAAACAGAAGGAAACACAATCGTCTTGCCAGTAAGGAGGTATTAGATTGACTTCAGTCATTTTGGCGGTATTGATATTTTTAGTAACTTTGGTCTTGGTCATATGGCAGCCGAGAAATTTGTCTATAGGGTGGTCAGCTTGTGGAGGCGCTGTTTTAGCTCTAATAGCCGGAGTTGTCAATTTTCATGATGTCTTAACTGTGACAGGCATTGTTTGGAATGCGACATTGGCATTTGTGGCCATCATTATTATATCGTTAATCCTCGATAATATCGGTTTCTTTGAATGGGCAGCGCTTCATATGGCGAAGGCTGCAAAAGGAAACGGTGTGCGGATGTTCGTTTATGTATCTATATTAGGAGCTATCGTCGCCGCATTTTTTGCAAATGACGGTGCAGCACTTATATTGACACCGATTGTATTAGCGATGGTCAGAGCATTACATTTCAATGAAAAATTAGTTTTTCCTTTTATCATTGCCAGCGGGTTTATTGCAGATACGACTTCGCTTCCATTAGTCGTGAGCAATTTGGTCAACATCGTTTCAGCAGATTATTTTCATATTACGTTTATTGATTATGCATCCAGAATGATTGTCCCGAACTTGTTCTCGTTACTGGCGAGTATCATTGTACTTTACCTTTTCTTTAGAAAAAGCATACCAAAACGTTATGATTTGACAGAGGTTAAAAAACCTGTTGAAGCCATAAAAGATCAAAACATGTTCAAACTATCATGGTATATCTTAGGCCTGCTGTTAGTTGGATACTTTGCAAGTGAATTTTTCTCTATTCCTGTATCAGTTGTAGCGGGTATCATTGCCATCTTTTTCTTAATTGCAGCACAAAAGAGCCCAGCCGTTCAGACAAAGAAAGTATTGAAAGGAGCACCATGGGCTATCGTGTTCTTTTCCATTGGCATGTACGTTGTCGTGTATGGTGTCCGCAATGCTGGATTGACAGATGTTCTTTCAGATGTGATTCAAGCCGTCGCTGACCAAGGGGTGTTCGCAGGTACAATTGGAATGGGCTTTATCGCGGCGATTCTTTCGTCCATTATGAATAATATGCCAACTGTCATGATTGATGCACTGGCTATTGCAGGCACAGATACACATGGGGTGATGAGAGAAGCGCTCATATATGCAAATGTCATCGGTTCAGATTTAGGACCTAAAATCACGCCAATTGGTTCCTTGGCGACACTATTATGGCTCCATGTCCTTTCACAAAAAGGTGTGAAGATTTCCTGGGGCACGTACTTTAAAACAGGAATCATTCTGACAATCCCAACATTATTGATTACACTTGTCGGCTTGTATCTATGGCTGATGATTATCCATTCTTGTTTCTAAAAGGAGAAGATAAATATGTCAAAGAAAACAATCTATTTTTTATGCACTGGAAATTCTTGCCGCAGTCAAATGGCTGAAGGGTGGGGAAAAGAATACCTTGGTGACAAGTGGAACGTGTACAGCGCAGGAATCGAGGCTCATGGATTAAACCCTAATGCTGTCAAAGCAATGAAAGAAGCGGGTATTGATATTTCCAATCAAACTTCAGATATCATTGATCCGGACATTTTAAACAATGCTGATTTAGTTGTTACTCTCTGTGGTGATGCAGCTGATAAATGCCCAATGACGCCGCCGCATGTAAAACGCGAGCATTGGGGATTTGATGATCCGGCAAAAGCACAAGGAACAGACGAAGAAAAATGGGCATTCTTCCAAAGAGTCCGTGATGAAATTGGAGAACGCTTAAAACAGTTTGCTGAAACAGGGGAATAAAAAATAGATATACTCAGCTTTTCCTTTGGTTTATATAAATGTGTTGTTTAACAGGTGTCTGCGGGCTAAGCGCAGGCACCTGTTTTTTGGGTTTAACTTGTCTGTGATCCATGAGCTGTCCGTTTAAAAGCGAAGTTATTTAGCTTGTGGTAGAGGGAATTTGATGTTGGTAACAGAACCTTGAAGGAGACGCTGTTTGAAGGGAGTTGTCAGTTTGCAGGAGTTAACAAAAGAAAAATATAACGGCTTAAAAACATTGATTGATGAAACATGTTGCCCGACATTTTGTCTATTCAATATTAGAACAAACCATTCCGGGAGTCGTTTATGTCGATGACCAAACATTCCCTAGATCGTTTTTTATAGGGACTGAATCAGGAATTTATTTTATTGCAGGAGACCAAGGGAATCGAGCTTTTAATAATTTCATTGCAGGATATTATGAAGAACAAGCGAAATCAACAAGACGGTTTACCCTGTTTTCTTCTAACGATATATGGGATAGGGTCATGAAAACAATAATGAGAAAGAAGGAGTAAGATTCGTTACAATCTTACTCCTTCTCATTATCTTGAAGTTGCTTGATTCCCCATTGCAATAGAGATGCGATTCCAACTGTTTATCTGATTGATGATGAGAACTAGGTCAACATATTGTTTTTCATCATAATGTTCCCGCACTCGATGATATAGCTCATCAGGAACCCTTTTAGATGGAATGAGCGTGATGTGTTCAGATAGTTCGAGCGCTGCTTTCTCTTCAGGTGAATAAAAATCACATTCATTCCAAGCAGGTAAGCAGTAAATTCGCTGTTCCGTTTCCCCCATTTTGCGGGCATCAGAAGTATGCATATCTAAGCAGAACGCACAGCCGTTTATTTGAGAAACTCTGATTTTAATTAGCTCTCTCGTCGTTCGGTTAATTGAAGATTGTTTCGTGTATTTCTCCATATCCATCATCATCTTCATACCTTCAGGTGCAACATCATAGTAGGATACTCTTTGACTCATAAGGCAAGACTCCTTTCCTTAAGATACATAAATTGTATCCCGGCATTGATCATTTTACCAATGTACAGTTCGTATGGCGTCTATTTCACGATCTTTTGGCAAGAAGCTGCTTAGAAAAAAAGTAAGGATAGCCAACAATGATGAGAGGAGCTGCTAATGCAAGGAGTATCCATGAATCTGAGTGACTGTCTCTAATGACCCCAATGAATATACAAGTACCAATTAGAAAATATAAAAAAACACCTAAAAACCAATACATATTCATTCCTCTTTTTCTTTACACGTTCTCTTTGATTGAGCATTTTTGTTTCTATGCTCGTCTGTTTTTTCGTTCACATTGCTTAATCGATCAAGGCACTGATTTCTTAATACTTTCTCAGTTCGAATTCCTTTTCTTTTTAATGATAAAATGGTGAGATCAATCGATTTCAATGATGATCATTCCTTCAATGAATAGTGAGTTCCTCATTATTTTAAATGTAAAGTTGAAAAGATAAAACGTACATAAAGGCAGAATGCTTATGTACCTTTGGGCAATGCGAACATCTAATGGTTCACAGCACCTTGGTATTGTTGTGTTCCTTCTCTTCCTATAAAATGATTGGATAAATGTATGTTGCACGTTCAATGAAATGGGTTCGATTTTCATTAGTCTTTGTTCGGTTAAATTGGTAAAGGAAGTGGATGAGGTTTGCAGATAATGAATCCTATCAAAGAAAAATACTACCCGCATGATAGGCGGGCATTAAATATGCTTGCACTCAGAGTGCCGGGCCTGGCTTTTATTCTCATGATCTATATAGCCTCTATCGTGCTGCAATTTCTTAATGAGGGCTGGTCTATTTTATTGCTTCATGTGTTTACAATATTGACCGCCATTTTTGCTTTGCTGCATTGGCACTCATACCGCTGGGTTAAGAAAAGGGTGATTCTGTATTTCGTCGTACAAGGTTTTATCACTTTTACACTTGCTAATCTCATGACTGGCTTTTTAGTGCTGATCCTCATTGGCCTTTATGCATTTTTGATTGGACAGATTATAGGAATGGCAGACAGAAGAAAGACGTTCCTCATTCTTTATTTATTGCTTCTGCTGTCAATCAATGTACCAAATCAGATTCACAAAGGTGAATACTTGCATTTTCTTGTCATTGCCGTACCTATTATGATCGTGATTATTACTTATGCTGCTACATTTTTTTCCCAAGTTGATGAAAAGATAAAAGCGCAGCTGACTCTTGAAAGACTGGAGCTGGCTCATCAGCAGGTAGAACAGCTGACGCTGCAAAACGAGAGACAGCGTATGGCCCGGGACTTACACGATACGCTTGCTCAAGGGCTGGTCAGTTTAAATATGCAGCTGGATGCGATTCATGTTCATCTCGCCAATGGCAACATAGAGAGAGCAAAAGAAATCATTCAACAATCAATGAAAAGAGTGAGAGGTACATTAGCGGACGCGCGTTCAGCGATTGACGATCTACGCAGCAAATCAGAAGAAATCGGTTTTTTAAAAGAAAGAATTACTTCACTATTGGATCATTTTCAAGAGTCGACAGGCATGGGTGTGTTTTTAGACTACAGATTACATCAGGTGTTAGACGTTCGTACAGCTGAAAACTGTTATTACATCATTGGGGAGTGCATAACGAATGCAGCAAAGCATGCTGAAGCAGATACGATCTCGGTATCCATTTGGGATGATGATAAGAGAAGGCTCCATTTAACTGTGAAGGACAATGGCAAAGGATTTGATGTAGAAAAGGGCAAGAAAAAGAGAGGACATTATGGGCTTCTCGGCATAGAAGAACGCGTCAGAGCAATGAAAGGCCAATTCAATATAAAGAGTGCAAAATCTAAAGGAACACAAATTGAGATCACTGTACCAATTCAGGGAGAGATGCAAGATGAATAAGGTTTTAATCGTTGATGACCACCTTGTGGTGAGGGAAGGTCTGAAGCTTTTAATTGAAACGAATGATCACTACACCATCATAGGAGAGGCGGAAAACGGCAAATCAGCAATCCGCCTTGCAGATGAATTAAAACCGGATGTTATTCTCATGGATTTGTATATGCCAGAGATGAGCGGGTTAGAAGCCATTAAACAAATCAAAGAAAAACACGACATCCCCATCATTATTTTGACTACGTATAATGAAGATCATCTCATGATCGAAGGAATTGAATTAGGGGCGAAAGGATATCTATTGAAGGATACGAGTTCAGAAACCCTTTTTCATACAATGGATGCAGCAATAAGAGGAAACGTGCTGTTGCAGCCTGATATCTTAAAACGTCTGCAAGAAATCCAACTGGAGCGGATGAAAAAGCAGAGCAGTGATACGCAGCTGACAGAAAAGGAAGTCATTGTTTTAAAAGCAATTGCTAAAGGCCTCAAAAGCAAAGCGATTGCCTTTGACTTGGGTGTCTCAGAGAGAACTGTAAAGTCCAGGTTAACGTCCATTTACAATAAATTAGGCGCGAATTCAAGAACGGAAGCCGTGACGATTGCCATGCAAAGAGGCATTCTGACATTAGACACATAACATCAAATTTGAAATTTGCCCAAACGTACATGCCCGAATGTACGTTTTTTTTATTTCATTGTCCGCTACAATGAGAAAGATTATGATCAAGCAATGTGTTGAAAGGAGATTATTATGTCAAAAATGTTATATAAATTAGGAGGATGGGTTGCTTGCCATCGCATAAAAGTAATATGCGCGTGGATCGTTGTGTTAGTTGCTTCGATAGGTCTTGCAATTACGTTAAAACCAAGTTTTTCTGAGGATATGTCCATACCTGACACACCTTCGGAAAAAGCGATGGATGTCATTCAAAAAGAATTTCCTCACGGCCCTGATAAAGGGAGCATACGGGTGATCTTCGGAGCTGAAGATGGAGAGAAACTTACAGCAGAGCCAGCCAAAAAAGCAATCGAAAATACGCTCAAGGAAATCAATAAAGATGATTCCGTAGACTCAATTGCAAGTCCTTTTGTGACAGGAACAATCGCGAAAGGCGGCACAGTTGCCTATGCTGACATCAAGTTTACATCTTCAGCAGATGATATAAAAGATTACTCTATCGAACATGTAAAAAACAGTTTGAAAATAGCTGATGCTGAGGGCTTGCAGACGGAGCTAAGCGGAGATATACCAGGAGCCGAGATGGAGATAGGCGGCGTATCTGAAATTGTCGGCATTATCTTGGCCTTTGTCGTTTTAGCCATTACATTCGGCTCCTTATTAATAGCAGGTTTGCCGATTTTAACTGCGCTAATTGGTTTAGGTGTAAGTATTGGACTGGTGTTGATTGGGACACAAGTATTCGATATTGCTTCCGTCAGTCTATCATTAGCTGGAATGATTGGCCTTGCTGTTGGGATAGATTATGCTTTATTTATTTTTACGAAGCACCGCCAGTTTTTAGGCGAAGGCGCACAAAAAAATGAATCAATTGCGAGAGCGACAGGAACAGCTGGGAGTGCAGTTGTTTTTGCCGGACTTACTGTGATCGTTGCACTTTGCGGATTGACTGTCGTTAACATTCCTTTTATGTCTGCAATGGGGCTGACAGCAGGGCTTACCGTACTGATGGCTGTTCTCGCTTCAATCACGCTTGTGCCTGCCGTCTTGTCGGCAGCGGGAAAAAGGATGGTTCCGAAATCAAACAAGAAAAAAGAAAAACAAAAAGCTGAAACAAATGTCTGGGGACGCTTTGTCACAAAAAATCCTATCATGTTAAGTGTATGCAGCATTCTCATTTTGCTTATTATTAGTATCCCATCTATGCATTTGGAGCTGGGCTTGCCTGATGCAGGGATGAAAGCGAAGGATAATCCAGATCGCCGGGCTTATGACATGCTTGCCGACGGTTTTGGCGAAGGATTTAATGGCCAATTAACAATCGTAGCGGATGCCACAAGTGTGACAGAAAATAAGGCGGAAGCCTTCGCAGATGCAGTGAAAGAAATAAAGGAACTGGACCATGTATCAAGTGTCACTCCTGCAAGGCCTAATAAAGAAGGGAGCTTTGCCATCATTACGGTAGTTCCAACAACAGGCCCAAATGATGTGGCAACGAAGGACCTGGTAAAGGATGTACGCAGCTTATCAGATAAAAACGGGGTAGATTTGCTCGTTACTGGATCGACTGCAGTGAATATTGATATTTCAGACCGCCTTAATGACGCGATACCGGTGTTTGCTGTGCTCATTGTTGGGTTTGCGTTTGTATTGCTGACAATCGTATTCCGTTCGTTGCTTGTGCCTCTTGTTGCTGTTGCAGGATTCATATTGACGATGACAGCCACACTTGGAACCTGTGTATTTGTTTTACAAGACGGTAATCTCATCGACTTTTTCAAAATACCTGAAAAAGGGCCGATACTCGCGTTCTTGCCAATTTTATCTATTGGGATACTGTTTGGATTAGCCATGGATTATCAAGTATTCCTTGTAAGCAGAATGCGTGAAGAATATGTGAAAACAAAAAATTCAGTCCAAGCGATTCAAGCTGGTTTAAAACACAGCGGTCCTGTTGTCACCGCAGCCGGCCTGATCATGATATTCGTTTTTGCAGGATTTATCTTTGCTGGTGAAGCGTCTATTAAAGCAAACGGATTGGCTCTATCCTTTGGTGTGCTCTTTGATGCATTTATTGTACGAATGACACTGATTCCAAGTGTCATGAAGCTGATGGGGAATGCAGCCTGGTATTTGCCGAAATGGCTAGACAAGATTATTCCGAATGTGGACATAGAAGGGCATCAACTCACGAAGGAAATACAGCCAGAAATAGATCATGAACAAAAGAAGAAACAAATCATGTAATAGAAAAAGCAGATCTTTTATGATCTGCTTTTTTGCTTAACGTTTATTCCCTGATATGATGTAGGCGATTTTATAGCCTTTCAATATGGTAGTATTTAGGGTGTGAAGCCGGCAGTTAAAAGGAGAAGACGTTATGGCACAATCGCTCATTTGCGATATGGTTGAAACTTTGTATCAAACTGAAAAATTAGAATGGTCACTAGAGATGCTTTCGATTATGTAAGGACACTTGGCAAATGGGATATGGCCCTCCCTATCGAGAAATACATGAGGTGTTCCTTTTATTTGAAAGGTTAGTAGCTAATATCAATCAGGGGAAAGGCGTATTATATTCTCATGTTAAAGGATGTTCGGTTATTTTAAAAACAATTATTCAATTTTATAGCGAGTATTGGCTTAATAGAATATCATAAAGCAATTGTGAGTTTACAGGGAGGAACTGAAACATTTAGTATTCAACAAATACATACACTGAATAAAAGTGATTTCTTTAATACTATTCTGCAAAAATACGTCATTCAACATGCAGTTGTCGGAGACCGTCTATCTGACATAAATGCGGCTAGGCTAAAACATTATGAATGCCAAAAAAACATACCAATGGTTTGGTATGTTTTTGGGTTACAGCATTCATTTTAATATCTTTTAACACATAGCGATCCAAACTAGCCTAGATAATGTTATTCTTAAATATCTAATGATTCTGTTGAAGAAAGCGTAACACTCGTAAATGGGTCTCTATTTATTATACACAGGATTATTGGGATCCTTACAGCGATCTTGTTTTTTGTATGGATTTTGTATGGTACATTAAATATGTTGCTCAAAGGTGTGAATCAAATTTGCGGAATGTGTTTCGAGGTGGATTATGTTATTTGAACTTAATAAAAATATGTAAGACTGAAACAAGCTTATGATTTTAGAATCAACGCCGTGCCAATGCAAATAGCACGCAATGTTTGCTGGTCATTTAAAAAAGTATTTACGGTAATCGGAGGATTTATCATGTCAAAGAAAGTTTCTTCTTCCTATATCATCATTATAGGATTAATGCTATTTGCATTGTTTTTTGGAGCAGGAAATCTCATTTTCCCGCCTATGCTTGGTCAAATGGCCGGAACAAATGTATGGATCGCAAACGCTGGCTTCTTAGTGACAGGAGTTGGCTTGCCGTTGCTGGCGATGACAGCATTTGTTTTTTCAGGTAAACATAATTTACAATCGCTAGCCAGCCGTGTGCATCCGGTGTTTGGAATTGTGTTTACGACGATTCTTTATCTGGCAATCGGGCCTTTTTTCGCAATCCCGAGATCTGGGAACGTATCGTTTGAAATTGGAGTGAAACCTTTTTTATCAGATGATGCAGACCCTGTTCCATTAATCATATTTACAATACTATTTTTTACAGTTGCATGTCTGTTATCGCTCAACCCTAACAAAATCATTGATGTAGTCGGGAAATTTTTAACGCCTATTAAATTGACATTTATCGGATTGCTTGTAGTGGTAGCTGTTGTCCATCCAATCGGAACCATTCAAGCACCATCAAAAGGGTATACATCACATGTGTTTTTTAAAGGCTTTCAGGAAGGATACCTGACTCTGGATGCCCTTGTAGCGTTTGTGTTTGGAATCATCATCGTGAATGCAATTAAAGAACAAGGTGCTGCCACCAAAAAACAGCTGGTATTGATATGTGCAAAAGCAACTGCGATTGCTGCGACACTTTTAGCCCTTATCTATACTGCCCTTTCATATATGGGGGCCTCCAGCGTTGAAAAGCTGGGGCTTTTAGAAAATGGAGCCGAGGTTTTGGCTAAGGTTTCATCCTTTTATTTTGGATCCTATGGTTCCATCTTTTTGGGCTTAATGATTACAGTAGCCTGTCTGACAACAAGTGTCGGACTGATTACAGCGTGCTCTTCCTTTTTTCATGAATTATTTCCAAACATTTCGTATAAAAAAATTGTTGTGATTTTAGCGGTGTTTAGTACGCTTGTCGCAAATATAGGGTTAACACAGCTCATTAAGGTATCGATGCCTGTCTTAATGATGATGTATCCAATCGCGATTTCCTTAATCTTTTTAACGTTTTTACATTCTGTATTTAAAGGGAAGGCTGAAGTGTATCAGGGCAGTTTACTGTTCACGTTTATCATAAGCCTATTTGATGGTTTGAATGAAGCTGGGGTGAAAATTGAAGTCGTGAATCGTGTTTTCACTCAGATTCTTCCTATGTACAGCATAGGGCTCGGATGGTTCATTCCAGCTATTATAGGGGGATTAGGCGGCTATATACTGAGTATGTTCCGAACAAAAAACTGTGATTAGCGCTGTGATAAAACGAATCAAGGATAAGCAGCGCCACTCATCTTCATAGATATTATTGATTTCCCTGGTCGGGGAACTAAAAATTGAACAATCACTCAGATCTGCAGGTGGAATAAAGCTTTTGTCCGCCTGCTTAATTGGGGGGAAGAAGATGGCTGATCAAAGAAAAGCTTTGTGTATGAGATTAGCACAAATAGACAAACATGAAATATCGATACTTCGTGAGTTCCAGTTGGAACGGGAGAAGATCTTTTCAAGCTTAAGAGCATTAGAAAGGTCTAGTAAAGAAAAGCAGCGCCCATCTCAAGTCGCGCTCGTTGAGCAAACAGCAAATGATGTAAAGACATATCATATAACATCAAAACCAATCCAACAGAAAAAAAGAAGGCAGGGCAGAGCTGAATCAAAAGCTTCTCGTGAAGCAGCGTTACACATATTAAAGCAGCAGGATAAGCCAATAAGCAGTATTGAGCTGAAAAGAAAGATTGAGAACGAAACCGGTGTGCACATCTCTAATATGACATCATTTATGAATACTTTAATGAGAATGCACCCAGAGGTGAAAAAACCTTACAGAGGACAATATAAAATGATTTGATTCTTGCACGGTATTCGGTTTCTGAATTCGAAAAACTGCATAATCTTGTCTAGTGCGAAATCGCATCATGAAACTTTTTTACAATCAAAGAACATTTTCATTTTGATACCAAGGGTTGTGAATACCTTGGTATTTTTTGTGCGCGTGTTGTAGAGTGAACGGCTGTCCGAAACCTGCCGCCTAGTCATTAGGATTGGTTCATGTGAAAAAATAGTGCCCCATTACAGAGGCTCTATTTTTGTGAATATCAAATACGGATCCACCACTCACCATCTGTTTCACTGATAAAGCATGACGGCATTAGTGAGTGTTAATTTATTGAAGCATGTGTTGAAGGCCGCCATTAAAAGCGCAATCCACATACATGAATCACGAAAATAACAACAGGCGGAATCAACATAGAGGGCAGCAGATTTAGCGTTTTAAACTTCTTAATTCCAAGAATGCTTAACCCTGAGCTGAGGATGAGTATGCCTCCAACAATTGTGATTTCATTTATGAGATCTGTATTGATTGCGCTCTCCATCACTTTAGCAAATAAATAGATCGAGCCCTGCCAGGCAAACAATACAATGGCAGCCGCTGCGATTCCAAAACCAAAAGTCGAAGCGAGCACAATGGAGGTAATCCCATCTAACATCCCGTTTGTCAGGAGATACGTATAGTTTTCATTCAGAGCCGCTTCAACAGGGCCCAGTATTGACAGCGAACCTATACAAAATAATAAGATCGCAGTTGATAAACCCTCCGCTAAATTGCTTTTAGAGAATTTATTCACCAGATTGTTGAATCGTAATTCCAGATTGATGCTCTGGCCAAGCAAACCTCCAAGGGCTAAACTTACAATAAAAAGAATGGGGTAGTTACTATCAGGCAAATGCTGTGTAATCGCGTTGATCCCCAGCGCAACTGCAGCGAAACCCATTGCCTGCATCAGGATATCCTGGTATTCATCTTTAATGCCTTTTTTGAATACCCCGCCAATTATACTTCCTGCAATGATCATCACTGTGTTAAAAATGGTCCCAAACATAAGCTTTCTCCTCCAATATTGATTACTGAATAAAAAATAAACCCTCAAGTTAGTAGAGAGTCAAGGAGATTAAAAACATATTCATGAAATTTATTTGATGGGCAGCAGGATTTCAGTCACATAATTGTCTAGGTGATTTGTAATCCCATAATCAATGAGTGTAATTTCGATTGAATCTCCCGCTATATCATAATGATGTTCGTTCATATATGCCAGTAACTCTCTGTAATATGGTTCGGCTTCTGAATGTGACCCTTTAAACCTGATTTGCAGATAGTCTCTTGAAGGAAAAATGATTTCGGATGAAGTTTCTTCATTTTCATCTTCAAGAATCATGAATATGCTGGAATATTTGTCGAACAGATTTGCTTTTACATTTGCTGCTGAAATAGATAAACCGATCTTGCCTATAAATATATCCTCGTTCACATTCAGATGAGTTCTTAATTTGGCTAATGAATGTTCGATATCATGGCCGAGAATATACTCATGCTGTAAATAAGCCACACGTAATGCGGGAAGTTTGATTTTTGTAATGTGCTGTAACGGCGTGTGGACGGCATCTTCTATTTGCATGATACGGCGGGAGATCTTTTTTTCTATGCGTTCCAATTCTCTCTTTTTACGATCAATTTCAGTTTGCTGGCTTTTCAGTAAGTGAAGCAGAGTGTTTGTATTTTGAGAATTATAAAAATCAAGAAGTTTATTGACGGGCAGGCCTAAAGCCCTCAAATACTTGATGGTATCTAACCGCTCAAACTGTTGGGTAGAATAATATCTATAGTTCGTTTGCTCGTCTTTATATTCCGGTTTCAAAAGGCCGATCTCATCATAATACCTAAGCGCAGAGATTTTTACATTGAATAGCTTTGAAACTTCTCCAATCGAAAAAAAATCCTTCATTTTAACAACCTTTCTGTTTATATGATTTTTACATAAACATTATATAGTATGGCCAGTCCTAAAGGAAAAGTTTGCAAGGATTAGAGGAAGGGGATAAGGCGTGAACAAATTGACGTTCCTGAGGATAAAAACCGTTTCTGAACAAACTGCATAAAGAAAAAGCCCCTTTTGAAAAGGAGCTTTTTCATTCCTCAAAATAAGGATTCACATGGATGAGCACTTCTTCAACATCTGAAAACTGTCTTTTGATTTCATTTCGGATATCGCGGGCAATATCGTGACCCTGTTTAATCGTCAAATCATGATCCAAAGATAGACGGACATCAAGCAATTTATAGTGGCCATGTTCTCGTGCGCGGATTCTATCGATTCGCTTTACTTGATCACATTGAAAAATAACAGCTTTATATTCTTCTATCAGCTCGGGAGCAACACTTTTCTCCATAAGAACATCAACAGATGGCCTGATTAATTCCATTGAAATCTTAAAAATAAGGTAAGCCACGATTGCACTGGCAATTGCATCGGCGTACAACAGATAGGACCATCCGCGTGTGTTTCCGATAATCGCCAATAGGACGCCGATAGAAGCGGCAAGAGAGGCAACGATATCGCCTTTATGATCGTATGCAATCGCTATAATCGCTTTGCTGTTCCATTTTTCCCCCTGCTTAATGGAATAGCGATATAGGATCTCCTTGGCCACGTACGAAATCAGAGCGGCAAACAATGCGCTGTATTGTGGAACGCTTGGCCCTTCAACAAAGGACAGAATCGCTTCTATTAGGATATAAACAGATACGATCATTAAGATAATTCCTACAATAGCCTCACTAATGACTTCAGCTTTTCCATGCCCAAAAGGATGGTCTTGATCAGGCGGTTTATTTGAAATGCCGATCACTGCCAAGACAGCAATCGAAGCAACGACATCCGCTGCGGAATGGATTCCGTCCGCAAAAACCGCTTCACTATCGCCTATCAGCCCAAAAAAGACCTTTCCTGCCATTAAGATCAGATTGGCTATCAATGCAATCAAAGCAACCTTTTTGCTTATTTGTTCTCTTTCACTTGCCATTTTTTCCTCCTGTAAAACTGCACAAAAAAATAGGAGTGCTTTTTTATTCGCTCCCCGTATCCTTTCTTGTGTAATCACTTTGCTTATCATACCAATTCCATTTCGAGTGGGTCTATAGCAACGTTGTTTCCTGTTTACTAATAAATAAGGTGAAAGAAAAAAAGTTGGAGCCGGGCTAAAAGAGCACACAGCAAACATAACAAACGGTGATGGCCCACCAATTAATATTCCACTTCAGTGAAATCCCCACTCCTTTTTCAAAACTGTTGACAATAGAACAGCCATAATTTATTATTATCTCATATTCAAGATAATTTAATTCAAGATAAATTAGTAACACCCAAGCGTAAACCTTCATGCCAATGTATTTTTTTATAAAGTGATATCTCGAATTCAAGATAAATAGTTTAGGTCATAAAAAGCTGGAAATTTTCACAGCTAGCCAAAGCGATCTGCAAGTAACTTCCTTCCCAGATTATCCAATCACGAAAGATGAACTAAATGAGATGTTTGAATGGGTTGCCTTGGCTCCATCGGCTTTTAACTTACAGCATACAAAATATGTGACGGTTCTAGACCGGATGTAAAAAGCCGATACAGGCCGCAAACGGTCAATATAACGTGTTAAGCTCATCTGCGGTTCTATTGGTATTAGGGGATAAGCAGGTTGGCCGTGTGGTTCAAGACACCGTTTCGTTTAATAAAAGGGAGAACTATTTAAGAGGGATGAGGCGATAAGGAACGCTTCACTTTCTGCAATGATGTTTATGCTGAGTGCTAAGGATGCTGAAACCGTGGAACAGATTTTGAATATAGATGATCAATTTGAGGTTGTCATGATAATTACACAGAGAGCAGAAGCCCGCGCGGCTACCGGAAATCTATAAATGTGTTTGTTGAATATCTCTAAATGAACATGTAAAGGAGCAGATAAAAATGGCAAAAAAAACGATGGGAATACATCATATTACAGCAATTGTCGGTCACCCTCAAGAGAACGCAGATTTTTACGCAGGAGTCCTGGGGCTTCGTTTGGTCAAGCAAACTGTCAATTTTGATGATCCTGATACGTATCATCTTTATTTTGGAAATGAAGGCGGGAAGCCGGGAACAATCATCACCTTCTTTCCGTGGGCGGGCGCCCGCCAAGGCATCATTGGAGACGGTCAAGTTGGCGTGACTTCTTATGTCGTGCCGAAGGGAGCTATGGCTTTTTGGGAAAAGAGACTTAAAAAGTTTAACGTTCCATACACCAAAATCGAGCGTTTTGGAGAACAATATGTAGAATTTGATGATCCGCACGGTCTGCATTTAGAAATCGTGGAAAGAGAAGAAGGAGAAGCCAATACGTGGACGTTTGGAGATATAACACCTGATGTTGCCATTAAAGGCTTTGGCGGTGCAACCCTGTTATCAGCACAGCCTGATAAAACCGCTGAGCTATTAGAAAATATCATGGGGCTGGAACAAGTCGGCAAGGAAGGAGACTTCGTTCGTTTTCGTTCTGCCGGTGATATCGGAAATGTGATTGACCTTCAAATCACGCCTATTGGACGCGGGCAAATGGGAGTCGGCACGGTGCATCACATCGCTTGGCGTGCTAACGATGACGAAGATCAATTAGATTGGCATAGATATATCGCTTCTCACGGATACGGTGTGACTCCTGTTCGCGATAGAAATTATTTTAATGCGATTTACTTCAGAGAACATGGGGAAATTCTATTTGAAATCGCAACTGATCCGCCGGGCTTTGCACATGATGAATCACCAGAAACAATGGGTGGAAAGTTAATGCTGCCTATTCAGTATGAACCACATCGAACACAAATTGAACAAGGGCTGCTGCCGTTTGAAGTGAGAGAGTTAGACTAATTGTAATCACGTATGAAGAGAAATAAAGAGACATATATTCAACAGGTAATTGCTGAAAGTTGCTGGCGGTAAATAACTAGACGTGCTGCCTTTCAGCGCAACATGTTATATCAAAAATAAGGAGAGATAAAAATGGAAGATGCAGGACTATTGCTTATTCGTATTCTGATTGGTGTGGTGTTTCTGTTTTATGGATCACAAAAATTATTCGGCTGGTTTGGCGGATATGGGATTAAAGGAACCGGACAATGGTTCGAGTCAATTGGGTTGAAACCAGGTAACGCCGCGGCCGCTTTAACAGGTCTTGGGGAATTAGTAAGCGGAATTTTATTTATTTTAGGTATATTCCTTCCGCTTGGAGCTGCTATCATCACGATCATTATGTTAGGTGCCATCGTAAAAGTCCATGGAGCGAAAGGATTTGCGAATGGCGCCGGCGGTTTTGAATATAACGTGGTGCTGATTGCAGTCTCCATCGGGGTTGCACTCATCGGTTCAGGGGCTTATGCTTTGCATTTTTAATACGAAAGTATGTTAGAACAGTTACTGGCAAGCGGTAACTGTTCTTTGTTTTCCATATTCGTGCAAGCTTGCAGGTAAAAACAAAAAGCGGATATCATTCATATAAATGTGTATAGTGAATAATACGTATCGATGAGCTTGGTCATGAAAGACAGACCAATTTGAAGGAGTAAATGGATGAAAGAGATGACAGAATTACAATCATTAAATGCTATAGAGAATTTTATTAAACAGCATCCATTCAGTTTTATCTATATATCAAGACCCGGCTGTACAGTATGTCATGCTGTTCTGCCGCAGCTCAGAATTTTATTGGATCAGTTTCCAAACATCACATTGGCGCATATCAATGCTGACGATGTAGAAGAGGTCGCCGGCCGATTTTCAGTCTTCACCGTTCCTGTGCTTCTTTTGTTTATCGATGGAACTGAGTTTCTGAGAGAAGCCCGGTTGTTCATTTTGAACAGCTTGAAGAAAGGCTGAAAAGGGTTTATCGGTTATATGAATAAAAGCCCGCTTTAAGGGGGTTTTTTTCATTAGAAAGGGAATAATGTCATGCCATTCCCCATGCTTGTTGTAAAAGTTGGACACCATGTGTGATTTCCTCCATATTGTGCGAGCGCATCAATCATTTCTCATGACGATATCCGCAATGATCTGTTTGATTGTTTCGATCATGATTATGATTAGGGAGTTCACGTAAGCTTTTATTTCCACAGCCTTTTATTTTGGTTTGCAGGAAATCTATTTCTCTTAACGAATGATAGAGAGTCAGAGGCTTAACCAGCTTATTTTTTTCATTTGTACGCAGTGATGTTCGGCATTGGCTGGACTTTTTTCATAGGGAGGAATACAGGATGACGTTAACCTTTGAAGATATGACTGTGGAAGAGTTCGAAGCATTTCGCGGGATGTCCGTGCAAAATTATGCGAAACAAAACATAAAATCGGGAACTTGGACAGAAAAAGAGGCAATTGAAAAATCGGAGCAGGCGTATGATAACATGATTCCGGATGGACGACACAGCAGCAACCATTATTTTTGGAACATTACAAATGAACAAGGAGAAAGGATGGGCTGGCTCTGGCTGTATGCTGATCCGTTTCATCCGCAAAAGGAAGCATTTATCTATTCCTTTGGATTGTATGAAGCCTTCCGCGGAAAAGGGCTTGCTCAATTGGCCCTTCAAACGCTGGATGAAAGAGCAAGAGAGCTTGGTGCGGAAAGACTTGCTCTTCATGTGTTTGCGCACAACGAGACAGCCGTCTATCTTTATCAGAAGATGGGATATGCCATGACCAACATACGTATGCGGAAACAGCTGTGCTGATCAAAGCCGCTTACTTAAGCGGCTCTCCGAACACAATATGCCAATGTAGATGTTTAGAGTCCTGGTAAGCTCCTAAGTTGGTGATTACACGGCATGCGCCTTTTTCTTCCGTCACCATGGAAGCGACCTTTTGAATGACACTCATTAATTCAAGAAGCAACTCATGGTCGTTCTCTTCCAGGGTGATCAATGAGGAAATATGTTTCTTAGGGACAGCCACAATATGGACTGGATAAAAAGGCTTTGTATGATAGTATGCCAATACGTTATCTGTCTCTATTACTTTATTCACTTTCGTTTTGCCGCTAAAAACCTCATCACAGTAAAAGTCTTCAGTCATATGATCCATCCTCACTTTTTTTGTTTCATTTAATAATCTTCTGCATTTCTTCATCACCTCCCTTCTTTTGTGGGATTTCCATTTGGGGGCCGCATGCCCATGGAGAGAAAAGGACAACAGCTGTTGGTCTTTTTTTTATGCAATGATTTGGAGCTGTTAAGGTTATATGGATCTTCTCACGTGTGAAGGCAAATCAAACGTAATAATCTGACTATTGTCAGTTTATTAGTTGAAATAATTAAGGAATGAACGATTTCCATAATCTTTTTATAGATTAACAGTTTACAGACTGACTATAGTCAGGTAAAGTGAGTGTGATGAAATTAAACAATGAACAGAAAAAGGAGAAGAAACCTGATGGAGGTACAAGTAGAAAAAACACATACTGTAAAAATGTGGTCCTTATCATTTGTTTTTGTCACGCTTTCAAATGCGTTTTTATTTATGGTGTTTGAAATGTTATTGCCGACATTGCCTTTGTTTGTTACTGCTATCGGAGGCGGGGCAAAGCAAGTCGGGTTGGTTACAGGTATTTTTATGATATCTGCCATTGCCATACGTCCTTTTGCAGGGGTTTTGGCTAAACGATTCAACAAAAAATATTTACTTATATTTGGAATTGTTATTAGTGCTTGTTCAACCGGTGCATATTACTTGGCGTCAGATGTGAGCGTCCTATTGCTCATTCGCTTAATACATGGTGCCGGTTTTGGGTTAGCAACTACTTATTTTGCCACGATTGCCGCGGAAATTATTCCGAAGGAGCGCCGAGGTGAGGGGATTGGATATTTTGGGGTAGGCGAAACGATTGCGGTTTCGGTTGGGCCTATGATTGGTATCATAGCGCTGGAGCTTTATGATTTTGAGAGGCTTTTTCTTGGCGGGATGTCCATTCTTTTACTGGCTGTGCTTATGGCTGTACTGGTGCGGAGGCGGCCTGAAGCGAGAGACACAGCTGAAAAGGGAAGGGTAAAGGTAAAGGTGTTAGAAAGACGTGTGCTGTTTCCTTCGTTTCTCATTTTATTAGTCGGCATTGCTGCATCTGGGATCATGTCCTTCTTTTCACTCTATGCGATCGAAAAGGGTTTCCGAAGTGTCGGAATGTTTTTCTTTCTGATTGCGGCAGCCAGTTTTTTGATACGTCTTATCTCCGGGAAAATATTTGACCGATTCGGAGCGGGAGCCATCCTTATCCCCGCCTCAATATTTTCAATAGCAGGCCTTTCAATAATATATATTGCCCAAACCAATGCAATGTTTTTTACTGCGGCGATATGTTACGGATTTGGATTCGGCTCAATATTCCCGGCTATCCAGACATGGTGTATCAATTTTGTAGAAGAGCATGAACATGAGGACGCTATGGGAACATTCTTTAATTTTTTTGATATGGGAATTGGAGGAGGCTCATTGTTATTAGGTGTGGTGGCAACGATCTATTCGTATCAGACGCTTTATATCGCTTCCGTTTTGGTGTACCTGCTGTTTCTTTTATTATATATTTTATTTATCTGTTCCAAGAGAAAACGGATGAAATAATGTGGGGAGGTCAGAACAGTGACCCGTGAGAATATAAAACGCACAGCTGTTCGCCAATTTAATGAACTTGGCTACGAGGGAGTCAAAATGGCGCATATTGCAAAAGAATTGGGAATTCGGAAACAATCTCTTTCCTACCATTTCTCGTCAAAAAAGGATCTGCTGATGGAAGTATACCCCGAGATTGTTGAAGAAGAAGTAGCGTTTATCAATGATTTTTTTGAATCCCGAAAGCATATGCCAGCCAAGAATCTTATATATAATTTTTTAAAAGAAACGCAGGTGCGCTTTCATGCTATGCCCAATGTAGCCTTTTTACAGGCGATGTCGTTTAAGGCTCCTGCTGAAGTAAGTGATTTTATTTCAGCCCAGTACTTGATGTTTCTTCATGCTTTGAAAAGCCAGGTTGCACTTGTGTTTAAGGAATCGGGCATCACCTATCCGCCCGAGAAGTGTGCGATAGCCTTCATCACTCTTTTTGACGGGTTGAACATTCAGCTGGTTTACGAGAATAAACAATCATTTGAGCGATCTTTAGAGATTTCCTTCGATATTTTTTGGCGAGGGCTGAAGGCGGAAACTTAAAAGATACCAAGGGCGAACCGCCTTTGGTATCCCTTACACGCTAATGATCCAGCTCTTTCATTCGTTTCGTAAGCTCATTGAAAGCCTGATCAAGCTCCTTGTACCCTTTATCATTCGGCGTCATAAAACTGAGCTTGCCCAGCACTTCTTGTCTTTCTGTTTCAAGTTTTAAACGAAGCTCCTCCCGGTCATTTCTTTCTGATGAAACGTCAACCAATTGCTTTTCGATGCCATTGTCCGAGATGACGAGTTTGCTGTTTGTTGTTTTTTCGAGAAAGTATCGGTCATGTGAAACCGCCAGCAATGTGCCGCTATAGTGTGACAGTGTTTCTTCCAGCTGTTCGCGTGATGGCAGGTCGAGATGGTTTGTCGGCTCATCTAAAATCAGCACGTCTTTCTCCTCCAGCATATATGCCATCAGCTTGACCTTTACACGTTCACCCATACTCATATGCTTGATTGGCTCAGTCCATTGGGAGGCTGTAAAACCTAAGTGCTTCATCAGATTTTGAACGTGCCCTCTTGCCTTGTATGTTTCTTTCTCAAATAACTCTTCCGGAGTTTGTTCTAAAGGTAAATCAAACACCTCCTGCGTTAAATAGCCGATATTTGCCGACGGCGACACCCACACACTTCCCTCAGCCGATTCCTGTCCCAGAATAATTTTCAGTAATGTTGTTTTTCCGCTGCCATTGGGGCCTATGATCGCAACCTTTTCGCCGTGCTGAATTGTAAAATGTGCGTTTTTAAACAGTGTTCTTTCGCCAAAGGCCTTCGTTACATGCTGAGCTTCTAAAAAGCGTTTACCTGTTTTTTTTGTTGTATCAATTGAAAAGCGGACAGTATATTCAGGCTCAACGGGTTCCGCCTTTGCTTTTTCCAGTTCTTGTTCAAGCCGCTTCCGCTTGGATTTAATCTGGGCATCCGTACGCTTCGCTTTTACGCGGTGATATTCTTTAAACCCTTCCTTTTTCGTCGATTGAGCGTGGGCTTTTTCCGACCAAGAAGCAAGCTCATTCATTTGTGCTTCAATCCGTTCAACCATTTTTTGCTGCTTTTCATACTCACGCTGCTGGGTGAGTCTTTTCTTCTCCCGGAACTTCATATACCCGGAGTAATTCCCTTTGAATTCGGTCAACGTTTGATCCTCAAGCGACCATATTTTTGTTGCAGCTTCGTCTAAAAAATAACGATCGTGAGAAACGAGTATCACAGTGCCTCTATAACGTTTCAGCTGTTGAATAAGAAATTTCAAGCTTTCTTCATCAAGGTGGTTTGTCGGTTCGTCTAATAGTAAAAGGTCTGCATCCTCTGATAGTCCTTTCGCCAGCCGTGCTTTCAGTTTTTCACCGCCGCTTAACTGTTGGAAATCCCGGATGGGCACACGCCATTTCTCCAGTAATTTCTTTTCGGCAAGCGTCTGATCCGCAAAGGAATACGACGCGGTTTCCTGTTCAACCAACGTCATTTTTAAATCCTGCCGAAGGATTTGTCCTTGTGCAGGAGCTAAGTCATTTTGTATGAGGTGCAGCAGCGTAGATTTCCCAGCGCCGTTTTTGCCGATAATCCCAATGATATCTCCCTGCTGAACACTGGCGTTTACGTTTTTAAAAACAGTCAGATCCTTCACTTCATAGCTGACATTTGTTAAAGTCACAATCTCTTTCATTCATATCCCTCGCTTTAAAGGGAGAATAAAAAAATCCTCCCAAATGTGTTGGAAGGATTAGCCGCGCATGTGCATGATCAAATAAGCTATTACTTATAAATAGCACTGTCGTATATATAGAAAATGGGCAGACTAATCCTATTTTTTCTGATTTGAAATATTGATTTCAAACAACGGTAAAAATAAGATTAGTTAATCATTGTCCACCCATCATCCCTTCTTGTTTTAATTACGCACACTATAGCATAACTTCAAATTCAAAAGCAAAGGGTATTTGTCATTATTTTCATTAAAAAAGCTCCTGCTCTCATTTTTGTGCAGGAGCTGCAAATCTTATTGATGCTTCGCTTTTCTCACTTTATAAATCACAATCAGCAAAATAAACCAAACCGGCGTGACAAATAAGGAAACACGAGTATCCTGAGCTAATGCCAGCACAACCAGGATAAACGCCAGGAACGCAAGAATCAGGTAATTTGTAAACGGATAAAGCGGAAGCTTAAACTTGTTTGTTTTCGCTAATTCAGGTCTTGTTTTACGGTATTTCATATGGCAGATGACCGTAATACCCCAAATATAGATAAAGCAGACGGTTGAAATGCTTGTGATCAGGGTGAATACGCCTTCTGGCATGATGTAGTTTAACGTTACACCAATTAAAATCACGATAGCTGAAAAGAACAACGCGTTTTTAGGTACCTTACGCGGAGTCAGTTTTGCCATTGATTCAGGCGCATTGTTATCTTTTGCCAGAGAATAGACCATACGGCTTGTACTAAATACAGCACTGTTGCATGCTGAAGCAGCGGAAGTCAACACAACAAAGTTGATAATGCTTGCTGCCCCGACGATGCCAACCGCGACAAACACCTGTACGAATGGGCTTTCGCTAGGGTTGATGACATCCCAAGGATAGATGCTCATAATCACAAGAAGAGCCCCAATATAGAAAAGCAGTATCCGGACAGGGATATTGTTAATCGCCTTAGGGATTACTTTTTCAGGGTTTTCTGTTTCACCGGCTGTCAGTCCGACCAGCTCAATGCCGACAAAGGCAAACACAACCATCTGGAACGATAGGATAAACCCGTGCATGCCATTCGGGAACATGCCTCCGTGGCTCCAGAGATTTGTGAAACTGGAGACCCCAGAGCTTGTGGAAAAACCTTTAAAGATCATCACAAGGCCAATAACGATCAGTGCCAAAATGGCAATGACTTTAATTAACGCAAACCAAAATTCTAATTCTCCAAAAAGCTTGACGGTTGCCAGGTTCATAATCAGTAATATAATCAGAGCGATTAAGCCGGGCACCCATTGCGGCACACCCGGGAGCCAATATTGAGTGTAGAGCCCGACGGCTGTCAGATCAGCCATTGCAATCGAAATCCAGCAGAACCAATAGGTCCAGCCGGTGATAAAGGCTGCCATATCGCCTAAATAGTCTTGTACAAAATCAACAAAAGAGTGATAGTTCAAATTCGATAAGAGCAGTTCACCCAGAGATCTCATAATTAAAAAGCAAATGATCCCTGTGATCATGTAAGCAAATAGAATCGACGGTCCAGCAAAATGAATCGATTTTCCGGAGCCGAGAAATAAGCCCGTTCCAATGGCCCCGCCGATGGCGATGAGCTGGATGTGCCTGTTTTTCAAGCCTCTCTCCAATTTTTGCTGCTTATTGTCTTTCGTCATGTCGTCTGTCACTTTGTGTGTTCCTCCATTGAAAAATTGTTTATTGAGTCAGCGATATATTTTTAATGAATATTATAACACTAAAATTTATATCTTTTTTACTATACAGAAAATATGAAAAGAAATTTTAATGTTTTGAACGATCCATCATAAAAAAAGCGGCACCTAAATTGAGCCGCTTTTTTTATCCCATTTCAGCTTTTTTCAGATACAGGTAGAGCCCATAATCTGTCGGAGCGGATGCGTATCCTGTCTGCCGCAGCATTGCTGTGATATTGCCGCGGTGGTATGTCCCGTGATTGACAACGTGGGGAACCAGCTCAGAAACAGTCGTTTTCATGATTTTGCCTGACGGGTTTTTAATCTGGAGGGGCTTATGGAGCTGTTCTTTTTGCTGTAAAAATGATGTATAACGCTCGGACAACGTCAGAAACAGGGCTTCCATTTCCTCCATCTCTTTTGCCTCTGTCTGTTCTTTGAGCTGTTCAGCTAGCGCCAAAGCATCGGCCATGCTTCGGCCGGAAAACACTTCAATCCAGCCCAGATCCGAAAGATAAACATGAGACAGCACATGGGATATCGACGGAAACACACTTTGAATCTCTTCGCGGTACACCTCTTTTGGGAGCTCTTTTAATCGGTTGAATATTTGCTGATTGGCCCAAACGTTATAATCGTGCAATGTTAATGAAAAATCTGACATGTTCATTTTCCCCTTTCATTTTGCTAATGTCTATTATACACGAACGAACGTTCTTATTAATTTGTTCGTAAATAAAATTTGTTGACAGATATAGTTTAGGGGAATAAACTATTTGACATTGATCATAAAGTTTAGAGGGGTAAACTATAATGAGGAGGGGAAGATGTTGAATGAACAAAAGCTATGTCAGGCGATAAACCTGTTTGTGGAAGTATTACTTGAAGGCACAGAGTTTGTGCATCATGAAATCAATCAGGATGTCTTCAAGAATATTTCAAGGGAACAGGCAGACTTGTTAAAAATTTTAAAAGTCAAGGGCCCAACCTCTCCCGGCAGCCTAGCCATGTATCAAAATGTACATAAAAGTGCGATTTCTAATAGACTGAGAAAGCTGCTTGATAAGGGATTGGTTGAATGGGATGACTGTCCTACGAAAAGTGATAAGCGCTCTAAGCTTATTAAGATCACAACCAGCGGTGAAACCATACTGGAAGAATTAGATTCAGCCATTTTTAACGCTCTCAAAGAGTTGATCGATGATATAGATGAGAAACACTTAAATTCTATCATAGAGATATTCACCATTCTAAAAAGCAAATTTAAAGGAGGAGATTCTGCAAAATGAGAGCAATCATCAAATTCAAGTGGGCCATTGCAGCGGTTATATTAGCACTTACCGTCGTTTTGAGTTTGTTTTCTCCGAACTTAACGGAGCTGGCCAATCAAAAGGGGCAGGCCCAGCTTCCTGCAAATGCTGTTTCAGAAAGAGCAAATGCCACTTTAAAACAAGCAGGAGAAGACAATAATTCGATCAGTATCGTCTTTACATTAGATCACGCTTTGAAGAAAGAAACAGAGGATCGGCTCCGGACAATGATCGATAAAGTCAAAAAGATCGACGGTGTAGAAGGAGTAACGTCTCCTCTAACAGCGGAAAAAGAAGTCAAAGACCAATTGATTTCAAAAGACAAGAAAACGGTTCTCATTCCTGTCACGATTACAGGTTCTGATAAAAAAGCGGAAAAAATCGCGGATGACATTTATAAAATCGTTCCTGATGATTTGACTGCATATATTACGGGAGCCTCTCTCATCAATCAGGATTTCGCCTACAGCTCAGAGGAAGGGCTCAAGAAAACGGAAGTGATCACAGTCTGCTTGATCATCGGTTTACTGCTGATCGTGTTCCGGTCTGTTGTGACGCCTTTTATCCCAATTGTGGTTGTGGGTTTCTCTTATCTGATCAGTCAATCTATACTGGGCGTCCTTGTGTACAATGTTGATTTTCCTATCTCGACGTTTACGCAAACCTTCTTAGTCGCCATCCTGTTCGGTATCGGTACAGATTACTGCATTCTGCTTCTGACCCGATTCCGTGAAGAATTAGCAAACGGGCATGACAAAAAAGAAGCGGCGCTTATCGCTTACCGTACAGGGGGAAAAACCTTATTTATCAGCGGATTTGCGGTATTGATCGGATTTTCCGCCTTAGGATTTGCGAAGTTTGCGATTTTTCAATCCGCAGTAGGGGTCGCAGTCGGTGTAGGGATCTTAATGATCATCCTCTATACACTGCTTCCATTATTTATGGTAACGCTGGGTGAAAAATTATTTTGGCCTTCTAAGAAAGTGCTGTCGCACAGTGACAACAAATTATGGGCGTTTCTCGGCAGGCATTCTGTTGTGCGTCCGTTTCTGTTTATTGCCATCACGGTAATGATCACGCTACCGTTCATTTTGACCTATGATGACCAGATTTCATTTGATTCGACTGCGGAAATCAGCAGTGATTATAAATCAGTAAAAGCTCTCGAAGCCATCAAGGATGGATTCGGTGAAGGGAAAGCGTTCCCGATCAATGTTGTCGTGAAAGGAGACAAAGATCTTACAACAGCTGATACAATCCCTTATCTCGGAAATATCAGCAAAGCGATCGAGAAAGTCGAACATGTTGACTCTGTCATGACCATCACGCAGCCGACTGGTGAAAAAATCAAAGATTTATATATTGATAAACAGCTAGGCTCGGTTTCAGACGGACTGGATAAGACGGTAAAAGGAATCGCTGATGTCCAAAGCGGTTTAACGGATATAGAAAACGGGCTGAATCAAATGGCGGGGCAAACCAGCTCAGCCTCAAATAGCAGGTTCGGCGGTTCGCTGGGCGATGCGGCAGAAGGATTGGGCAAAATCAATCAGCAGCTCCAGCTCGTGAGCAAACAGATTTCCCAAACCGGCAATACTGCACAGACTGTGCAGCAGCTTACGGCAATCAGCAGACAGCTTGGACAGATTCAAACCGGACTTGAACAAGCGAATCAGCAGCTCTCGGGCCAGCAGGCACAAGCCGGAACGCTGACAGAAAGCCTGCAGCAGCTTGCAGGGGGCGTGAAGAGTGCAAATGATGGCCTGACGAAAATCTCTGACGGCATGACAGCTTCCAGTGATATGTTAGAGAACATGAGCAAAAGCTCAACCGTAAGAGATACAGGCATATTCATTCCTGATCAAGTCATGAAGGATGAAGACTTTAAGAAGTCAATTGACCAATATTCCTTTGCAGACGGCAAAGGCGTACAATTAAGCGTCGTCCTGGACGCTAATCCTTATTCAGAACAAGCCATTACAACAATAAACCAAATCAAAAAAGCTGTAGCAAACGAAGTTGACGGCACTCCTCTCGAGGATGCACAGATCGTATACGGCGGGGTCACGAGTGTGAATGCAGACTTAAAAGAGCTGTCCACAACGGACTTCTCCAGAACAATGGTGATCATGATTATTGGGCTGTTTATCGTGTTAACGATTTTGTTCCGTTCAATGATCATGCCGATTTATATGATTGCGTCACTGCTGCTGACGTACTATACGTCGATATCCATAACAGAATTAATTTTTGTAAATGGCTTAGGAAACGCCGGCGTCAGCTGGGCAGTACCGTTCTTCAGCTTTGTCATCTTGATCGCGTTAGGCGTGGATTATTCGATCTTCCTGCTGGACCGATTTAAGGAAGAGGTGCACCTCGGCATTGCACAAGGTGTTGTCAGATCAATGAGCAAAATGGGATCCGTCATTATTACGGCGGCCATTATTTTGGCCGGAACGTTCGCGGCGATGATGCCTTCAGGCGTCAATACGCTGATGCAGGTGGCAAGTGTCATCATTATCGGGCTGCTGCTTTACGGCCTTGTCATTCTCCCGCTCTTCATTCCGGCAATCATCATGACTTTTGGCGAAGGCAACTGGTGGCCGTTTGGCAGGAAGAAAATCAAAGAATAACAGAGAGAAGAGTGATTGGACAAAAAGAGCCCAGAAAATAGGTCTGGGCTCTTTGTTTTATTTCCATTCTGCAATTGTATCAATCGGCAGACGGTAGGAAGCATAGCCTTCGTCTGCTGCTTTTCCAATAGAAAGAAGCATGACCGGTACATAACGTTCCTTATCTAAACCGAACGTTTCTGCGATGTTTTCTTTATCGTATCCGCCGATCGCGTTTGTATCATAGCCGTGCGCACGTGCAGTCAGCATCAGCTGCATGGAAACAAGACCTCCGTCAATCAGGATTGTTTCGCGGTTCACCTGTGCCGGAAGCTTTTCAAAATGAGCGGTCAGCGCGGCGATTTGTCTGTCTTTGACTTCCTGCGGCATGTAACCGAGTTCCACGGCTTTTGAATAGATTTCTTCTAGGTAATCTGCATTGTTCATATCTGCAAATACAGCGATGACGGCAGATGATGTTGTGACTTGCGTTTGGTTAAAGCTTGCAAGCGGTGCGAGCTTTTCTTTTCCTTCCGGGCTGTCAATGACGAGAAAACGCCATGGCTGCGCGTTGACAGAAGATGGAGCAGTTGTTGCTTCTTCTAAAATTTCTCTCATTTCTTCTTTGCTGATTTTCACTGTCGGATCATAGTTGCGAATAGAACGGCGGCCTTTCATAATCTCCATAAAATCGTTTGTTTTGATCATGTTGATACACTCCTCTTATGCTTCAATATTGTCTATGTTGTTCCGCATGCGCGCCAGCACATCAATGAGCAGGCGGCGCTCGTCTGCACTTACATTTGCAAGCATTTCCTTCATGAAACGCTCCTTTTCTTTCTTTGAAGATTCAATTCGCTCTCTTCCCTGGCCTGTTAACCGGACAAGGGTGATGCGGTTGTCTTCAGGCTTACGCCGCCTTGAGACCATGCCTTTGGCTTCCAGCTGTTTCAGGTGTCTAGTGACGGCTGCGCTATCAATATTTACTTTCTTTTGAAGGTCGCTTTGACTAATCTCATCTGCATGATAAAGCAATGTCAGCAATTCCAAACGAGATTGGCTGATGCCCGTGCATGCCTCGAACTTCATGCCAATCACCTTGTTCACGCCTTGCAGCTGATATAAAATCTCGGCTTCCTCTGAACAAAATGACGCCAAAACCCATCCCTTCCTTCTTGTTAAAACTATTAGTTGATATATCAATGATTGACACATCAACTAATATACAACGATGGATTTCATCTTGCAAGCCATTTGCATATTTGAAAACCCTCCCAGCGTTAACTGGAAGGTTGTTAGTCATCCTTGCGGCTCCGGATAGTACATCAGCAGAAAAAAACTGGCCGTTTCTTCAGATGAATTAATGTAGTTGTCCCTGTAAACTGCAAGGCGTCTCCAGAGGCGAGTGCACACCTGACCGTTATTCTGATTCCCTTTTTGTTGCACTTTGCCGGAGCCTGTGCTCAAGTGGCTTTCCTATGTGCCGGTGTGTATATTGACAGCGCTTGTCGTAAAGGATTGTATGATTCAGTCTAATAGTACTGTGCAATTGAATTGGCCTGCAGCCGTCATCTTGATCCCGACTCTCTTGATTGCGATGAAACCAAAAAGCTTGTCCATTACTGTGATCAGCGGTGTACTTCTTATGGCGGGTTTGCGATTATGGGCATAAAACAAGATCGGCACATACTTGATCAGGGCAGAAGACCCTGATTTTTTTGTATCTTTCGTTCAAGCTTTAAAGCTGCTTTCACAGGCTGAGAGTTATGATACAATATACAAATGTTTCACAGCTTCAATCCATCGTTGGAGTTGACATCGATTTGACATAAGAGACTAGGTTGAAGGGAAGGTTTGATAACATGCTGCATAATCCAACTGGAAAAGAACGCTTGGCATTGGCTTTTCTGCTCGGCATGCTGGCTATATTGGGCCCGCTTAATATAGATATGTATTTGCCAAGTTTTCCTGAAATAGCGAATGATTTATCTGCAAGTGCGTCACTTGTACAGTTAAGTTTAACAGCCTGTCTGGTCGGGCTTACGATAGGCCAGCTGATTGTAGGGCCGGTCAGTGACGCGCAGGGAAGACGGAAACCGCTATTAATCTGTATTTTTTTATTTGCGTTATCTTCTCTGTTTTGTGCGCTTTCGCCCAATATTACAACATTAGTGGGTGCGCGTTTTTTACAGGGATTAACCGCTTCCGCAGGGCTTGTGCTGTCTCGCGCAATCGTCCGCGATGTATTTACTGGAAGAGAGCTTTCTAAATTTTTCTCACTGTTAATGGTCATTACAGCTGTTGCGCCAATGGTTGCGCCAATGACAGGCGGTGCTATTTTGCTATTGCCATTTGCAACGTGGCATACAATTTTTCACGTATTAACGATCATCGGATTTTTACTGGTTCTTTTGATTGCTTTACGTTTAAAAGAGACACTGCCGCCGGAAAAACGGATTCCAAGTTCAATCGGAACATCTGTTAAAACGATGGGCAGCCTGCTGAAGGATCGATCCTTTATGGGGTATGCGTTAACGGTCGGGTTTATTCACGGGGGAAGCTTTGCCTATGTGTCCGGTACGCCTTTTGTATACCAGGATATCTATGGAGTGTCGCCGCAGGTGTTTAGTATTCTTTTCGGCATTAACGGCCTGGCGATTATATCGGGCAGCTTTATAATCGGGCGCTTTGGCGGAATCATTCATGAGAAGAGCCTGCTTCGCATCGCAGTCATTACAGCCATGATAGCGACCGCTGTGCTTTTGACCATGACCATGATTCACGGCCCTCTCACTACATTAGTCATATCCATTTTCATTTACATGATTACGATCGGGATGGTTCTGACCAGCACGTTTACGCTTGCCATGGAGAGGCAGGGGCACCGTGCCGGAAGTGCAAGTGCGCTGCTCGGCATGCTCCCGCTGCTCCTCGGTTCGATCGTGTCGCCGCTTGTAGGCATTAACGAGACGACAGCCATTCCGATGGGAGCGATCATGTTTGTGACAGCGGTCATGGGCGCACTGGCGTTTTTTGGATTAACGAAAGAACGAGCGAAGCAAAACTGATAAAAAGAACCTGACATGACGTCAGGTTCTTTGTTTTTATTTAGAATAACAACAGCAGGCCCGCAATCGCAGGAGTCAAGAAAATGGCCGATTTTAAGACCACCTTTGGCATGAGGTTGGTGAACTTCGCGCCAATATAGGCACCGCACATAGTGCCGACCAAAACTTTGATCAGCAATACATAATCGACAAATCCTTCTGTGATATATCCGATGCCTCCGCCTACAGCGAGAGGGATGATCACAAGCATTGTCGTTCCGACAGAATGGCGGATGGACAGGTTCAGCATAATCATTAAACCGATTTGAATAAAAGGGGCCGAACCGATGCCGAATGTGCCGGAAAGAACACCGGCTGCAATTCCTAAGATAACCGCTCTCGTATACATTGAAAGAGAGCTTTGATTTACTTGTGCCTTCTCTTTTAAAAGAAACAATCTGATTAAAATGAGAATCGCAGATAAAAATAACATCCCAGCCGTCAAGTAATGAAGCAAATCGGCCGGAATGAAAGCTGTCAGCTTGGCGCCGAAAAATGAGCCAACCGCAGCAAAGCATCCGACTGTCAATCCGATTTTCAGTTGAATGTTGCCCTCGCGATAGTGGCTGTACGCACCTGATAAACTGGTGAAAGCCATTCCGGCGAGGGAAGTACCTAAAGCCGTATGAATCGGAACATGGAATAGAAGAGTTAAAAGGGCAATGACAAAGCCAGCTCCTCCGGCACCAATAAAGCCTAAAATAATACCGAGAAGAAACATAACAAAAATGATAAGCATATTTTTTTCCTCCATTGAAGATCTAAAAAAAGTAATAGTGCGCTATTCTGGCGGAGGTATAGTGCCCTGCTGCCGATGAAAAACATGCGGTTTTTCATCGGCAGTAGTCCGTCGACCGTCGTTCAGCAAACTTATCGTACCTCAGATTCTGAGATCTGACAAGGCAGTTTGTTGCTTCCCACTACCATCTGTTATATGATTTTGATGAAGAAAAGCCTATTCAAAAGAGGTATTATATATGGACGATTTTAAATTACACAAACCGACTCCTTACTACCTGCAATTTTATAACCAGCTGAAAAAAATGATCTTCAACGGGACTTTTAAGCCGGGGGAACGGATAAACGAAACACAGCTGGCGAAAAGCTTTGGCGTCAGCCGCTCTCCGATAAGGGAAGCCATGCGACTGCTTGAGAAAGACGGTTTGTTAAAAGCGGATGACCGCAATGGATTTTCCATCACATCGTTAACGGCAAAAGATGTAGATGAGATTTATAGAATCAGAATTCCGCTGGAACAGCTGGCAGTCGAGTTAGTCATAGACGAAGCGAATGAGGAAGAGCTGGCCATGCTTGAAAAACAGCTTGAAGTAACAGAAAAAGCCATTCACGACGGCACGGAAGATACACACATTATCCATTTAAACCAAAAATTTCATGAGCTGCTTGTTGATTTCAGCCATAACAGACATTTGAAAAATTTGCTTGAACATGTAAATGATTTAATTCACTTTTGCAGAATCCTTAATTATACTGGCGACCATCGTGCAGAAACAATACTGAGTGAGCACCGCAAGATATTGGAAGAAGTGAAAAAGAAAAACAAAGAAGCGGCCAAACAGTATGTGATGGCTCATTTCAATCATGACTGTGAGCATTTGAAGCATGTGCTTGAACAAGGAAAAGAGAATTGATCAGCGTGATCCGGTACCAAGGGGAGTTGTCCTTGGTATTTTTTTTGTATTCACAAACATATAAATGGGCTCCCATTAATAACATTTTATGATGGAATTATTAACAATAATGGGGGTTAAACATGTTTATCCATATCGTCCGGCATGGTGATTCTTTGTTTTCCATAGGCAGAAGTTACGGTGCTTCTGTTGATCAAATCCGGGGTGTGAATGGGTTAGACGAAACGAATATCGTGCCTGGGCAGGCTCTTCTGATCCCTCTATATGTGTATACAGTCCAGCCGGGAGACACCCTGACCGCGATTGCGGCAAAATCGTTTGTTCCCTTAGAGCGACTGCGGGCCGCAAACCCTGGCATCAGTCCAACTACATTACAAGCTGGAGCGAAAATAACAATTCCTTCTATCTCAAATTACATTGCGGGAACATTAAGTTTTTACGTGCTCCGAAACCCTGACCTCGATCGGGAATTAATCAATGATTATGCACCATACTCGTCTTCAATTTCAATTTTCGAATACCACATTGCACCTAACGGCGACATTGCAAACCAATTGAATGATGCGGCCGCTATTGAGACAACATGGCAAAGGCGAGTGACGCCGCTTGCCACCATAACAAACCTTACATCAGAAGGCTTCAGTACAGAACTCGTTCACCAAGTCTTGAACAATCCGACAGCAAGGACCAATCTGGTCAACAATATTTATTACTTAGTCTCCACAAGGGGATATGGCGGTGTCACAATCGATTTTGAACAGGTGAGCGCAGCAGATCGAGATCTTTTCACTGGGTTTTTACGTCAGCTGAGAGATCGTCTTCAGGCGGGAGGATATGTGCTGACGATAGCTGTTCCGGCAAAAACAAGCGATAATATCCCATGGCTGAGAGGCTACGATTACGGAGGAATAGGTGCGGTTGTCAATTATATGTTTATCATGGCTTATGATTGGCATCATGCCGGAAGCGAGCCAGGCCCTGTAGCACCGATTACTGAGATCAGGAGAACCATCGAGTTTGCGATTGCGCAGGTGCCGAGCAGAAAAATCATTATCGGAGTTCCGCTCTACGGGTACGACTGGATCATCCCGTACCAGCCGGGCACAGTTGCTTCAGCTATTTCAAACCAAAACGCAATCAAAACAGCGATGAGGTACCAAACCCCGATACAATATTCAGACGAATATCAATCACCGTTTTTTCGGTACAGTGATCAGCAGGGACGAACGCATGAAGTATGGTTTGAAGATGTCAGGAGCATGAGCCGGAAGATGCAGATCGTCCGCGAATACAGGTTGCAGGCTATAGGCGCTTGGCAGTTAACCTTGGGCTTCACGCCAGGCCCATGGCTTCTGCGGAAATTTTTTACGATCAGAAAGGTTTAAAAAAAGGCACCAGAGCTCGGTGTCGTTTTTTTGATTCATTCCAGAGGAGCAGAATAGTTCAATCATTTGTCCCTTGCGTGGGATTATGTCTCCATTTTACGATTAGTAGTAGTCTGATCAACAAAGATTCAGAATACGATTTGAGAGGGAGTTGTCTAAATGAAGACAGTATTGATTTTAAATTTTCCTGCGGAAGGCCATGTGAATCCTACATTAGGCATTACGAAAGCCTTTGCCGATAGAGGATATGATGTACATTATATCTCCACTGAGAAGTATAAAGAAAGATTGGAAGCAGTAGGAGCGACTGTCCACCTTCATCAGGATTTACTGAGAACTACACCTATTAATATTGCTTCGCCAAATGGTATTCTTGATTTCCTGAAAATACATATCAAAACCTCCTTGGACATCCTATATATCGTAAAAGAGTTGTCGAAAAGCATCCAGTTTGACTTTGTCTATTATGATAAATTTGGTGCGGGGGAATTGGTAAGTGATTACTTAGATATCCCAGGGATTGCTTCATCAGCGTCCTTCCTTTTTGGCGAAGAGCAACTGAAAATTCTGCCCCTGCATCCTGAGTATGGAGCGCCGATTGAATTAGATCAAGAGTGCGAAGACCTCTTGGCAAAAATGAAAGAAACGTACGGTGTTGCCCCGAAAAATCTGGTACAATTCATGAACAATAAAGGGGAATTGAATGTAGTGTATACAAGCCGTTATTTTCAGCCTGAAAGCGATCGTTTCGGGGATGATTGTCTGTTTATCGGTCCTAGCTTTCCAAAGAGAGCGGAAAAATCAGATTTCCCGATTGAACAGTTAAAAGATGAAAAGGTTATTTATATTTCAATGGGGACTGTTCTGGACAATACGGAGGAATTCTTCAACCTTTGTATAGATGCATTTTCTGGCTTTAATGGAAAAGTCGTTATCGCTACCGGAGAAAAAGCGAACCTGACCAAATTAAAGCAGGCGCCGGAAAACTTTATCATTGCCCCGTATGTCCCTCAGCTGGAGGTGCTGGAGCATGCTGATGTGTTCATTACACACGGCGGAATGAACAGCGTAAATGAAGGCATCCATTTCAATGTGCCTCTGGTTGTAATGCCTCATGACAAGGATCAGCCGATGGTGGCGCAGCGTCTTTCTGAACTCCATGCAGGCTATGTCATCTCTAAAGATGAAGTTGATGTACAAAAATTAAAACAGGGCGTAGATGAGGTTTTGCATCACGATCAATATAAGGAAGGCATCAAAAAAATCAATCAAAGCTTTCAAGAGTCTATGAATATGGACGAAGTGATGGAGAGGATTGATGAATTGATTCGTCAACAAAACAAATGAGCAAAGAACTCCCGTATCTGGTACGGGAGTTCTTCATTTAAAACTTGATTTTGATCTTTTGAGCATCACTAATCTTCTTATGAGTTTGATCAAAAACGTCACTTGTTGTGATTTCAATCCACTTGATCTCTTTTTCTTTCTTTTTATCATCAGCATCTTCATCATGAGCATGGCCGCTTGATGCGTTCACAATAAAGCCGAGATTTCCGGACTTTTCGGCTCCGCCTTCCAATTCGCCATTTAACTCTTCAAGATAAATATCTTTGTTCCAATCAAACGTTTCCCCTGTGTTTGTTTTCATCAAGGCAATCGGCGCAACATTTACTTTCTTTGAAGATGTGTTCTTGATGTCAACGAAGACCTTAACGAAATCAAACTCTTCATCATGTGTTAACACATGAAAATAATCAATCATGCTGTAATCCGGACGCAAATGGATCAGCTTCATTTCTTTTATTGTTAATTCCACGTCGCCAATCTTGTAGGTTTGATTCACTTGCTTGATATCCTTTAAAACAGCTTTTCCCTTGTCATCAGAAAACGTTTGGCCAACCTTCAGCAATGACCGGTCATCGGTTACTTGGGAATTAGGCTGATACTCATCTATACTGTCTTTTTGAGATGATGTGCTTTGCGGAGTGGCTTTTACCGCTTGCTCTCCGCCCGCATTCTGTTTTTCTGTATTGGCGTTTGATGAGCAGCCCGCAAGCACAATGGCAATAACAAAAATTGAAAGAATTTTTTTCATGATGATTCCTCCATTAAAAAGAGATCCCGTTGCTTCATACAAGCAACGGGCAACCTTGTATCCTATTACTTATCGTTAATCTTAATGTTGTATTGTAAAGCCTTGAAGACATTTTTAGCGATTTGTGTATTATCAATTTGGCCGGCAAATGTCTCACTAGACGGCCCGTACGCATAGACGGGAACATCTTCACCAGTATGTCCGCCTGTCGTCCATCCAGTGTGAGATCGTTTATTGAAAATCTCCTCAATCGCATTATCGATTTCAAGCACTTCTTTTGATGTTGCGGCTTTTTTAACAGATTGAATTTCTGATTCAGTTAAAGCCAATTTCTTTTGGTCAATATACGTTTTTAATGTTTTTTCAACATCCGCGCCGTCAGCAATTTTTTCTGCCATAAAGTCAGGTGTGCGTTTTGCGGCTTTAATTGGTTCACTGAACCAGTTGTAGATGCCGTCTGCACCGATGGAGTATCCGCCGGTTGAGTGGTCAGCCGTTGCGACAACCAATGTATGCTTGTCCTTTTTGGCGAAATCAATAGCCGCCTTATAAGCTTGTTCGAAGTCTTCCATTTCACTCATGGCACCGACGATATCATTGTCATGCCCCGCCCAGTCAATCTGACTGCCTTCCACCATGAGGAAGAATCCGTCTTTATCCTTGCTTAATTTTTTAATCGCTGTGTTTGTCATATCTTTTAATGAAGGAATATCCTTCGTGCGGTCAATCTTTTTAGGCAGGCCGCCGTCAGCGAATAAGCCGAGAACTTGGCTGTCGTTATTTTTCAGCATGTCCTTGCGGTTATCCACATAGCTGTATCCCGCTTTTTTGAATTCCTTGATCAAATTGCGGTCCTTGCGGTCAAAGTTGCTTTTTCCCCCGCCTAGAAGGACATCAATTTTGTGCTTGCCGTTGACCATTTCATCAAAATAATCATCGGCAATCGAGTTCATATTTTTTCGACTGTGATCATGTGAACCGAAAGAGGCCGGAGTGGCATGTGTAATTTCTGAAGTGGCCACCAGTCCTGTTGATTTTCCTTTCTCTTTCGCCGCTTCAAGTACTGTTTTGGCTTCTGAACCATCGTTATCCACAGCAATCGCATTGTTATATGTTTTGATCCCGGCTGACATAGCCGTTGCTGCAGATGCAGAATCTGTTACATTTTGTTCTGGATCTTCAGGATAAGTCGTTTGCTGGCCGACAAGATATTGATCAAAAGCGGTAGGCTCTACAAACTTTGTCTTTTTATTATCTTTTAAATAGCGATGGGCAGATGTATAGGACACACCCATACCATCACCAATCAGAACGATAACATTCTTTATTTCGTCTTGATTCCCCTTTTTCTTTTCCTGGGCGCTGGCTTCAGGCACACTGCCGCTGGCTAAGCTGCTGAACGCTATAGATGATAAAACTGCGATAGGCAGTAGTTTCTTCGGGAATTTTTTCAACTAGATAACCTCCTAAAAATAGATGAATCTCATTGACAACCCCATTATATTTTTAAACTGTTAAGCTAGTATTAATTGATTTTAAAGATTGGATTTACAAGAATAAGAGGCAATGACGGAAATGGGAGAGGGTTAACTGCATATGATTTGTGAGTTGAAAAAAGTGGATTATCCCCCAACCCACGATAAATGCCGCGTAACAGCGGCTTTTTTCATGTTTGACTATGTAAACCAAGGGGAATAGGACAAACTGCGGGACCGTTTTATGAGAATATCAGCGTATTTACATACCGTTCGGGGGTATAGTATTCTCAAAAGGGCATGTTTGCTTGCAGATATGCGTTTTTACTTTATTGTTTGCAGGCAAAATGAAAGTAAAAAATGAAGCAAAGGAGAATGAACATGAAAGTTTCTAAAAAAGCACTGGGAATTCTGATGTTATCTCTTATTTTTGTTTTATCAGCTTGTGGAAATAACAGTAGCACGAATGAAAACAATCATGAAAATCATTCAGGTTCGTCATCACATGAAGAAATGGAGCATTCCGGATCGGCTGACGTACCAGAGGGATTACATGAGTCTAAACATCCGAAATATAAAGTAGGCAGCCAAGTGGTCATCAATGCATCTCATATGAAAGGCATGAAAGGTGCAGTAGCTACAGTGACAGGCGCCTATGACACAACAGCGTATGTAGTCTCTTACACTCCGACAAACGGAGGGCAGCGCGTAGATCATCACAAATGGGTGATTCAAGAAGAAATTAAAGATGCCGGAGATAAAACATTAAACCCCGGAGATCAAGTGATCTTAGAGGCTTCTCATATGAAAGGCATGAAGGGTGCAACAGCCGAGATCGACTCCGCCGAAAAAACAACCGTATACATGGTTGACTATACATCGACAACGAGCGGTGAAAAAGTGAAAAACCACAAATGGGTGACCGAAGGCGAGCTTTCAGCTAAGTAATAAAAAATCCTCCTTTTACAAGGAGGATTTTTTTGCTGTCTGAACAGGTCTTGTTAAAGAAATGAAAGCAAACAGGACAGCGATAATGACAATTGATCCGCCGCACCAAGCATTTAATACCACAGTGCCTGTCTGATCCAAAACAACACCGCCAATGGCTGAGCCAAGGGCAATTCCGACCTGAAGGGCAGATGTGTTAAAGCTTTGCTGAATATCAGACGAATCTGGCGCAATTTCAATTAAATAGCTTTGCTGAGCCGGGGCGAGACTCCAGCTTAGCAGACCCCAAATGACCATAACAGGCAAAAAGAAAATCATAGACGATGTAGATAGCGGCAGTAAGAACATAATGATGGCAAAGGAACCGGTCACCAGCAAAATGCTCTTAAAGGAACCAAGCCGGTCAGAAAGCGCTCCTCCGAAAGGGCCTCCGCATACGGCGGATATCCCGAAAAGGAAATAACAAATGCTGACCCAGAAAGAGCTCAGGTGAAGAGTCTCTTCTAAAAACGGAGCGAAGTAAGCGTATAGCGTATAATGCCCCGCCAATGTAAACATCGTGACGAGATGGGAACTCGCGATTTTCAGATTGCCAATCGTCTTGAGCTGATCCCTGAAAGGAATCATTTTTTCCGCTGGTATCTTTTCTAAGAAGATTGAAATAATCAGCATAGAGACCAGCGCCAACAGGCCGATGCCAAGGAACAAAATGCGCCATCCGAAAGAGTCACTGATTAAGATTCCGAGCGGCACGCCTAATGCAATAGCGGAGCTGAATCCCATAAAAATAATTCCGATTGCGCGGGCTCTGTATTCAGGCGCCACAATTTTCGGGGCGATCGTTAAAGAGAGCACAACAATCAGCCCTGTACTCATTGCTGCTAATACCCGAGATACCATCAATGTTGCAAAATTAGGGCTGAAATAGGCAACAAGGTTGCTTAGGAAGAAAACAAATAAGGCAATTAAATATAAACGCTTCCGTTCAATCTTCGCAGTCAATGCCATAAGCAGCGGCCCTGACACTGCATATCCCAGCGCGAACACACTGATTAGCTGCCCGGCTGAGACAATGGAAATGTCTAAATCATTTGCGATCTGAGGAAGAATTCCTCCCACAATTAACTCAACCAACCCGACTGCAATCGTAGAAGCTGCAAGCAGGAAAACTTTGAAATTCATAACAAACTCCTTTACTTAAATGTTTTGACAAATAAAAAAATCCTGATTACAAAAAATGTCATAAACATTTTTGTAATCAGGATTTTACGGTTCCTGGTAGACACCCTCAAACCATATTATTGAGGTTATACAAGTGATAATTGCTATTTAATTGATTCGTTGCTGTTGATGAGTGTATCACATTATGAATGAATCTTCCATAGAAAAATTTACAAAGCAATGAACCGGACAAGAATATGATTATATTTATCTGATAAAAGTATAGACGTTTAATATTTAATGTCTATAATAACAGTTGTAAGCGTTTTAATCAAAAAGGGGGGAAAGCAGTTGAAAAAAATATTACTGGCGTGCAGTTCAGGAATGTCTATCAGTTTATTGGTGACAAAAATGAAGGAGTACGCACAATCCATCGGAGATGAAGCGGAAATTTGGGCAGTCAGCCAAGATAAGGCGAAAGAAGATATGAGAAATGCGGATGCTGTTTTGATCGGTCCGCAAATGAGCTTTCTGAAAAGCGAACTCCAAAAAGAGGCGAATCAATACAACATTCAGGTTGAAGTCATTGACATGATGGCCTACGGAATGGCGGACGGCAAAAAAGCGTATGAGCAGGCATTGTCTTTAATGGGGAATCAATAATGGAACAGATGAACATCACGGATTTAACAGATGAACAAATCAGTTTTCAGCTTATCCTGTACAGCGGCAATGCCCGAAGCTTCATCATACAATCTCTGCGCGCCTATAAGGAAGGGAACAAGGAGGAGGCGGATGCCCTCATTGAGAAGGCTGAGCAGGATTTATCCGCGGCCCATGACATTCACTTTCAAATGATACAAAAGGAATTCGGCGGAGAAGCACAAGCTTTCTCATTGCTGCTTATGCATGCAGAGGATCATCTGATGTCAACATTATCCATGAAAGAATTAGTGAAAGAGATGCTTGATCTCTTTAAAACCAAGAATCTATAAATAATCGGGGTGGATAGGGTGTTCGAGAAAATCAGCCAATTCCTTGTTCCAATTGCAGGGAGGTTAAACAATAATCGTTATTTGCAAGTGCTGCGTGATGCATTTATACTGGCTTTCCCGCTGACGATATTCGGGTCCATTTTTGTCGTGTTAACGAATTTGCCGTTTCTAAACAAAATCATGAACGCCTCAATGCTTACATCGTTTCAGTCTCATTTCGGCATTGCCTCCACGGCGACAATGGGCATTATGTCTGTCTTTGTTGTGTTCGGGATAGGCTATTACCTGTCAAAAAGCTATCAGGTCGAAGCTGTATTTAGCGGCGCGATCGCTTTGGTTTCCTTTTTGCTCTTAACGCCATTTATCATTCAGCCAGAAACAGGAATGGGAGTTGAAGGCGAGGAACGCTTCAGGGATGATCAAGGCATTATTCAAGATGATTACCGGATTGAATTTATTAAAGAGCACCTCAAATGGATTCACCGTGCAATCCAGGAAGGATCAAATGTAAAAGGCTATCACTTATGGACATTCATGGACAACTGGTCTTGGACTAATGCCTATAAAAACAGATACGGGTTTGTATCAGTCGATATCGAGAAAGACGGAGAAAGGACCGTCAAAAAGAGCGGAAAATGGTTTAAAAAGATTGTCGAGCAAAACGGTTTCTAGATTTACAGATTTTCCGGCAACCATCATGAAAATTAGAGTTCACAGCAAAGCCGCAACATTGATGAAACAGGGAAAAGAACTTATGATATCCGTAATAGCTTATGTGATATCAAACTCTAACAGCTGCCGGAGGATACCAATGAACAAATACGAAATCATTGCAAATGAAATGAGAAATAGAATCAAAAATAACGTCTATCCGATCGATCAGCCGATTCCTGATGAAGTATCTCTTGCAAAAGAATTTAACTCAAGCCGCATGACAATGAAGAGAGCCTTGGATAATTTGGTTGCCGAGGGTCTGTTGTTTAGAAAACGAGGCCATGGCACATTTATTATTCAATCAGCAATCCAGGATGACCATGTCCATGTAGTCAGCAATGAGATTTTGGGATTGACCAACTTGCTGAAAGATAAAAAAATCAAAAGTAAGGTCATTCAGTTTGAAGTGCAATTTCCTACTGAGGAAGTGGCCGCCCATTTGTCTATTGATCAGAAAACACCGGTTTATTATGTCGTAAGGCTGCGCATTGTAGAAGATGAACCCTATGTATTGGAAAAAACATATATGCCGACTCATTTAATACCGGGCATTAATGATGATGTCCTTCATGATTCGATCTACAATCATATTACCAACGTGCTGCAGCTCAAAATCGCCGGAACGCATCGGAAAATCAGAGCCTGCAAATCTGATCATATTGACCAGCAGCATCTGGGCTGCAAACAGGATGATCCAATTCTTGAAGTTGAACATGTCGGCTTCTTAGACAACGGCATTCCTTTTGAGTATTCCTTTTCACGTCATCGGCATGACAAATTTGTTGTTACTTCTGTAAACATACGGCGCTGATTGCGGAGACAACAAGGAGGCCATCTGCATGCTTGGCGGTATTGAAGCAGGCGGCACAAAGTTTGTTTGTGCTGTCGGTAAACTAGATGGAACGATCATTGACCGGATAGAGTTCCCCACAACGACGCCGGATGAAACGATAGAGAAAGTGATTCGGTATTTTCGCCAATTTTCTTTACAGGCAATCGGCATCGGCTCCTTTGGTCCCGTTAATAACGATAAAACCAGTAAAACATACGGAACCATTACGGCGACGCCGAAAGCGGGCTGGGGACACTATCCCTTTTTGCAAACCGTTAAGAATGAAATGAAAATCCCAGTCGGTTTTAGTACGGATGTCAATGCTGCGGCGCTGGGTGAATTCCTTTTCGGTGAAGCGAGGGATCTCAACAGCTGCCTGTATATCACAATTGGCACTGGGATAGGTGCGGGTGCAATTGTAGAGGGCAAGCTCCTTCAGGGGCTGTCACACCCAGAGATGGGCCATATTTATATCCGGCGGCACATATACCAAGGAAAGTGCCCGTATCATAAGGACTGCTTTGAAGGCTTAGCTTCCGGTCCCGCTATAGAAGCACGCTGGGGAAAAAAAGCTGCTGATGTATCAGATATGAATCAAGTCTGGGAACTGCAAGGATACTATATTGCCCAAGCGTTGGCTCAGTATATTTTGATCCTGTCACCCAAAAAAATTATTCTTGGCGGCGGCGTCATGCAACAGAAACAAATATTTTCTTATATTTATCAGTATATACCGAAAATCATGAACAGCTACTTAAACTTTTCTGAATTATCAGATAATATAGGCGGTTATATTGTACCTCCAGGTTTAGGCAGCAACGCCGAATCATCGGCACGCTTGTCTTAGCGCATCAAGCCTTACAAGCACAATCAGCATCCGGGGAGGTGCGGTCATGAAACACCCTTTATTTTTGGAGCCTGTCTTTAAAGAAAGAATATGGGGGGGAACAAAACTTCGAGATGCCTTCGGCTATGCGCTACCCTCAGAAAGAACAGGTGAGTGCTGGGCCGTTTCTGCACATGCCCATGGCTCGTCGGCTGTTAAAAATGGCCCGCTGGCAGGAAAGACACTTGATCAAGTATGGCAGGATCACCCGGAAGTTTTCGATTTTCCAGATGAAAAGGTGTTTCCGCTGCTGGTAAAGCTGCTGGACGCCAATATGGATCTCTCCGTGCAGGTACATCCTGATGATGATTATGCGACACTTCACGAAAACGGCGATCTCGGAAAAACGGAGTGCTGGTATATCATTGATTGCAAGGATGACGCCGAACTGATTTTGGGCCATCACGCAAGCACAAAGGAAGATTTTAAACGGCGAATGGTAAGCGGCGATTTGAAAGGGCTGCTGAGGCGAATCAAAATTCAAGCCCGGAGATTTCTTTTATGTGCCAAGCGGTACGCTCCATGCCTTATGTGAGGGCACCCTTGTCCTTGAAATCCAGCAAAACTCTGATACAACGTATCGCGTTTACGATTATGACCGTTGTAATGACCAGGGCCAAAAAAGATCACTTCATATAGAAAAAGCCATGGATGTCATAACAATACCGCATATCGATCAAGTGTATGCACCGGAAGTGAAGAAGTTGATAACGCGGTGATCACTGCTTATGTACAATCGGATTATTTCTCAGTGTACAAATGGAAGATTAGCGGGCGAGCTGTTTTTCCTTCTCATCAAACCTATTTGCTGGGGAGCGTTCTGTGCGGATCAGGACGAATCGTAAAACATGGTATTCAGTATGAGTGCAATGCAGGCTCACACTTTATTTTGCCTGCGCATTTTGGCGAATTTTCAATAGAAGGAACATGTGAGTTGATGATATCTCATCCTTAATGAATGGGGGAATGACATTTGTTTAAGAAACATACTCTTTGCTCATTTTCTTTTTACTTGCGTCTTTTATTTTAGCAAAACCAATTGAAGCGCACACTGTGTCGCCTGTAAATCCTCATGCACAGCAGACAACAAAAGCAGTGATGAATTGGCTTGCTCACTTGCCCGTCGAACGGAAAACAACGTCCTTTCCGGAGCGTTCGGAGGATATAGTCATGATACATTTTCTATGGCTGAGGCTGATAGAATCAGACGCGCTGCCGGACAATCACCTGCTGTTTACGGCTGTGATTATGCAAGAGGCTGGCTTGAAACAGCAAATATTGAAGATTCGATTGATGTAAGCTGCAACAGCGATTTACTTTCGTATTGGAAAAGCGGAGGAATCCCGCAAATCAGTTTGCATCTGGCGAATCGGCTTTTCAGTCAGGGCATTTTAAAACACCGACCACAAACGAACAGTATAAAAACATACTAGATTCATCAACAGCGGAAGGGAAGCGGCTGAATGCCATGCTCAGCAAAATTGCTGACGGACTTCAAGAATTGGAGAACCAAGGTGGGCCTGTTCTGTTCAGGCCGCTGCATGAAATGAACGGTGAATGGTTTTGGTGGGGACTTACATCATATAATCAAAAAGATGATGAAAGAATCTCCCTTTATAAACAGCTCTACAAGAAAATCTATCATTATATGACCGATACAAGAGGACTAGATCACTTGCTCTGGGTTTACTCTCCCGACGCCAACGAATTTTAAAACCGATTTTTACCCGGGGGCGTCTTACGTGGATATTGTCGGATTAGATGCATATTTTCAAGATGCCTATTTGATTAACGGCTACGATCAGCTAGAAGTCGGCCCGCAAAATGCAAACGGCAGCTTCAATTACAGCCTGTTGATCAATGCAATAAAACAAAAATATCCGAACACCATTACTTTCTGGCTTGAAATGATGAATGGAGCCCAGCTGCAAACAAGGGTGCTTCAGGTTTATATAACGACAGCTGGGCACTCAATAAGGGTGAGATATGAAATGGTGATTCTTTAACGCCTATCGTCGAATGAATCCAAAGCTGAAGGTGCTCAAGACATTTCTTGAGTACCTTCATACATGGATTAGGCTAGGCATTCATATCGCCTAACCCAGGACTGTGTTCATTCGCAATTTCCGGAAGCACTGGTACAGGGAACCCTGCCGGAGGCTCTATTACTTGTAACTCTCCGCCATTTCTGCTCGGAGATGTTCCTTGAAAGATTTCGCCGATTCTTGTTTCATCCAATCTGAAATTAAACTGTGCATTGTGGTAGCCTAATTCAACATACTTTCTGCACTCAGGATATTTATTAATGTCGTAATTCGGCACAGGTAAGAGCTTCGCCCACTCAACACCCAATGTCTCGAGCGCTTTCGCAAACGCATTCTGGTGAGCATTGTCACGCACAATCAGAAAAGCAAGAGTCTCCCGAAACGTCTGATTAGAACTCATTTCATAAATCCTTGTTTTCTGCAGCACGCCTGTTGACTCAAGAAGCAAGTTATCCAACAGGTCGGTAATTAAGTTTCCATGGTTATATACCCATGACCCATTCCACGGATTGCCCCCTGCATCAACTGGAAGGGAACTCTGCGCCCCAATAATGTAATGATGAGGATTAGCATGTTTAACGGCTTCATCAAGTGGTGCCTGATCTGCACCTTGACTGCCGACACCTGCACCTCCTGATTCATCTAATAAAGCATTAATTGTGTTTTGAACCAGTTCAACGTGTGCGATCTCCTCTAAAAAAATGCCACGGAGCAGATCACGGTACTGTTTCTGTTTTCCTCTGAAATTGGAGCTTTGGAAAAAAAACTGCATCATCGTACGCATTTCTCCGTAATGGCCGCCTAATATTTCCTGGAGGACCTTAGCAGCTGACGGGTCTGGCTTGTCCGGTTTAATGATATTGATCAGCTCTTCTTTGTAGTAATACATAACAAACCTCATTTCATTTCTAGTAATTGTCTTCTTATATACTTTTGTAAAAATAGATAAAATATACGCATCACTAAGCCCGTAAAAGAATCCGATAAAAAAATATAGAAAAAGTGTTGACCTCAGAAATTACACATGGTATATTATTAAACGTCGCTGATGAACAGCACGAAACAAAACGAAAACAAAAAAGTTTTCTCAAGGTGTTTACAAGTTTTTAAAAATGTGTATAATAAGAAAAGTCGAGTTGAAAAAGATTCGATCTTCGAAAAAAACATTTTCAAAAAACTTCTTGACTTCAACATCAAATGATAGTATGATAGTTAAGTCGCTTGATAAGCGCCCGTAGCTCAATTGGATAGAGCGTTTGACTACGGATCAAAAGGTTAGGGGTTCGACTCCTCTCGGGCGCGCCATTATAAAATACCACGCGGGTGTAGTTTAGTGGTAAAACCTCAGCCTTCCAAGCTGATGTCGTGAGTTCGATTCTCATCACCCGCTCCATTGTTTATTGAATGATCTTTGAAAACTAAACAAGACAAAACGTACCTGTTAATTCATTTTTAATAAAATCGCACAGCGATGTGCGTAGTCAGTCAAACTAAGGCCTGCACGACGCAGGTCACACAGGTGTCACCGCAGGATGCGGTGAACTTAACCTGTGATCCATTTTATCGGAGAGTTTGATCCTGGCTCAGGACGAACGCTGGCGGCGTGCCTAATACATGCAAGTCGAGCGGACAGATGGGAGCTTGCTCCCTGATGTTAGCGGCGGACGGGTGAGTAACACGTGGGTA
>NZ_JAUMKF010000070.1:0-416 GCF_030519405.1 Bacillus sp. C28GYM-DRY-1
GATCAGGAAGCCGTCCACAGATGGTCGACCTGTCGTTCCCGGACAGAACAAATCATCGGTTGATGATCCTGAAGGAGCCCCGTCATGACGCACGTCAGAAGCGAGCGGTTTACTGCTATCGCCACGCGGATACATCTTCTTTGTGTAGAACGGATACGCGCAACATTCCGACCTACCTGGGGGCCAGCATGATTCACAGTAAGCAGACAGCCGCCGTGATCCACAAAGACGCAGAGACCGCCAAGAGTTGGGTCAATGGTCAGCTGAGCAGCTCAGACTATTTCGCCAGGGCCCGCAGGGCTGCAGCTACCCGTGGTGTGGCTGGCCGGCTTCTTTGCGCCCTGCGTGAAGCGTGCACACGCTGGACCCGAACCTCGTAGGACTGTCTGCGGTTGAGTGTGCTGACTCCCGCAGGG
>NZ_JAUMKF010000014.1:0-84317 GCF_030519405.1 Bacillus sp. C28GYM-DRY-1
ATACCTAGCCAAGCAGGGCTAGGTATGTGGGAGCTCTTTTTCTGTTTTTGAAATCAGCCGAATATCCAAAAAAACAGCGTAAAACAAAAAAAGCTTGTAGAAAAACATCGTTTTCTCTACAAGCTGACAAGCATATTAAAACATGCTTGTTTTTATTTGAGATATCATTAGTTACTACTTAGTTGTTTCTCTTAATTGCGTTGCGTATGCCACAAGACATACTGCACTATAAAATGTCATAGCAACACCAAGTAATAATACTATCCAATTAAAAGTAACTGATAATTCAATGGCCCTACTTATAGTAACTAGAGATACTCCAACTGAACAAAGGGCTGCTAAGATAGGCAGATTTTTAATCAAGTTATCACACTCCAAATTATATTCAATTTCAATATATCATACTTTTTTCCTTGAAATCCATTATTTATATAAAGAAACTGAGGTGAAAGATAAACGATTCAGAAGCTTGGGTTTTAATGTGGGTATCCCCTCTTTAGTTTTCATGAGAAGTTTAAGCAGAGATTGCATGTTGGTTGTCGAAGGTGAACGAATAACTTTGCTGAATATCGTTACAAATTCTACAAGACAAGATATTTGCCGGAAGTTTTAATGACTAGTTTAACGTTTATATGGAGAATCAAAGCATGAAATGGGTGTTAGATCATGTAGCATCCTTTTTATTATTCCTTGAGGAAACGAAGCATATTAACAAACGAGAAATCTAAAAAACAATTGTTGCTCAATATTACAGTCACAAATGAAGGGGGTCCTTTTGCTGTGTCTACTGTTTCTATTATATGTTGAGCGTTGAAGCAAAAAATAAGATCTCAGTCGGTTATATGTACCAGTAGCAGTGTTATCTAATGCTCTGTCACTTTCAGCTTTTGTTGAGGGAAGTAACAATGGATCAATAAAGATTGCTTGGATAGAGTGGCAGCATAAATAAAAAATCCTTCCGACGTTCCCTATTAAACGATAGAAGGATTTTTTTTATGCTCACCAATTGTACTCAAAAGCAGGTGTAAAAATATAAAACGATTACACGTTTAACGTCCGGGTTCTAAGTCCTCCAGCATTTCCATCATGGTGTTGTCGTCCATCACATTCATAGCGCTTTGATCAAATTGAATGGGTTCAGCATAATGCGGCTGTCTTTTTTTCGCTCCTGTCTCAGTTTGCCTTGTTTGAGTCTGGGTATGCTGGTGCTGGGTTTGCTGCGCTCCAGCATGCTGATGCTGACGGCCATTTTGCTGTTGGCTTTGATTTTGCGAACGTTCCTGATTATTACCGCCGCCAAGTGCTTGTTTGACCATATTCCCTACATTAGAATCATCTAACATGTTATTTTTAGAATTTTGTCTGTTCATTTGTCCTGAGATAAACCCGCTAATTCTGTGGCGGATCTGTGGTGATAAAGCAGCAATAAGCAAAGTTGACCCTATAATCATTGTTGCGGGGCTGAGTCCTTTCCGCTGATTGAACAACGTGATCCCTCCTTTAATAGTGTATTGATATTTTCCCCTCTAATTAGACAAATTAACCGCTTTATTTCCCGGGAAAGCATTTCCGTTATATTTTCATGCATAATTAGAACCAATTAGAAAAACCTATAACTAAAGTGATAAAGGAGGAATTCACATGCTTGGAAAAAAACAAGTCCTTGCGTCCATGCTTCTGATCCCTTTGCTTATGACTGGCTGCGGTATGGCTAATCAGGGTGAGGGCAGACGTGATAATAATGCAAATCCAGAAAACGTTAACTACCGAAATCCAGTAAACGATAATGGCACAGGAAATATTAACGGTGCCAATAATAATCGTGACAATGTCGATAATAATGTGACTGACAATGTCAACAATAACGATAACGGCAACATCGATGGTAATGATAACCGTAAATTAGAAGTTGCTGACGACGCTGCTGATAAAATCAAAGATATCAAAGAAGTAAAACATGCAAATGTCATTGTTGCTGGAAATCAAGCATATGTTGCGGTTGTATTAGCAAATGGAAATAAAGAAGTTGGAAAAGATCTCAAAAAGAAAATTTCTGATAAAGTGAGAGACACTGATAAAAACATGGATAATGTTTACGTTTCTGCGAATCCAGACTTTGTAGACCGGATGCAGGGATATGGCGAGCGGATACAAAATGGCGATCCGGTTGCAGGATTCTTTGATGAATTCAGTGAAACTGTACAGCGTATATTCCCGCAAGCTGAATAAATGAAAAAGCCGCATAATTTGTGCGGCTTTTTCTTTGCGTTAATGACACACCGCCAATGCAAGCTGCATAGAGTAAAAATAAAAGGTACAAGACGGACCGGCTCAGGGGGGGAGACGTTTGCGGGATGGCATAGGAAAGCGTGCGGCATCCGCTCTATTCCTGTGTGGAGTCCTTGTGATGCTGGCTGTAAGCTCGGCCATCGTATCAAGCACGATGTATATACTGTCTTTGCCAGGGCAGGCATCTGGTATAACAAAAGAACAAGTGACGAAGCACATGAAGAAAGAGTCATTCAAACAGGCTGATATTTATTACACATCTAAGGAAAAGTCCTTACTGCCATTGACGAAAGATACGCTTGAATATGCGGTAAGTATTAATCAGATTATGATTGGATATACGAATCAAAAGCCTATTGATATTATTTTTTTTTCTAACGAAAAACAGATGGAGGCTTACTCTGGTTTACTGGATGTCGTCGGTTTTTATTCTGAACGGGAGCAGCTAATTGGATTGTTGCCAGAAGAGAAAGCGAAACTTTTAGAAGGTGACGAAGTAGCGGTTTATTTATACCAGAGATTGTTGATTCATGAATACACGCACCATGCGTTTCACCAGAAATTAAAGGAGCTTGAAGCTGATCCCGATGAGTTTCCATTATGGTTTCACGAAGGGTTAAGCGAGTGGATCGCGAACTATGAACTGCTCATAGATCCGATCACTTTTTCTGTCGTGCCCTTTGACAGTTTGCAGACAGATCAAGATTGGCAGGAGGCCCGAGTCGAATATGACACTGATGTCTATTTGCAAAGCTTTTATATGATCAATGAGCTGACGGGCAAATACGGGAAAGACATTATTTTAGAAATGATAAAGGAAACGGCAAAAAAAGGGGACTTTAAAAAAGGGTTTCAATCGGCAACAAATGAAAGTCTTGATCATTTTGAGAGAGAGTTTAAGAAAACATTTGAAAAAAATAGTGCGGCATTGGATAAATCTATCCAATGCCTTTGTTATTAATGAAGTTCTTGCTGGCCCATACCGCCTTGAGTTGGAGGCATTTGTCCTTGTGCTGGAGCAAATGAATTTCTCAATTGTTCCATATCCTGAGCATCTAGCTGAGGAACTTGGTAATAGCCGTGTTTGTTCTGGTATAAGAAAATTTCAAATGCCATTTCAACATACTGCTGAATTTGCGCTGACAGTACGCGTCTTACGGCTGGGTTTGTCATTTCCAGAGAAGCCATTGTTAGCATAGAGGCCTGTGCTTTAACCGCGCAAAGCATTTGTCGGCTGATGATGCTGTCATCAATATCATTCATGGATTGAGCCGGTTTTTTAGGCTGTGACGGCTGCATGCCATAAACAGTCTGGTTGTCTTCCTTCATCATATAAGTTGCAGTTTTTTGTGAAGGTTCGCTTCCTGTTTTGAAGCATTCTGCAGTTAAGTTATATTGAGACGTAATGAATTGATGCTGACGATCAAGGATGTTTAATAATTCCTGATCCTTACAAAATTGTCTCAGCATCATAAACTGATCAAGCACAGTAAGTGTTCCGGAAAGCACCTCGTGCATGTCAAACATTTCATGTCCGCCGTGATTTTGATGCGGCTTGCCAGGAATACCTTTGTTCATTTGGGATTGCTGCTGATTTAACTGATCCAAACCGAATTCCTCCTTTTTTTTCAGATCAGCTATATTTTCTGTCAGTCTGCCGTGATTTATGCAGAAGCCTGAAAGGAATTATATGCTGTTTGTCGAAATGATAAGCAGACAAAGTCGAAGTGTATCTTAAGGGAGGAAAAAACAATGAGGCGTATTTTGCATATTTTGTTGATCACGGCATTGATGTTCTTGAATGTAATGTACACGTGCGAAGCCGTAAAGGCAGCTGAACCGCACCAGCCGATATCGGTTGAGAAGGCAATACAGCAAAAAGAAGGTCAGGCGCTTGTCGAAGGATACGCTGTCGGACAGGCTGTTTCCCCGCGGAACTATAAGCTGACAAGCCCTTTTTCAAATGATTATAATGTCGCGCTGGCAGACAGTAAAAACGAGACATCGTCCGATCACATCCTTCCCGTACAAATCCCCTCTGCCTTCAGAAGCCAATTTGGGCTGCAAACCAATCCGCTTCTGCTTGGAAAAAAGATGACTGTTCAAGGAAAGCTTGAAGATTATTTTAACACGACAGGACTTAAGAACGTTCAGTCAATGGAATTAACTGATGATACGACAACTCCGCCGGCTGAACAGCCAGTCACAATAAATGAAGCGCGGGGGCGGCTGAATGACGAAGTAACGATAAAAGGGGTCGTCACTGCTGATCAAAGTGCAATCGGAGGCGGAAAGCTGTCAACCTTTATGCAGGATGATACCGGAGGCATTAACATTTATTCGCCCTCCCCTAAATCATTTCCCGAATTAAAAGAAGGCATGGATGTCACGGTAACAGGGAAAATCACGACATACCAAGGGCTGACAGAAATCGTTCCAAACTCGTCAGGCATCAAAATCAACCAGTCAAACCAACCTACCCCTGCCCCTAAACATGTAACAATAAATGAACTGATTAACAGCAGTCTTGGTGATCAGTTTGAAGGCCGCCTTGTGACATTAAAAGCATTTGTTTCCTCAATTCCAAATTCTCCTGCCGGCGGCGGTTACAATGTCACGATGATTGATGAAGACCATCATGCGATGACGCTCCGGGTTATGACTGAAACAGGTGTGATTGGCGAACTTAATGAAGGCAAATGGTATGAATTTACCGGTGTGTTAAGCAGATACCAATCCTTTCAGCTGCTACCGCGAAAATCGTCTGACCTGAAGCTGCTTGAAGAACAGCCCGCACCTCCGTCTGTGGAGGGTGAATATGAAGGTATTGTTGACCGGGTTGTTGACGGTGATACCATTCATCTTAAAACTCCAGTACTTGGAACGACAAAAATCAGGTTTGTAAATGTAGATACACCTGAAACGTATCACACACCCAAAAATGAAGCAGACAAAAATCAATTACGATTTGGCAAAAAAGCATCTGACTATCTAAAAACGGTTCTGTCCCCAGGAGATAAAATTACGGTTAAGGTCGGAAGGGAAGCAAAGGACAGCTATGGCAGACTTCTTGGACAGGTCATAACCGAATCGGGCTCAAATGTGAACTTAGAGCTTGTGAAAAATGGCTATGCTCCGACGTATTTTATTTGGCCGGTTGACAATGAAGAGGATTATCAGCAGTTTCAAGCTGCCGTAGCTGCTGCGAAAAAAGAGAAAAAAGGAATTTGGAATGAAGACGATCCCCTCTTGGAAATGCCGTTTGAATTTAGAGCCAGAGAGCAGGGAAAAGGCCTGACAAGATATGTGGGAGATTCTTCAAATAAAACATATGTACATCCGGCTGACTGGATGCAGGTAACTGTGGAAAACAGAATTTTCTTCGCCTCAGCAAGTGAAGCGGAGAACGCAGGATATAAAAAGAGGCAAACGGCACCTCAAGAAAATGTGCCGCTTCGAATTCTCAGCATGAATGATTTGCATGGCAAAATTGATCAGCAATATGAGCTTGATCTCGATGGGAACGGAACTGCAGACGGCACATTTGGGCGCATGGACTATGCTGCCGCATATTTGAAAGAGAAAAAGGCCGAAAAGAAAAACACACTGATTGTGCACGCTGGAGATATGATCGGAGGCAGCTCTCCAGTTTCATCTCTTCTTCAAGATGAACCGACTGTAGAACTGATGGAGGACATCGGATTTGATGTCGGAACTGTAGGCAACCACGAGTTCGATGAAGGTACGGATGAACTGCTGAGGATCCTAAATGGCGGAGATCACCCGAAAGGCACAAGCGGATATAATGGACAGAACTTTCCTCTAGTATGCGCTAATTGTAAAATGAAATCTACAGGAGAGCCCTTTTTGCCGGCATATGACATCATAAACGTGGAGGGCATACCCGTTGCTTTTATCGGGGTTGTCACACAGTCGGCCGCGGGTATGGTCATGCCTGACGGAATAAAAAACATCGAGTTTACAGATGAAGTAACAGCAGTGAATGAGGCGGCCGAAGAGCTGAAGAAAAAAGGCGTGAAGGCCATCGCGGTTCTCGCGCATATGTCAGCCGAACAAAACGGTGCCGCAATTACCGGTGAATCTGCTGATCTTGCAAACAAAACAGATTCCGAAATCGACGTCATATTTGCAGCGCATAATCATAAGGTTGTTAACGGTGAAGTGAATGGAAAACTGATTGTTCAGGCGTTTGAATATGGAAAAGCGATAGGTGTTGTTGATGTAGAGCTCGATAAAACGACAAAAGACATTGTCAAAAAGTCAGCCGACATCGTATATGTCGATCAAAGTAAAATAGAACCGGATGCCAGCGCGTCAGCCATTTTAAAGAAATACCAAACACTGGCTGAGCCAATTATCAGCGAGGTTGTCGGCGAAGCGGCTGTTGATATGGAAGGGGGATATTCAAATGACGGTGATACGCCTCTAGGAAACCTCATTGCGGATGGCATGCGAGCGGCCATGAAAACGGATTTTGCTCTTATGAATGGCGGCGGAATTCGGGAAGCGCTGAAGAAAGGTCCCATTACGTGGGGAGATCTTTACAATATCCAGCCATTCGGAAATGTGTTAACGAAGCTTGAGATTAAAGGAAAAGATTTAAGGGAGATTATCAATGCGCAAATCTCGCCGGTTTTTGGGCCTGACTACAGCATCAGCGGGTTTACGTATACGTGGGACAAAAAAACCGGAAAAGCTGTCGATATGAGAATGGCAGATGGCACCGAGATTCAGCCTGATGCCACATATACATTGACAGTCAACAATTTTATGGCGACAGCAACAGGCACTAAATATCAGCCAATCGGATTGCTTGGGAAAAATCCGGTAACAGGGCCTGAGGATTTGGACGCAACAGTTGAGTACGTAAAAAGCTTTGATGAGCCTATTGTGTATACAAAAGAGGGAAGAATTAAACTAGCTGAAGCAATTGGCATTGAAGACCCAGTAACAGAAGAGCCAGTAACAGAAGAACCAGTAACAGAAGAACCAGTAACAGAAGCCCCAGTTACGGAAGAGCCGGTTAAAGAGGATCCAGAGCCTGGGGAAGACCAGACTGATATAAAAGAAACTCCAGGTACTGTGCCAGTTCATCAGCTGCCGCCTTCAGACATGTTGAGATTAGGTGAAAAGCCGAGTGGTGAAAGAAATGCTAACATTGCCGGCAAGATCAGCACATTGCCTTTGCAAAACGGAACTTCGAAAGGTGGGTCTGAACATCAGCTTCCAGATACTTCAGCAGGCCATTATAACTTTATGGTAATCGGTGCGGCGGTCACACTGTCAGGAACCTATCTATATGTCAGAAGAAAAAGGAGCGCCTCCAGAACGTGAGAAAGGCTATTCCACTCGTCATCATTGTGGTCGGTCTTGTGATCATAGGCTATGGGGGCTTTAAATTGATCGGTACGAATATGAAGACCGAACAGACATTAAAAGAAGCAAAACTGGCGACTGAAAAGCCGCAGGAAGCTTCTGATACGAAACAAAGCGCAGGTCAAGCAGGGAACAAAGCATCATTTAAGCCTGAGACCGGCCAAGCGAGCGGTATTCTAGAAATACCTAAAATCAACGCAGAGCTTCCGATCGTTGAGGGTACCGATGCAGATGATTTAGAAAAAGGTGTCGGGCATTACAAGGACAGCTATTATCCTGACGAAAACGGGCAAATTGTGCTGTCGGGACATCGGGATACCGTGTTTCGCAGGACGGGGGAGCTGGAAAAAGGGGACCGGCTTCGTATAATCCTGTCATATGGAGATTTCACATATGAAATTGTGAAAACAAAAATTGTCGATAAAGATGACACATCCATTATTACGCTCCAGCATGAAAAGGAAGAGCTCATTCTGACGACCTGCTATCCGTTTTCATATGTCGGAAACGCCCCAAAGCGTTATATTATATACGGAAAACGAGTCACTTAAAAAGCCGCAGTCAATTCCTGCGGCTTTTCTTCATGAAAAATATGTGTCGAACAGGTTTTCTATATCAACTGGGAAAGGCGCTTCGGCAACAATCAGCTCGCCGGTTATCGGGTGAACAGCTTGTACCTTTTTGGCGTGCAGCGCCTGTCTGTTTAGCAGCTTGCTCCCGCCTCCATAGAGCGCATCTCCTGTCAGCGGATGGCCAATGCTCGCCATATGAACACGAATTTGGTGTGTTCTGCCTGTTTCTAGCTCCAATTCTACGAGCGTCAGTCGCTCTTTCGCATTGCTTGCAATTACCTTGAAATGCGTGACGGCTGTTTGTCCGCTTAGTGAAACCCGGCGTCTTGTCGGGTGTGATCTGTCTCTGCCGATCGGTGAATCAATTGTACCTTTTTTTGCTTTTAGGTTTCCTTCAACCATGGCGGTATACGTGCGCTTTAGCGTCTTTTTCTCTAACTGCTGATCCAGGATGGCGTGTGCCAAACGATGCTTGGCAAAAACAATTGCGCCAGACGTATCCTGATCAAGACGATGGACGTGGCGCACCTTGCCTATTTCCCCATTCACCTGATAATGGTAAGCAATCAAATTAGCCAGTGTGCCGGTTTGGCCATCCTCATTTGGATGCGTTGGTATGCCCGAAGGCTTATTGACGATCAGCATATGATTGTCCTCAAATAAAATATCAAGATCTCCATACTCTGGTATGACGGATGATTCTTCACTTTCCTGAAGGTCAATGAACACACGGTCTCCTTTTTTGACGATAACATTATTTATGACGGATTCGTGATTGACCTTTACCTGATGATGGGACATCCAGTCTTGAATCACGGGTTTAGAGGCTTTAAGCGCTGTTTTCAGTACAGAAAACAGCCATTGGCCATCTTGTTTTTCATTGATGAGGAGCTCAAGCCCTCTGCCTTTTTGTTTCATGCTAATTGGCTCCTTTTCGAAGCAGAAGGCTGCTGTTTCTCATAGGAAACACTTACCTTAGCTTTCGTGTTTTTTTCTGTGCTATTCTTGATTAAGACTTAGGATATTCGATGGCAAGAAAGGTGATTGACGTGAGAATTGTGAACGCAGCAACTGCAGAACAGGAGAGCGTTATCAAGGAGCTGTCAATGGAGCTGATCCATGATGTTTTTCCTTTTTATTTCTCCGAACTGGACATTCAGCGCTTTAAAAAGAAAGGCGTTCTGTCTTTAAATAACCATTATTACCAAGGAACATTAAAAGAAGCATTTCAAATCATGGCTTGTCTCCAAATGATACATATTATCCTGACAAAGCCTTCGCCGCACACTGATTTGAATAATCAAGAGATTTTTGATAGAAACAGCAAGATGCTGAATGATTTTGGGATTTATTTTCCGTTTGCTTTTTCTGACTTTCAAACGAAGACAAACAAAGCCTTTTTCGGCAACAGAAGGCTGATATAATCAGGCAGCAAGAGCTTTTTTATCTTCAGAAAAGCTCTTATTTGTATCAGAGAAATCATATCATAAAACCTTTCCTCTAACTCCCTTTTTAATCGGCACGTGTCTGAACATACTAATGATTGAAAGGGGTGCTGACAATGAGTTCAGTAAGAAATACAATGACAACGCAGGTGGCAACCGTCTCTCCGAATCAAACGATTCAGGAAGCGGCTTCTCTCATGAAACAGCATAACGTCGGGGTAATTCCCGTTGTAGAGCAAGGTGTTTTAAAAGGAATGCTGACTGACCGTGACATTGCATTAAGAACCACAGCTCAGGGCCGAGATGGCCAGACACCCGTTTCAGAAGTGATGTCAACAGACCTCGTATCGGGAAATCCTAATATGAGTCTGGAAGACGCGTCACAGCTGATGGCCCAGCACCAAATCCGCCGCCTTCCTATTGTAGATCAAAACAATCTAGTCGGGATCGTTGCGCTTGGAGACCTGGCAGTCAATCAGATGTCGAACGAGTCTGCTGGAGAAGCGCTGACAAACATTTCTCATCAAAACATTCATTAATAAGAAAGAGCTTGCGGTGTGCAGGCTCTTTCTTCACATAAACCTTACTTTTTGAAAGCAGGCATGTTTCGGGGTATAGTGAGTGTATACATATGTCTTAATTCGGATTAAAGGAGTTGTACGCAGTGATTAAAGCGTTAATTTTTGATTTTGACGGACTGATTCTTGATACAGAAACACACGAATATGAAGTCCTTCAGGAAATATTTGAGGAACACGGCTCAGTCCTGCCGTTATCCGTCTGGGGAAAGGTCATTGGAACAGCCGCGGGATTTCGGCCGTTTGAATATTTAGAAGAGCAGATCGGCAAAAAGCTGAACCATGAAAAGCTGACAACATTGCGAAGAGAACGGTTTGCGAAACGCATCGAAACAGAAAAAGCAAGACCGGGTGTCGAGGCGTATCTGAATGCGGCAAAGGATTTAGGCTTAAAAGTAGGCCTTGCCTCCAGCTCTGATTATAAATGGGTATCGGGCCATTTGAAGCAAATCGGCCTGTTTGATGATTTTGAGGTCATTCAAACGGCGGATGATGTGGAAGAGGTGAAGCCGAATCCTGAACTGTATTTATTGGCCGCAAAGAATTTGGGCGTATCACCATCAGAATGTCTCGCGTTTGAGGATTCGGTCAATGGTTCGATTGCTGCGAAAAGAGCGGGCATGAAGTGTGTCATCGTCCCGAATAAAGTAACAAGCACCTTGATGTTTGAAGATTATGATCACAGGCTTGAATCAATGGCGGAGATGGAACTCGCCTTATTGCTTGATCATCTGAATAAACACTAGAGAGGAGCGAGTAGATTGTCTGAGAAATTAGATTTGACCCGTTTTGAAAAGAAAATGGTCATTCGCAATATCGAAGAGAAAGACATTGACAAGATTATCGATCTTCAAAAGGACAGCTTTCCAGGAATGGAGCCTTGGAAGCGGGAGCATTTAATCAGCCATCTGGAACACTTTCCCGAAGGGCAGTTTTGTGCAGAATTTGAAGGTGAAATTATCGGTTCGTGCTCAAGTCTCCTGATTAATTTTGATGAATATGATGACCGCCATACGTGGCAGGACATTACAGATGATGGTTACATCACCAACCATAATCCAGACGGCTTAAATATGTACGGAATTGAGGTCATGGTGCATCCGAAGTACAGACGAATGAAGATCGGCCACCGTTTGTACGAGGCGAGAAAGGACTTGGCCAGACGCTTAAATCTGAAAAGCATCATTATAGGAGGTCGGATCCCGAACTATCATAAATATGCAGAAGAAATGACGGCGAGAGAGTATGTTGAACAAGTAACCCGCCACCAAATTTACGATCCGGTCCTATCTTTTCAACTGATGAACGGCTTTACCCTTATGCGGATTAATCCGAATTATCTCCCGGATGATACAGCTTCGATCAAATATGCGACGCTGATGGAATGGAATAATGTCGATTATCTTCCGCAGCAGACAAAACGTTATTATAAATCAGCGTTCCCTGTGAGAATCTGTGTGATCCAATATGAAATGAAGAAAATTTATTCCTTTGAGGAATTTGCGAATCAAGTGGAATACTACGTCGATGTCGCTTCTGACGCGAGATCTGATTTTGCGGTGTTCCCGGAAATTTTCACAACCCAGCTCATGTCTTTCCTTGAGGAACGGTCACCGAGCTTGGCGATACAGAGAATTACCGAGTATACGGAAGATTACATTAGCCTATTTACTGATTTGGCCGTGAAGTACAACGTCAACATTATCGGCGGATCTCATTTCGTTGAAGAGGAAGGCAAGATTTATAATATCGCTTACCTGTTCAGACGGGACGGAACGATTGAGAAGCAATATAAACTCCATATTACGCCGAATGAACGTAAATGGTGGGGAATCAGCGCCGGAGACCAGGTTCGCGTGTTTGATACGGATTGCGGAAAAATCGCGATTCAAATCTGTTATGACATTGAATTTCCTGAGCTCGCCCGGATTGCGGCGGATAAAGGCGCAAAGATCATTTTTACGCCATTTTGTACAGAAGACCGCCAAGGCTATTTGCGTGTCAGATACTGTTCGCAGGCTAGAGCAGTTGAAAATCAAATTTATACGGTTATCTCAGGAACGGTTGGAAACCTTCCGCAAACGGAAAATATGGATATCCAATACGCTCAGTCAGGCATCTTTGCACCATCAGATTTTGAATTCGCCAGAGACGGTATTGTCGGTGAAACAAATCCGAATATCGAAATGGTCGTCATCGGCGATGTTGACCTGGAAATTCTCAGAAGGCAGCGCCAAAACGGTACGGTGCGCCAGCTAAAAGACAGACGGCGAGATGTTTATCATATTCAATATAAAAAATAATCCCGAAACCCGCCTGGAATTGGCGGGTTTTTTAAAAGAAAACGGAATTGAAACGATTACGCGCTTTCTTTAAAATAAAAGTAAATTGTATATTGGAATAGAAGGTGCCCTTATGGAGTTTCTGCTTGTTTTAGTTCCTGTTTTCGGAATTTTCGCAATTGGTTATATCGGACAGAAAACGCTTGGCTTTGATATTCAAACACTGTCCAAAATGTCATTATACTTAATGTCTCCGTTTCTGGCGTTAGATACGTTTTATACGAATAAACTGACGATGGATTATGTCTATCTTTCCATTTTTGTGCTGGGGCTTTGCTTGATTCTTGTTCTATTTGTCTACTTTTTATCTTTCTTTCATAAGTACCCGAATCAAGATCGTTGTGCCATGATCCTATCATCCGCTTTTATGAATAACGGCAATTACGGGACGCCTGTTGTTCTGCTGGTGTTTGGGACAGCCGGGCTGGACACGGCTGTTGTGTTAATGGTGCTGCAGCAGTTAATCATGAGCACTATTGGCATGTATTATGCGGCAAAAGGAGGTTCGAAGGAAGGCGGATTTAAAATGGTCATGGCCCGGGTCATCCGTATGCCTGTTGCGTATGGTGCACTTTTAGGCGCAATACTACAGCTTACGCGTATTTCAATTCCTAAAGAGATAATGACGGGTATTGAACTGGTCGGAAATGCGGCCATTCCGACGATTATGATCATACTTGGCATGCAGCTTGCACTGATATCTTTTAAGCATATTGAATACAGAAAAATTTCTTATGCATTGCTTTTAAAGCTGATGGTATCTCCGGTAATTGCGCTTGGCTTCACGTTTATCTTGCCGGTGGATGACATGACAAAACAAATCATGATTCTCGTCGCCGCTATGCCGACAGCTGCCAATACGACTTTAATGGCTGTCCAGTTTAATACAAGGCCGGAAGTCGTTTCGAGCGCGACCTTTATCAGCACGATGCTGAGTATTGTCACCTTGCCTGTTTTGCTTTGGATGCTGCATCCTCTTTCAACTTGAGAAAGAGGAAGTTTTATTATTTCCTGGGTTTATTGACTCCAACCCCGTCTGGCTTTATATTGAAGGCAGGGAAATCATCACCAAGACATCACATAAGAATAGGTCTGTTTCAATTGAATTGGCACTTTAGTGAACGCTAATGAAATGGAGATGATGGGATGGAAAACATTCAGCAAAATCAGGAAATAAAGCAAAAAGATGAGCAATTTGTGTGGCATGCTATGAAGGGAGCGCATCAAGCGGACAGCCTGATTGCCCAAAAGGCCGAAGGAGCCTGGGTGACCGACATAGATGGACGCCGCTATTTGGATGCAATGTCCGGTTTGTGGTGTGTCAACATTGGTTACGGGAGAAAAGAGCTTGCGGAGGCTGCCTATGAGCAATTAAAGGAGCTGCCTTACTACCCGTTAACGCAAAGTCACACACCGGCGATTCAACTCGCGGAAAAGCTGAATGAATGGCTTGGCGGCGATTATGTCATCTTTTTTTCCAATAGCGGATCGGAAGCAAACGAAACTGCTTTTAAAATCGCCCGCCAATACCATCTGCAAAACGGCGACCACAGCCGTTATAAATTCATCTCTAGATACAGAGCGTACCACGGCAACACATTGGGAGCGCTCTCAGCTACCGGCCAGGCGCAGCGAAAATATAAATATGAGCCTTTAAGCCAGGGGTTCCTGCATGCAGCTCCTCCAGATGTATACCGGAACCCAGAGGATGCGGACACGCTAGAAAGCGCAAATGAAATTGACCGCATCATGACATGGGAATTAAGCGAAACGATTGCCGGGGTCATCATGGAGCCCATCATTACAGGCGGAGGCATCTTAATGCCGCCGGAAGGATATATGAAGAAGGTGGAGGACATTTGCCGCCGTCACGGAGCTCTTTTGATTTGCGATGAAGTCATCTGCGGGTTCGGACGGACAGGCGAGCCGTTCGGATTTATGCATTATGGCGTGAAGCCTGATATCATTACGATGGCAAAGGGAATCACCAGCGCGTATTTGCCATTGTCAGCGACTGCTGTTAAACGGGACATTTTCGAAGCATATCAAGGTGAAGCTCCCTATGACCGTTTCCGCCACGTAAACACGTTCGGCGGAAGTCCGGCTGCCTGTGCATTGGCGTTGAAAAACCTGCAAATTATGGAGGATGAACAGCTGATTCAGCGATCCCGCGACCTTGGGGCAACACTTTTGGGTGAGCTTCAGGCTTTAAGAGAGCACCCGGCAGTCGGAGATGTTAGAGGGAAAGGATTGCTGATCGGAATCGAGCTCGTCAAAGATAAATTGACAAAAGAGCCGGCTGATGCCGGTATCGTAAACCAAGTGGTTGCGGCGTGCAAAGAAAAGGGGCTGTTCATCGGTAAAAACGGCGATACAGTCGCCGGCTACAACAACGTCATCCAGCTCGCGCCGCCATTTTGCCTGACAGAAGAGGACCTTTCCTTTATCGTGAAAACGGTGAAAGATAGCTTCCAGACGATTTAATAAAAGTGATTTGTTAAAGGAGCACACGATGAGTTTTCACAACCAGCCCATTTTACCGGCTATTCGCAATATGAAGCAATTTGATGAGTTTTTGAACAGTTCATTTACCTACGGTGTTATTCTTGATATTCATCTCGGCCAGCTAAAAGGCGTAATCAGAGAAGCGCAAAAGCACGGAAAGAACATGATGGTACACGTCGATCTCATTCAAGGAATTAAGCATGACGAATACGGAGCGGAGTTTATATGCCAGGATATCAAGCCCGCTGGGATTATTTCCACAAGATCAAACGTGATTGCCAAGGCGAAGCAGAAGAAAATTTATGCGATTCAGCGCCTGTTTCTGCTTGATACAAGTGCGATGGAGAAAAGCATGGAGTTTGTCGGCAAGCATAAGCCCGACTTTATTGAAGTGCTGCCCGGCATCGTCCCATCACTCATTCAAGAAATTAAAGAGAAAACGGGAATTCCCATCTTTGCTGGCGGTTTCATTCGTACGGAAGAGGATGTAGACAAGGCCTTGAAAGCAGGGGCTGTAGCTGTTACAACATCTAATACCAAATTATGGAATAAGTATGAAAACTTTTTGAACGGAAAGTGATTGACACCGCTTTCATTCACTGATACAATTGCACTAGGTTAATACAATGTGATGGAGAATCCGGAGACCCACAGCAGCTCTTTACGGTAAATAATTATGCACCCGTAAAGCGGTTTGTTGTGGTTTTTTTATTCTCTATCATACTTCTTAATCGCAACTTAGGAGGAATTATCTATGACAGCATTTTGGGGAGAACTAATCGGTACGATGCTGCTTGTTATTTTTGGTGCAGGTGTTTGTGCAGGAGTCAATTTAAAGAAATCGCTTTCATATCAATCTGGCTGGATTGTTGTTGTATTTGGATGGGGATTGGGTGTGGCAATGGCTGCTTATGCGGTCGGCGGCATCAGCGGCGCCCATCTTAATCCCGCGTTAACGATAGCATTTGCTTTTGTTGGTGAATTTCCGTGGAATGAAGTTCCGGTTTACATTGCGGCGCAAATGATTGGAGCGATCATCGGTGCGGTGATTATCTATCTGCATTACCTGCCTCATTGGAAGTCAACGGATGACCCCGCTGCCAAGCTGGGTGTGTTCTCAACAGGCCCGAGCATTCCGCATACATTTGCAAACGTTTTAAGTGAAGTGATCGGGACATTTGTCCTTGTGCTTGGAATCCTGGCCATTGGGGCAAATCAATTTACAGAAGGGCTTAATCCTTTAATCGTCGGTTTCCTCATTGTAGCGATCGGTATTTCTCTAGGAGGAACCACGGGATATGCGATTAATCCGGCCCGTGACTTAGGTCCGCGGATTGCACACGCTTTTCTTCCGATCCCGGGCAAGGGATCATCAAACTGGAAGTACGCATGGGTTCCGGTAGTCGGCCCGATTTTGGGCGGCTCATTCGGCGGCGTATTTTACAATGCCGCATTTAAAGGGCACATCACAAGCAGTTTCTGGATTGTAAGCGTTGTATTGGTTGTGGTATTGTTAGGACTCTATGTCTATACGAAATCACATTCTGCTAAAACATTATCAAATTCAGAATATATGTAATCAAAGGGGAGACATCTTATGGAAACGTACATTTTATCCTTAGATCAGGGGACGACAAGTTCAAGAGCGATTCTGTTTAACAAAGAAGGCAAAATCGTTCACTCCGCTCAAAAGGAATTTACACAATACTTCCCGCATCCAGGCTGGGTTGAGCATAATGCGAATGAAATTTGGGGATCAGTGCTTGCTGTTATTGCATCAGTCATTTCTGAATCGGGCATCAGCGCTTCTCAAATTGCCGGCATCGGCATTACGAATCAGCGTGAGACGACGGTTGTGTGGGATAAGGATACAGGAAAGCCTGTCTATAATGCAATTGTTTGGCAGTCCAGACAGACGTCCGATATTTGTGAGGAACTTCGTGAAAAAGGATATAATGATACATTCAGAGAAAAAACTGGTCTTTTAATCGATCCATACTTTTCTGGCACGAAGGTGAAATGGATTTTAGACAATGTGGAAGGCGCAAGAGAAAAAGCGGAAAAAGGCGAGCTGCTGTTTGGAACGATTGATACATGGCTCATTTGGAAAATGTCAGGCGGAAAAGCGCATGTGACCGATTACTCCAATGCCTCCAGAACGCTGATGTTTAATATTTACGGTTTAAAATGGGATGAAGAACTGCTCGACATCCTAGGCGTTCCGAAATCCATGCTGCCTGAAGTGAAGCCGTCTTCCCATGTGTATGCGGAAACTATTGATTATCACTTCTTCGGACAAAATATCCCGATAGCGGGAGCGGCGGGTGACCAGCAGTCCGCACTGTTCGGCCAGGCGTGCTTTGAAGAAGGCATGGGGAAAAACACATACGGCACTGGATGTTTCATGCTGATGAATACAGGGGAAAAAGCAATTAAGTCCGAACACGGGCTTTTGACAACAATCGCTTGGGGCATTGACGGAAAAGTTAACTATGCGTTAGAAGGAAGCATTTTTGTCGCAGGCTCTGCCATCCAATGGCTGAGAGACGGATTGAGAATGTTCCAAGATTCTTCGCTTAGTGAATCTTATGCAGAGAAAGTGGATTCAACTGACGGCGTATATGTTGTTCCGGCATTTGTCGGATTGGGAACGCCATACTGGGACAGCGACGTGCGCGGTTCGGTTTTCGGCCTGACAAGAGGGACAACAAAAGAGCACTTTATTCGTGCGACACTGGAGTCATTGGCTTATCAGACAAAAGATGTGCTTGATGCAATGGAAGCTGATTCAAACATTTCGTTAAAGACGCTTCGTGTAGACGGAGGGGCTGTGAAAAATAATTTCCTGATGCAGTTCCAGGGGGATCTTCTGAATGTTCCTGTTGAGCGTCCGGAAACTAATGAAACAACTGCGCTCGGTGCAGCTTATTTGGCAGGTATTGCTGTGGGATTCTGGAAGGACCGTTCTGAAATCGCGAACCAGTGGAATCTGGATAAACGGTTTGAACCTGAGTTAGAAGAAGAAAAACGAAATGAGCTGTATAAAGGCTGGCAAAAAGCCGTCAAAGCAGCTATGGCTTTTAAATAAAATCATAATATGATATAATAGTTACAAGTTAATAAGAACGGTCCTGAGATGAGGAGAGACCACAGCACCAAAGTGTAAGCATGCACTTTGGCTGTTGTGGTCTCTTTTTCTATTTACACACCGTGACAACAAGGAGGAGCAATAATGAAACAACAATTCTCAAGTCTTGAAAGAGACCGCATGCTGACAGACATGACGAAAAATACCTATGATCTATTTATTATCGGAGGAGGAATTACAGGAGCGGGAACAGCTCTTGACGCGGCATCAAGGGGAATGAAAGTCGCGCTTAGCGAAATGCAGGATTTTGCGGCGGGAACATCAAGCCGATCAACCAAATTGGTTCATGGCGGCTTGCGTTATTTAAAACAATTTGAAGTGAAAATGGTTGCTGAGGTAGGGAAAGAGCGGGCGATTGTTTATGAAAACGGCCCGCACGTCACTACACCGGAATGGATGCTCCTTCCGTTTCATAAAGGCGGCACATTCGGTTCATTCACAACCTCTATCGGTTTAAGAGTTTATGATTTCCTGGCAGGTGTGAAAAAATCAGAACGTAGAAGCATGCTTTCGGCAAAAGAAACGCTGCAAAAAGAGCCATTGGTGAAAAAAGACGGCTTAAAAGGCGGCGGGTACTATGTGGAATACCGCACTGACGATGCAAGACTGACAATCGAGGTCATGAAGGAAGCAGTCAAATTTGGGGCAGAGCCTGTGAATTATTCCAAAGTGAAAGAGCTCCTTTATGAAAAAGGGAAAGCAGTTGGCGTATTAATTGAAGACATGCTGACAAAGAAAGAATATAAAGTGTACGCGAAAAAAATTGTCAATGCGACAGGCCCTTGGGTAGACCAGCTCAGGGAAAAAGACCATTCAAAAAACGGAAAGCATTTGCAGCATACAAAAGGCATTCACCTTGTATTTGACCAGTCTGTTTTTCCGTTAAAACAAGCAGTATATTTCGATACACCTGACGGCCGTATGGTATTTGCGATTCCCCGTGAAGGCAAAACATACGTGGGAACAACAGACACCGTTTACAAAGAGGCGCTGGAGCATCCGCGAATGACAACGGAGGATCGTGATTACGTCATCAACTCAATCAATTACATGTTCCCGGAACTGAATATCACTGCGAATGACATCGAATCCAGCTGGGCGGGGCTGCGTCCGCTGATTCATGAAGAAGGCAAAGACCCTTCAGAAATTTCACGGAAAGACGAGATTTGGACATCTGACTCAGGCTTGATCACCATCGCCGGCGGGAAGCTGACAGGATACAGAAAAATGGCGGAGCACATTGTCGATCTTGTGCGTGATCGCTTAAAAGAAGAAGGCGAAAAGGATTTCGGTCCATGTAAAACGAAAAACATGCCAATCTCAGGAGGGCACGTCGGCGGTTCGAAAAATCTCATGTCCTTCGTTACTACGAAAACAAAAGAAGGAATCGCAGCCGGTTTATCAGAAAAAGATGCAAAACAGCTGGCGATCAGATACGGCTCCAATGTAGAGCGAGTATTTAACCGGGTAGAAGCACTGAAAGATGAGGCTGCGAAACGTCACATTCCGGTTCATATTCTTGCTGAGGCAGAATACAGTATAGAAGAAGAAATGACTGCAACACCTGCTGACTTCTTTGTCCGCAGAACGGGACGTTTATTTTTTGATATCAATTGGGTAAGAACATATAAAGATGCCGTTATTGATTTTATGAGCGAGCGATTCCAATGGGATGAGCAGGCGAAAAACCAACATACAGAAAACCTCAACAAGCTTTTACACGATGCGGTTGTACCGCTCGAACAATAAATCATAACGGGCTGTCTTTCAGCCCGTTATTTCTTTTTGTGCCGAAAGTGCCAGACCTCAGGTTATCAAGTGACAGAGGCACCCGCTTCATATAAAATAATGGCATAAGCTGATACATAGGAGGACGAATATGACTTGGAGAATGAGCTATGAACGTTGGAAACAGACAGAAAATTTAGATTCGGAACTGAAAGAACGCCTCATTGAATTAGAGGGGAATGAACAGGCTCTTGAGGACTGTTTCTATAAAAATCTTGAATTCGGTACCGGCGGAATGCGCGGAGAAATTGGCGCCGGGACGAATCGGATGAATATTTACACTGTGCGCAAAGCATCAGCCGGGTTTGCGGCATACATCTCGCAGCAAGGTGAGGAAGCGAAAAAACGGGGCGTTGTCATTGCTTATGATTCCCGCCATAAATCGCCGGAGTTCGCGATGGAAGCGGCAAAAACACTTGCGACACAAGGCATCCAAACATACGTATTTGATGAGCTTCGCCCGACACCAGAGCTGTCATTCGCTGTCAGACAGCTGAACGCCTATGGGGGAATTGTTGTGACGGCAAGCCATAACCCGCCTGAATATAACGGCTACAAAGTATACGGGGATGACGGCGGCCAGTTGCCTCCAAAGGAAGCGGACATCGTCATTGAGCAGGTAAACGCGATTGAAAATGAGCTGACGATCACAGTCGCCGATGAAAACGCGTTAAAAGAAAAGGGCTTAATCAAGATCATCGGTGAAGAGATTGATAAAGTCTATACAGAAAAATTGACGTCCATTTCCGTTCATCCTGAATTATCCGGAGAAGTAGATGTAAACGTCGTTTTCACACCGCTGCATGGAACTGCGAATAAACCGGTGAGACGCGGTCTTGAAGCACTCGGCTACAAAAATGTAACGGTTGTCAAAGAACAGGAACTGCCGGATTCAGACTTCTCTACTGTTGCCTCTCCAAACCCGGAAGAGCATGCGGCATTCGAATATGCTATTAAGCTCGGGGAGGAGCAGAACGCAGATATTCTTATCGCAACAGACCCGGACGCTGACCGTCTCGGTATAGCAGTAAAAAACGAACGAGGCGAATATACAGTACTGACAGGAAACCAAACCGGTGCGCTGCTGCTTCATTACTTGCTTTCTGAAAAGAAAAAACAAGGCATCCTTCCTGAAAATGGCGTTGTACTCAAAACAATTGTCACAAGTGAAATCGGGCGTGCGGTTGCTTCTTCGTTCGGCCTTGATACGATTGATACGCTGACAGGCTTTAAGTTTATCGGTGAAAAAATTAAGGAATACGAGGCATCAGGCCAATACACCTTCCAATTCGGTTATGAAGAGAGTTACGGTTACTTAATTGGGGATTTTGCCCGCGACAAGGACGCTATTCAGGCAGCGCTTTTGGCAGTTGAGGTTTGCGCGTTTTATAAAAAACAAGGGATGTCATTGTATGAAGCGCTCATCAAACTCTTTAACGAGTACGGTTTTTACCGTGAAGGACTGAAATCACTAACGCTGAAAGGAAAACAGGGAGCAGAGCAAATTGAAGCGATCCTTGCTTCCTTCAGACAAAATCCGCCGCAAAAAATGGCCGGTAAACAGGTTGTGACAGCCGAAGACTACGCTGTAAGCAAACGAACGCTTCTGAAGGAAAACAAAAAAGAAGCGATCGACTTGCCAAAATCAAATGTACTGAAATACTTCTTGGAAGACGGGTCTTGGTTTTGCCTTCGTCCTTCCGGAACTGAGCCGAAGGTCAAATTTTATTTCGCTGTAAAAGGAACCTCTTTAGAAGACAGTGAAAAGCGTCTTTCCGCTCTTTCTGACGATGTAATGAAGACGGTAGATGACATTGTAGAGGCTACAGCAATATAATTTGAGTATAGCTGGATCATTGTAAATGATCCGGCTTTTTTCTTTTTCTCATCCAAAAGTATGAAAGGAAATCCTCCTTCAAGCGAAGTAGAGATATACAAAAAACTGGTATAATCTTAAATAACAAGACCAATGCCGGAGTGAGAAACGTGACCAAAACGAGGATGGAAAAATTAAAAACGCTGAAAACAATTGCCGAAACCTTAAACCAAGGGCACGATGTCAAAGCAACACTGGATGAGGTATTAAAAGAATTGCTGAGTCTGACGAACCTTCAATCCGGCTGGATTTTTCTGATCGAAGAAGACGGGTCCTATACGTTAGCAGCCGACGCTTATCTGCCCCCGGCTTTAAGCAGTAAGGAAAAAGTGCTGATGTGCGAAGGGGAGTGCTACTGCCTGACAAAATTCAATAACGGAGGGCTTAGAAGGGCGGCTAATATAATGAACTGCAAGCGCATAGAATCAGCTAAGGAACTGCAATGTTTTGACACAGAAGGGATTACGCATCATGCAACTGTGCCCTTAGAAGGCGGGGACAGGAGATTCGGGTTGTTAAATGTAGCGGCAGCCGGAAAAACCATGTTTGATGAGGAAGAGCTGCATTTACTGGAATCTGTCGCCTTTCAGATCGGAACGGCGATTCAGCGTATAAAGCTTTCTGAATATAAACAAAAAAATGCTCTTTTAATGGAGCGCAACCGCCTCGCCCAGGAGCTTCACGATTCTGTCAATCAAATGCTGTTTTCCGTCAGTTTAACAGCCAGAGCGGCAAAGACACTGACAAAAGATGAGAATTTGCAGCAGATGATTGAATTCATTCAAAACCTATCACAGGACGCGCTCGCAGAAATGAAAGCGTTAATTTGGCAGCTTCGCCCCGGAGGATTGGAAAAAGGGCTGTCTGAAGCCATTAAAAGCTATGGCGCGCTGATTGGATTGAATGTCATTTTTACACAACAAGGCTGTCCTATTCTTACTGATGAGCAGGAGCATATGCTGTGGCGTGTTGTTCAGGAAGCTTTAAATAACTGTAAAAAGCACGCCGGAACTGATACGGTGTATGTCAGTCTGACTGCTTCTTCGTGCCATGCGGAGCTGTGTATCATCGACCATGGGGCAGGGTTTTGCTATGAAGCACATGAAGGTCTGCCTACACTCGGCATCAAGGGGATGAAAGAACGGGCGGAAAAAGCCGGCGCGGAGTTTTTGATTGAGTCAGAACTTGGAGCGGGGACAAATCTGTCCATTAGGCTTCCGCTTACCAATCGGAAAGGAAGGACAGTGCAATGAAGATTGTAATTGCGGATGACCACCATGTTGTCAGAAAGGGGCTTCGTTTTTTCTTTGCCACCCAGGGTGATATTGAAGTTGTTGGCGAGGCGGCAACCGGAGCAGAGGCTCTTCGTGTCATCGAAGAGACAAAACCTGATCTTGTGCTGATGGATCTGTCTATGCCTGAGATGGACGGCATTCAAGCGATAAAAAAAGCAGTAAAGCAATTTCCGGGGATCAATATCATTGTGCTGACCAGCTACTCCGATCAGGAGCACGTCATCCCCGCGCTTCAGGCAGGTGCGAAGGCGTATCAATTAAAGGATACGGAGCCCGAGGAATTGGTGAAAACACTAAGACAAGTGCATGCCGGCCAATACAAGCTTTCTTCAGCTATTATGCCCCATGTGCTGACACATATGAAAAATCAGCATGATCCGGAAAAAGAAAAATTTTATCAATTAACACGCAGGGAAAAGGACGTTCTAAACGAAATTGCGAACGGGAAAAGCAATAAAGAAATCGCGGCAGCTTTGTTTATATCAGAAAAAACAGTGAAAACCCATGTGTCAAATCTTTTAGCGAAGCTTGAAGTGGCCGATCGCACGCAAGCAGCGCTTTTCGCAGTGAAATATAACCTGAATGGAGAGATCACGAAATGAACATGTTAGTCATAAACGGTACGCCTAGAAAACATGGAAGAACGAGAATTGCCTCATCCTATATTTCAGCGTTGTATCATACGGACTTAATTGACCTAAGCGAGTTTATATTGCCGATTTTTAACGGTGAAGCGGAGCAATCCGAACTTTTGCAGGTACAGGAGCTTAGGCAGCGCGTCGCTAAAGCAGATGCAATTGTCTTATTATCTCCTGAATATCACAGCGGCATGAGCGGCGCTTTAAAGAATGCGCTTGATTTTCTAAGCAGCGAACAATTTAAATATAAGCCCGTGGCATTATTGGCAGTGGCGGGAGGCGGAAAAGGCGGCATCAACGCGCTAAACAATATGAGAACGGTGATGCGGGGTGTCTACGCCAATGTCATTCCGAAGCAGCTCGTGCTTGATCCGGTGGACATTGATATTGAAAATGCAACAGTGACGGAAAATATAAAGGCCAGCATAAAAGAGCTTGTCGAAGAACTCGGCCAGTTTGCAAAAGCAGGAAATCCCGGCGTCTGAACGCCGGGATTTGTTTATGTGAGCAAGGCTAATTGATCTTCATAAGTCAGCTCTGTGGCATGATCAATATAACGAAGAAGGGAGTACAGCATCTTTTCAAGAACCGCGTAATCCTGTTCAAAATGATACGCATGCAGAAAATGTTCGATTCGTTTTGATAACAAATCATCCTCTGTACGCACCATTAAAATTAATAAATTATCCCATTGAGAACGATGGGTGTAATACAGCGCTTTATCGTAATCGGCATAATCCATGAATCGCTTCTCCTTTCTTGTGTGAGAAGTTCATGATTAGTTTATGCCGCATCCCAGGTTATTGACGGGGCAAAACTTGGCGTCTGCGGCAGTACAGGGATAGTAATATGAGGGAGACATAAAATCAAAATGCCTGAATGAAGCCGTCGCTTTTGGAAAACCTATGAGAGAACATAATCTGGGTACAGGAGACTGAAAACATGAAATCTCTGCCGTATACCATTGCTCTTCTTTTTTGCGGATTAATCATCATGTCAATGGCTGCAAAAGGGCATTCAGCGGACACAGACGAGTCCGTTCAAAAGTGGGAACAGCTCGCCTGGAGCAAAATTCAGGATGAATATAAGGACGCTTCATTTTCTGATTACGATTACATGGGGCGGACCAAGGTGAATGATGAGCAGACGAAAGATGTTTTTCGGGTGACGGTCAAACAGAAAGCTGATACTTTTTCTGTTCGGGCCGAAGTCTATTTTCACCCGGTGACAAAGCATATGATCAGCATCAACGTCTTCAGGCTCTAATCAAAAAACTGTACAGCCGCTCAGGCCATACAGTTTTGTTTTTTAGAAATATCGTTTTGCACCAAGATAGCGCTGTTTCCAGTAAGAGTTGTTCATACTGGAAATGACGACTCCGGAATCGTTGGCATTAATGAATTCCCCGTTTCCAAGATAAATTCCGACGTGGGAAGGGCCTGCTTTATATGTTGTAAAGAAAACGAAGTCTCCGACAGCAGGCTGGCTGACTGATTTCATTGTGTTCCAATATCCGGCTGCCGTTAATCTAGATACGGATGTGACTTTGTTCAGTGCATAGTAAATGAATCCGCTGCAGTCAAACCCGGCCGGTGTTGTGCCCCCCCAGCGATATGGAACCCCAAGCTGCTCTTTAGCGGCGGCAATCATTGTGTTAATCTTCGCGCTTGTTGAGCTGGTGTTGCTTGAAGAACCGGATGAAGAAGATGAAGCTTTTCCGGTAATGACCAGCTTTTGGCCAATCTGCAAGACATCAGTTTTTAAATTGTTTTTCTCCCGAATCTGCTGAGCTGTCACATTAAACTTTTGTGCAATCACCCATAGGGAATCGCCGCTTTTCACCGTGTATGTAGTCGTCGTGCTTGAGCTGGCATTTGACGAAGAGGACGATGATGGTGAAGTGCCTGTAGATGCTTGATCTGTCAGCTTCAGCACTTGTCCGACGTACAGCATGTCTGATTTTAGATTGTTGCTGTTTCGGATTTGCTGTACAGTCAGATTATAGTTGTTTGCAATTTTCCAAAGTGAATCTCCGCTTTTTACAGTATAAGTCTTTGTTGCTGAAGTGTGGCTCGAATTGGATGAAGTGTCTTTGGATGACGTATTAGAGCCGCTTGATTTTGTTTTCAATATTTGATTTACATAAATGGTGTCCGATTTTAAGTTGTTCAAGACTTTCAATTCAGCGACGGACATATTGACTTTGTTTGCAATTTTCCAAAGCGAATCTCCAAGCTGCACCTTGTATGTTCCGGTAGAAGATGAAGAGCTTGAGCTCTTATTGGAACTGTTTTTTGTACTGGAACTAGCGCTGGAGCTTGAAGAAACCGTACCGGCTACCTTTAATTTCTGACCTGCACGAATCATGTCGCTGCTTAGTCCGTTTAATTTTTTCAGCTCCTGCACCGTCATTTTATATTCATTTGCAATCAGCCAAAGAGAATCTCCGCTTTTCACTGTGTAAACAGAACTTCCACTCTTCTTGGTTGTTGAGCTTGAAGTAGATGAGTTGCCTGTATTGCTTCCCGGTATCGTAAGCGTCTGGCCGATAGATAGAACGGTAGTCGAAAGATGGTTGGCGGATGTGATCGCCGCCACACTTGTGTTGTAGTTTTGGGCCAGTTTCCATAAAGAATCTCCACTTTTGACCTTAATTGTTGCTGCTTCAGCTGGTGTCACTGCTAAAGTTGTACTGACAATTGCAGATGCTGTCAGCCCTGCTGCTAATTTCTTTTTCATCTGAGCTCTCCTTTTTCCCCAATGATTTTGCTGTTTCTTTATTATATCGGCAAGTTCGCCCCATCGTTTTGCCTTTTTTGAAAAACAGCCATATTATCTCAGAAAAAAGGGGGAAAAAAGACATAAAAAAGAAGGAATCATATCTATTCCTTCATTCTTAAAAGCTTCATGATGTCTTCTTGGTTTTTGACAAGGTCACGCAGAGTGTAGTTGTCCAAAACAGCAAGATAGGCCATAAGCGCTTCGTTAAGCACATGTTTTAAGCCGCACACCGGGGAAATCACACAGAGATTCTTGTTTGCATCAAAACATTCCACAATATTAAAATCGTCTTCCGTTTTTCTGACAACCTCACCGATGTTGATGTCTTCAGGTTCCATGCCTAAGCGGATACCGCCGCCTCGTCCGCGTATTGTTTCTACGTAGCCAAGCTGGCCGAGCCTGTATATCACTTTCATGAGATGGTTTTTTGAGATAGCATACGTTTCGGCAATCTGTTTTATATTTGATAGTTCTTCGTGACGCTTTGAAGCCAGAAAAATCAACACTCTTAATGAGTAATCTGTATAATTTGTTAACTTCATAATAATAAGACCTCTTAATAAGACATTTTCTATATCTTATCATAATCAATTGAAAAATGAAAAAAAAGGAATTTCCCACAAAAAAACGCGCCTTTTTAGCATACTGACAAACGGTGACGCCACTGTTTTTGGAATTTAAAATAATAGAATGATATGAATTTATCTGGAGAATAGCGTGATGGCTTTTTCCCAGCAAAGCGCTTGTTGTCGATTTTTGTTATTCTGAGCCCTTTGTAAACAATTTGATTTTAGCAAGAGCCCATCCGTCTAAAAGACGAGTAAAGCAAATAAGTTTGGCAGCTTACTGAGGAAGAAAGCATGTCCGCTACATTAAATGGGTATCGCTCTGCCACAATCAGCAAACAGCTAAATCGAATTTCTTCTTGCCCAAGCGGGGTTATCATCTTTTGTCAGGCGGGCTCATACATTATAGATAAGTTCAAGTAGGGGGGATTCGGTTGAACGCGGATGAGAAGAAGGGATTACAGCGGGCAATTGAGGAAATTACCGAAATTGCAAAAGGATTCGGCCTTGATTTCTACCCAATGAGATATGAAATCTGCCCGGCTGAAATTATTTATACATTCGGCGCGTACGGGATGCCGACAAGATTCAGCCACTGGAGCTTTGGCAAGCAGTTTCACAAAATGAAGCTGCATTATGATCTTGGATTAAGCAAGATTTATGAGCTGGTCATTAATTCAGATCCATGCTACGCCTTTTTGCTTGACAGCAACTCACTGATCCAAAATAAATTGATTGTCGCTCACGTTCTGGCCCATTGTGATTTTTTCAAAAACAACTGCCGATTCCAAAACACGAAGCGCGACATGGTGGAAAGCATGGCAGCCACGGCGGAGCGGATTAAGCATTATGAACGCATTCATGGAATACAGGAGGTAGAGGCCTTTTTAGACGCAATTCTTTCAATCCAGGAGCATATCGATCCGTCTTTGGTGCGTCCGAAGCTCCAGTGGAGTGTGGATGATGAGGAAGAAGAGTGTGAGGAAATGGCTACGCCGTACGATGATCTATGGAATTTAGATGAGAAGAAACCGAGAAAACAATTTAAAAAATCAAAAAAACCTTTCCCGCCTCGGCCCGAAAAAGATATTCTGCTTTTTATTGAGGAGCATTCAAGGGAACTTGAGCCGTGGCAGCGTGATATTTTGACGATGATGAGAGAAGAAATGCTTTATTTCTGGCCTCAGCTGGAAACGAAGATTATGAATGAAGGATGGGCTTCATACTGGCATCAAAGAATTATCCGGGAGCTTGATTTAACCTCTGATGAAGCGATAGAGTTCGCCAAGCTGAATGCCGGGGTTGTCCAGCCGTCAAAAACGGGAATCAATCCTTATTATTTAGGGCTGAAAATATTTGAAGACATTGAGGATCGGTACAACAACCCGACGGAAGAAATGAAGAAAATGGGCGTCAAGCCGAACGCGGGCCGGGAAAAAATGTTTGAAGTCAGAGAGATTGAATCAGATATCTCATTCATCCGCAATTACTTAACAAAAGACTTAGTGATGCGCGAGGATCTTTATCTGTTTCAAAAGCAGGGCAGAGATTATAAAATCGTCGATAAAGAGTGGGAGGCTGTGCGCGACCAGCTCGTGAGCATGCGGGTAAACGGCGGGTTTCCATATTTGACAGTAAACGACGGCGATTACATGAAAAATAACGAGCTCTATATAAAGCATTGGTATGAAGGCATAGAACTGGACTTGAAATATTTGGAGAAGGTGCTTCCGTATTTATTTCAGCTATGGGGAAGAAGCGTACACATTGAATCTGTGCTTGAGGGGAAGGAAGTCATGTTTTCGTACGACGGAAAAGGTGTTCACCGCAGGTATTTATAAAAAAAAGAGGATGCAGCGTTCTGCATCCTCTTTATTTTCCTGTTTTTAAAATCTTAAATATGATGTTTGCCTGATCGGTATTGTTAATCAGTCCGCGGAACTTTTCTTTTCCGGGGCCATACGCGTATACTGGCACTTCTTCGCCGGTATGATCGGTACTCGTCCAGCCGCTGTTAGATCGTGTGTTAAAAATCTTGATGATGGCTTTGTAGGCGCCTTTGCTTTCGTCAGCCTGTGCAGCGGCTTCAACACTTTTGATTTCTTCTGATGTAAATTTCAGATTTGTATAGCGGGAGAGCACATCTTTGACCGGTTTGCCCTCACTGATTTTTTTGGCCATAAATTCGGGCGTTTTTTTCGCGGAGAGAATCGGCTCCGCGTGCCAATTCTTTTTGCCGTTTGCGCCAATGGCAAAGCCGCCGGTTGTATGGTCAGCAGTTGCAATGACAAGTGTATGTTTATCTTTTTTCGCAAAATCAATCGCGGCTTTATAGGCCTGTTCAAAATCTTTAACCTCGCTCATGGCTCCTACTGTGTCATTGTCATGGGCCGCCCAGTCAATTTGGCTGCCTTCAACCATCAAGAAAAATCCTTTTTTATTTTGGTTCAGGCGGTCAATTGCTGAAACCGTCATGTCTTTGAGAGATGGTGTTTTGCTGTCACGGTCGAGCGCTTTTGCAAGCCCTTCGTCTGCAAAAAGCCCAAGCACCTGCTGATCTTTATTTTTCTTCAGTTCTTGTTTTGTTGTTACATAGCTGTAGCCTGCTTGTTTGAATTCCTTCGTCAAATTTCTGTCTTTGCGGTTAAAATACGATTTTCCGCCGCCAAGCAGAACGTCTATTTTTTGTTTACCTTTTATTTTGTCATCCATATAGCTGTTGGCGATTTGATCCATGTTTTTCCGTGATTCATTGTGGGCGCCATATGCGGCTGGAGTGGCGTGGTTAATTTCAGACGTTGCGACAAGCCCTGTTGACTTGCCTTGCTGTTTGGCCTCTTCAAGTACAGATTTTACTCTTTTCCCGTTTTTATCGACGCCAATTGCATTGTTGTATGTCTTAACGCCCGTCGCTAATGCTGTTCCGGCAGCTGCTGAATCTGTAATATTATAGTCAGGGTCATCCGGGTGCGTCATCATCATCCCCGTCAGGTTCCGATCAAACTCAGTTAACTTCGGGTTATTCGGTGTTTCGCCGTTATTTTTCAGGGAACGGTAGGCGTTTATGTAAGGAGTTCCCATTCCGTCTCCGATCATCACAATGACATTTCTGATCTCGGCTTTGTCTTGTTTTTTGGCGCTTGCCGTTTCAGTTTGCTGCAGCTCGGCTCCGGCAAAGATCCCAGCTGTAAGGACAGAAACAGCGGCAATTGGCAAAAGTTTTGACTTCATGGTTTGAAACAAATTCATTTTTGCATGCCTCCTTTAAAGTATTCTGCTTATCATGTTAGGGAAATTTTGTTAAATGCGGCTGTTGATCGTGTAAACATTAAGTAAAGCATTGTAAGGAAATGAAAAACGTCGTTTCGTTATTTTGCCTTAGTTGGTTCAAAGCATTCATTTTTCAGAAAGATCTTTACCTGATTTGTCCTTGCATGATATGTTTGTTTAAATAAAAAAACTGCGGATAACCGCAGCTTTCCTCGTATATTCTTTATCACACAATTCTGCAATAAGTGAGTTGACCCCGAAAGTTTTTCATTTGCTTCCTTTTTATTGAAAAACCTCCCACGAAACATGACAAAAGCACTCATTTTTTGTCACCTTTGAAACGAAAATGAAATATTTTATACCCTTAAAAACTTTTTTTAAGAACGAATAATTAAGTAATTTGTCGTATGAAGTCAAGACTATTTATATTGGGAATCTATCCTTATAATAGAAAACAATAAGATTAATTTAAAAAAGAGATACATATATAGATATAAAATTTTGGGAGGAAGAATATGAAAAAGCAAATCATTACAGCTACGACAGCAGTTGTTTTAGGATCAACATTATTTGCAGGAGCGGCATCTGCACAAAGCATCAAGGTGAAAAAAGGCGACACTTTATGGGATCTTTCGAGAAAATATGACACTACGATCAGTAAAATAAAATCAGAGAACAACCTTCGTTCAGACATTATTTATGTAGGGCAGACTTTATCAATTAACGGCAAATCTACAAGTTCAAATAGCAGCAGTTCTTCATCCTCTTCTACATACACAGTAAAGAGCGGGGACAGCCTTTGGAAAATTTCGAAAAAATACGGCATGACGGTCAGTGAACTGAAAAAACTGAATGGCTTAAAGTCAGACTTGCTTCGTATCGGACAAGTGCTGAAACTGAAAGGTTCAGCAAGTTCAAGCAGCTCAAGCTCATCAAGCGTATCAACATCATCAAGTTCAACTTATAAAGTGAAGCGCGGGGACAGTCTGTCTAAAATCGCAAAGCAATACGGCACGACCGTTAGCAAATTAAAAAGCTTAAACGGCTTAAAATCAGATGTAATCTATGTCAACCAAGTGTTGAAAGTAAAAGGAACAAGCACAAGCACAAGCTCAAAACCTGCTTCTTCCAGCTCTTCAGCATCTTCAAGCAGCAAACCATCATCTACCACATCACTTAATGTGAACAAGCTGGTTTCTGATGCCAAAGCGTTAATCGGAACGCCATACAAATGGGGCGGAACGACAACTTCCGGCTTTGACTGCAGCGGATTCATCTGGTACGTACTGAATAAGCAAACAAACGTGGGCAGAACAAGCACTGCGGGATACTGGAGTTCTATGAAGAGCATTTCCAGCCCGTCTGTCGGAGATTTTGTTTTCTTCACAACTTATAAATCCGGCCCTTCCCACATGGGAATTTATGTCGGAAACAACAGTTTCGTACATGCAGGTTCTGACGGCGTACAAATCAGCAGCCTGGACAACAGCTACTGGAAGCCTCGCTACCTCGGTGCGAAAAGATTCTAATTTTCTAATTTTCAAGGAAACCCGTTCATTGGAACGGGTTTTTTTCATTAGACGGAGCAGATCCGTTTAGGTTGCTCCTAAAAATGAAAATGTGATAAAAAATCCAAAAATTTTTTTTCTTTCTTATTTTCATAAAGGGCGATTGCGTAAGCGCCGGCATAGGGCAGCTGTACAGATTGATAAGGGATTCTGATCATCTGTTTTTCTGCCAATTCGCGCTTTACTGTAGATAAGGGCAGAAATGAAACTCCGAGTCCTTCCTTGATAAACCGTTTCGTTATATGTGTTTGTGTGACTTTCATTGTTCTTACAAATGGAAATGCCACTCTGACTTGACGGAGCAAGTCGTCCCAGTAATCAGGGTGATTGTGGGTCAAAAGCAGGTACTGCTCGAGCACCTCTTTGGCATCAATTTCTTTGTCATCTAAAAACCGCTGATCGGGCGGAGCAACAAGGACAACAGGGTCTTTATATAAGCAGTGGCAGGTTAAAGAGGAAGACTGTACTTTTAAACAGCTCAGACCGATATCTGCTTCCCCGGCTTTAATCAGTGACGCAATTTCTGCCGATTCGAAAATTGTAACTGCCATTTCTGTTTCCGTATTTATCGCTGTGTACCGCTTCATGACAGAAGGGAGCACAGTATCTGCGATTAGCGGAGAGACCGCGAGCTGTAAGGTTTGAGAGTAGCCTTGTCTCACTCTATGAAGCTCTGCCATGCTGTTTTCGTAATCATCAAGTAGCCGGAGCGCGTACGGCAAATAAGCCCTGCCTTCATCAGTCAGTTGAATCTGCCTGCCTTTTCGCTCGAACAGCTTGCAGCTGATTTCTTTTTCTAATTGCTTGATATGCACAGTCACAGTGGGTTGAGATAAAAAAAGCGTTTCCGCTGTTTTTCGGAAGTTTTCATATTTCGCAGCGGTCACAAAAGTGTGAAGCCATTTGAAATCCATTTCTATTCTCCCTCTGATTAATATTTTTAATTAATTTGCTTTAAAATATTCATTATTTTTTAAATATTATATTTACTATAATAACAGAAAAGGATAGGGGGAATACAAATGGTACATTACGGATTAAAGGGAATTACATGTGTGGAAACATCTATCAGCCATATTGATGGCGAAAAAGGCCGTCTGATTTACAGAGGCCATCATGCAAAAGACATTGCTTTGAATTACAGCTTTGAGGAAGCCGCTTATTTGATTTTATTTGGTAAGCTGCCATCAACTGAAGAATTGCAGACATTTGAAAATAAGCTGGCTGCGGAGCGGCATCTGCCCAAATACATCGAGCGCTTGATTCAGTCATTGCCAAACAACATGGACGACATGTCGGTACTGAGAACGGTTGTTTCAGCTTTGGGAGAAAATGCGTACACATTCCATCCAAAAACAGAAGAAGCGCTTCGGCTGATTGCAATCACGCCTTCCATCATTGCGTACAGAAAACAATGGACGCGCGGTGAACAGGCAATTGCGCCATCTTCCCAGTACGGACATGTCGAAAACTACTATTATATGCTCACAGGTGAACAGCCTTCAGAGGCAAAAAAGAAAGCGCTTGAAACTTATATGATTCTGGCCATGGAGCACGGCATGAACGCATCCACTTTTTCGGCACGGGTCACATTATCGACAGAGAGTGATATAGTGTCTGCTGTCACTGCTGCTCTTGGCACGATGAAAGGCCCGCTGCACGGAGGCGCTCCTTCTGCGGTGACAAAAATGCTTGAAGACATTGGAGAAAAAGAAAATGCTGAAGCATATCTGTCAGAAAAACTCGAAAAAGGAGAGCGCCTGATGGGATTTGGCCATAGGGTGTACAAGACGAAGGACCCGCGGGCCGAAGCTTTGCGACAGAAAGCAGAAGAGGTGGCTGGCAATGACCGCGATCTTGATCTTGCGCTGCATGTAGAAGCAGAAGCGATTCGGTTGCTTGAAATCTACAAACCGGGACGCAAGCTTTATACAAATGTTGAATTTTATGCGGCGGCTGTCATGAAGGCGATCGATTTTGACGATGAATTGTTTACACCGACCTTTTCAGCAAGCAGAATGGTAGGGTGGTGCGCCCATGTGTTGGAGCAGGCTGAAAACAACATGATTTTCCGTCCATCAGCAAAATATACAGGCTTCATTCCTGAAGAAGTTCTTTCATAACCTATTTTGTCGTTTATTCGCTTCTATGGCGTGGTAACGTTCAGTATCAACCACATGTGTAGGAGTGATGAATATGAACCCAATGGACAGACAAACAGAAGGACAAGCCCCGCAGCATCAGAACAGACAGCCGGGCATTGAGTCTGAAATGAATCCTCGTCCTCTGTCAGAGGACGAGGATTATCAAGGAAGCGGAAGGCTGAAAGGAAAAGTCGCCATCATTACCGGGGGCGACAGCGGAATAGGGAGAGCAGTTGCTATTGCGTTTGCTAAAGAAGGGGCTGATGTCTCCATTCTTTACTTAGATGAGCACTCGGACGCAGAGGAAACGCGTAAACGGATCGAAAAGGAAAATGTCCGTTGCCTGCTTATTCCGGGAGATGTGGGTGACGAAAACCATTGTGAACAAGCTGTGCAGCAAACCGTAGACCATTTTGGCAAACTTGATATTTTGGTGAACAATGCCGCTGAACAGCACCCGCAGGACAGTATTCTCAATATTTCAACAGACCAGCTGGAAAAAACATTTCGTTCAAACATTTTTTCCATGTTTCATATGACGAAGAAAGCGTTGCCTCACTTGAAAGAGGGGAGTGCTATTATTAATACGACATCGATTACCGCTTACGAAGGGGACACGGCATTAATTGATTACTCCAGCACGAAAGGTGCGATTGTCTCCTTTACGCGATCTATGGCGATGTCGCTTGCGGATAAAGGCATCAGAGTAAATGCGGTGGCGCCCGGCCCGATTTGGACACCGCTCATTCCGGCGACATTCCCTGAGGAAAAAGTGAAACAGCACGGTTTGGATACACCAATGGGAAGACCGGGACAGCCGGTTGAGCATGCAGGTGCCTATGTCCTGCTGGCGTCTGACGAATCTTCCTATATGACAGGTCAAACCATTCATGTGAATGGCGGACGTTTTATTTCAACATAATTAACGAAAAACCAGCCGAGGGCTGGTTTTTTTGATAAAAAATCTAAAAGTAAAAAACTCGTCGATTTTTCTAACAACTTTGTTTTCAATTTTTGATTTTATATATACTATTGAATAGGAGAAAGGGATGAATCGCCACCGGTACAAATAGAGTAGAAAAAAAGAAAAATGACCATTGTCGCACATGAATTCAGAAAATTCAAATAAAATAGATGAGGAATAGATAATGAGTCTAGGAGTTGAAGGGGAATGAAAGGGAGCGTATTTAGGAAGAAAAGCATTCAGGATTTACTTGCTGCGACGAGCGGTGAAAAATCTTTAAAAAGAGAATTAGGGGCTTTCGATTTAACATTGCTTGGAATTGGAGCCATTATTGGCACAGGGATTTTTGTGCTGACAGGTACAGGTGCAGTCACGGCAGGTCCCGGGCTGACCATTTCATTTGTTGTGGCGGCGCTGGCTTGTTTATTCGCCGCGCTGTCTTACGCAGAATTTGCTTCAAGTGTGCCTGTTTCAGGCTCGGTGTATACATTCACTTATGCGACATTGGGAGAGCTTATGGCCTTTATTATCGGGTGGGATTTAATTTTGGAATACATGCTGGCGGTAAGTGCAGTATCAGTCGGCTGGTCTGGTTATTTCCAATCGTTTTTATCAGGGCTCGGCATTCATCTACCGGTTGCTTTAACCGCGGCACCGGGAGCGGTGGAAGGCACCTTTACCATTTTTAATCTGCCTGCATTCGTGATTGTCATGGCGATAACGTTTTTGCTTTATTTAGGCATTAAAGAATCCAAAAGAGTCAACAACATCATGGTGATCTTGAAAGTGCTGGTCGTTCTGCTGTTTATCGCGGTGGCAGCCGTTTACGTGAAGCGGCATAATTGGCAGCCGTTTATGCCGATGGGCGTTGGCGGCGTATTCAGTGCAGCGGCGCTCGTATTCTTTGCATTTATTGGGTTTGACGCTGTATCCTCTGCAGCAGAAGAGACGAAAAATCCTGCGAAGGATCTGCCTAAAGGCATTCTATTCTCTTTATTGGTTTGCACCACTTTATATGTCACCGTATCAGCGGTTATGACAGGGGTAATCCCATTTGCTGAGTTTGCGGGTGTGGCTCATCCGGTTTCTCTTGTTCTTCAAAGCGCCGGGCAAAACTGGGTCGCAGGCATTATTGATATTGGCGCTGTTTTGGGAATGACAACAGTTATGCTCGTAATGCTTTATGGACAGACACGCGTCATGTTTTCCATGTCACGTGACGGACTGGTGCCCGGCTCCCTTTCTAAGGTGCATCCAAAGCACAAAACACCTTATGTGGCCACTTGGTTTTTCGGAACGATGTCGGCGCTTCTCGGCTCACTTGTTCCGCTGGATGAACTTGCAAAGCTGGTAAACATCGGGACGCTGTCAGCGTTTGTGTTGATCTCTGTGGCAGTTATCGTTTTGAGAAAGAAACAGCCGGATCTTCCGAGAGCCTTTAAATGCCCGGGAGTTCCAGTGATTCCAGGCCTGGCGATTCTGTTCTGCCTGTTCCTCATTTTAAATCTTGGATGGGTGACGATTGTCCGCTTCCTTGTGTGGCTGTTAATCGGTTTGGCAATCTATTTTCTGTATTCAAGAAAGCATTCAAAATTAAATCAATAATCTTTTCAAAAAGAGAGCGGTGATTCAGGCCGCTCTCTTTTATATTCTTGATCTTGATATATAGAAATGAAGATAAAAATAAGAGATAATATAGGCTGGAAAGGAAGTGACGTTTATTGTCTGAGCAAAAACAAGTCCAGTGGGCTTCGAAAATCGGTTTCGTCATGGCAGCCGCCGGCTCGGCCATCGGCTTGGGCGCGATTTGGAAGTTTCCTTATGTAGCGGGGACCAATGGAGGAGGAGCCTTTTTTCTTATCTTTGTGTTATTTACCATCCTCTTAGGCTATCCGCTTTTAGTGGGGGAGTTTATTTTTGGAAGACGGAACCAGACGAATGCCATTGATGCATATAAAAAAGAAGCGCCGCGAACAGCTTGGTTTCTTACAGGGTGGGTCGGCGTAGCCGCATGTTTCTTAGTACTGTCGTTTTACAGTGTAATCGGAGGATGGATTTTGCTGTATATCGTGAAAACAGCATCAGGTTCACTGGCCGGACTTTCTGAAGAGCAGTATGGCACCCTTTTTTCTTCTATTATCCAAAACCCGGTGCAGACACTCGCGGCTCAGTTCGTATTTATGGTGCTGACTGTCTTAGTAGTCGCCAGAGGGGTTCAAAAAGGGATTGAACGGGTCAGCGCGGTGATCATGCCGGTTTTGTTTATATTGTTTATTCTTCTCGTTCTTCGGTCTCTCACACTTAATGGTGCGATGGAAGGTGTGAAATTTTTGCTTGTGCCTCATTTCGGCGAGCTGACTCCTGAATCCATATTATTTGCGCTGGGACAGGCCTTTTTTACGTTGACACTGGGTGTTTCGGTGATGGTGACTTACAGCTCTTACTTGCCGAAAACACAAAATGTCCCTCGTTCGGCAGTCTCAATTGTCGTGATGAATATTATTGTGACACTCTTGGCTGGATTGGCTATTTTTCCGGCGGTTTTCTCATTCGGCTTTCAGCCAAACGAGGGCCCGACACTGCTGTTTACAGTGCTTCCGGCCGTATTTGAACAGCTTCCGTTCGGCACGCTGTTTTTTATCGGCTTTCTCGTTGCGTTTTTATTTGCAGCCTTAACCTCAGCGTTTTCGATGGTTGAAATTATTGTCGCCACAATTGGAAAAGGAAATGAAAAGAAGAGAAAAAAACTGTCATGGACGAGCGGGCTTTTCATCTTTTTGGTCGGAATCCCTTGCTGCTTGTCTTATGGGATACTGAGCGATGTGCACATATTTGGTAAAACGTTTTTTGATATTGCCGATTTTACCGTCAGCAATGTTTTAATGCCATTAGGCGCTCTGTTAATTTCTCTTTTTATCCCGCTCAAAATTTCGAAGCGCGAGCTCTGGGAAGAAATGAGAAATGGATCACATGCAGGTAAAGCATTCTTTTACACATGGTTTTATTTGCTGCGGTTTATCGTGCCATTAGCTATTATTATTGTATTCTTAAATTTAATCGGGATTTTATGATTTTAAAAAACAGGCTCCGCTTCCGGGGCCTGTTTTTTTATTTAATAAGATGATATAAACGGTGCCCATGCCGTTTTCAGTTTTTCGATACCGAGCCTGATGTCCTCTTCTGACAAACTGCCATAGCCGATTAAGACAGAAACAAATGGCGGCTGTCCTTTATAGGAGGGGGATACGGGATAGATGGTTACGCCGTTGTCGGCGGCAGCTTTGATCGCTTCTTCTTCACTTGCTGGAAACAAAATCCGCAGCAGGACGTGAAGCCCGGAGTTTTTACCGAGAATCTCAACGCTATTTCCCAGTTCAGAGCGTATGGCATCTAACAGGACAGCGTGTTTTTTTCGGTATAAGGCTCTCATTCTATTTACGTGCTTTTGCCACTCTCCGCTTTCGATGAAGTCTGCCAGTGCCATTTGCGAGTGGAAAGAGACCGTTTGCTTCATTAACTGAGCGTTCTTTCTGACCGCTTCAATGAGTGCAGGGGGTAAAATCATGTAGCTAAGCCGCAAGGAAGGCAACAGTGACTTTGAAAAAGTGCCAAGATATATGACTCTGCCATTTGGATCAAGACCCTGCAAAGAGGGAATAGGATGGCCGCTGTAACGAAATTCTCCATCGTAATCATCCTCTATAATGAACGAGTTTGATTCTTTCGCCCATGCCAGCAGCTCCTGTCTGCGGGTTATTGTCATGATGGTCCCGAGCGGAAACTGATGCGAAGGAGTCGTATACACGAGATACGGATTCTGGCGTTCAAGCTCACCCAACAGGACGCCTTCTTCATCAGAACAAATCGGAATGACATTCATGTGGTTTGCTTCAAACATCCTTCTTGAACGGTGAAAGCCCGGTTCTTCAAAGCCGATTTTTGTTCCTGGCTCAAGCGTAAGGCAGAGAATTTGCAGAAGGACGGTTGTTCCTGCGCCGATGATGATCTGGCTGGGCTCACAATTGACACCTCGTGACATTCTGACGAAATGGGAAATCATGTGCCTGAGTTCAGGTTCTCCTTGTGGATCTCCAGAGGTGTGGAACGATCCAGGATAGCACTCCAGACTTTTTGCCGTACTTTTTCTCCAGGCGTTAAAGGGGAAGTGGATATGATCAACATTGCCCTGATGAAAGTCAATAGAAGGTGCGTTTTTCTCATGTAAGACCTGCTGCATAGACTGGTAGAAATGGATAGGAGCCGCCGGGAAGTCCGCTTCTACTCCCGCCGCGAACCAGCCGATTTTTGGCTTGCTTTTGACATAGCCTTCAGCAGTTAATTGCTCGTAAGCACGTTCGATTGTTGCCGTACTGACACCGAGCAAGCCGGAGAGGCTGCGTTTTGACGGAAGTTTTGTTCCCTTCGTGATTCGCGCATGTGAAATTTCTTGTTTGAAAAAGGTATAAAGTTGCTCATACAACGGTGTTTTGCTTTTTTTATCAAGAAACGGCGTGATATCCATCTCATATCTCCTTTGTATCTGGCATGGTTATTTTTTCTAATATTGGCTATTTGGCAAATGCCATTTATTCGCTATGATCATTGTAACGAAAGGAAAGGGGATTGAGAAGATGATTTATATGAAACAACTAACCACAAAAGAAGAATGGGCCGAGTCGTATCCGGTAATGAGTGAATTGAGAACAGAACTGGATGAAGAGACGTATTTACACAGGCTTGAAGCCTGTGTACAGAAAGAATCGTATATGCTGTTTGCCTTATATGAGGATACAGCAATCAGAGCGCTGTGCGGCGCGCTGCCGAGAGTATCCATTCATAAAGGGGAGCACTTATGGATTGCGGATCTTGTGACAACCGCGCCTTGCCGATCAAAGGGATACGGCAAAATGCTTTTAGATTATACGGCAGACTGGGCGAGGAAAGCCGGATTTGGCTTTATCAGTCTTTCATCTGGGCTTCAGCGTAAGGACGCACACCGATTTTATACAGACAAAATGGGTTTTTCTATAGAAAGCTACCTGTTTCGAAAGCAGGTGTAATTAAAAAAGACGCCTGAAGAGGCGTCTTGTCTTTTTTTAAAAGCCAAACTGTAAATTGGTATCTACAGATACAATGGTATACACACAAATGATTACAAAGAGATTCAGGATGACGCCGAGCAGGCCGGGGCCTGTGCGTCCTCTCTTGATAAAGAGTTCAATAACGCCAAACGGAACGGCAGCCATGGCGAACGGAAGCATTTGATAGGAATAAAATGTGACATTGCTGATAATCGCCAAATTGAGCAGGAGCAGGGACAGAACCGCTGTTCCGACAGAGATCCAGCCGAATACATTGTGTTCTTTGAAAATTCTTACCAGTTCCATAATTCCACCTCACCGACATTCGCTGATTTTACAGATTTGTTTTTCAGCATGCGCTGGATTTCCTTGGTTGGTCCTGTAACGACCGAACCGTATACATTGACACCGTTTTTTTCGACATAATCCAATCGGTTATTCACATTCAAGTCTTTTCGTTTTGAAATGACCTGCGCCCACTTTTCGTGCTTGGACATGAATTTCAAGGCATTGATAAACTGATCGCCATTTGACTTGCCTTTTGTATTAAGTGCAGCCAAGAACTTTGAATCCTTCCCGGGATAGCCAAGAGGTTCTGTGTACACTGTCTCATTTGTATTTCTCTCTGTTTCAATTGCATTCCACAAAAAGCTCACATCATAGCCTTTGAACTTGTTATACACTTCTTTTGTCGGGTATGCACGGTCATATGAAAGATAGACCTCGGAAACCGTTCCTTCAGGTAATGTCTTTAACGTTTTTTCTGCTTTAGCGGTTGTTTGTTCCGACGCATTTGATGGGTGTGTAAAGTAAAGGCCGGTTTTATTCACTTCTAAGTTATAGTAGTTAACGGCCGGCGCTTTCACTTTATCATAAAACATTTCAACCCGTTCATTCCCTACGGCAGCTGTCTTCGTGCCGATCTGCTTTTGCAGCGGGAATTCTGTATTCATGCCAAACAGCTTCACTTGGCTTTTCAGTCCTGATGTATCGACAAGAACATTCGGCATGGTCAGGGCTACAGTGACTGCGGCCGTTTCCATAAACTCATTGCCGGTGCTGTGTTTTCCTCCCATTCCATAATAGAGGTAGCTTCCCAGCGTACAAAGCGGCAAAATCATCAATGTCGAAATGACGGCAAGTACAGAAATTCGCAAATAAGACTTGCGTTTGCCGTAAGCTAAAATCGCTTTTTGTTTTTCAGGACTGATGCTGACATCCCAATCGTTATCGTCCTCCAGCTCGCTGTCAATCAGTTCCTGATACACCTCTAGCTTCTCAAGTTCTTCCTCAAAAGCGGTCATTTCCTGATCGCTCATTTCCCCATTTTTATATTGATCAAAACGCTTTTTAAATTCTTCATTCATCATTAACACCTCTATTATAAAGTGCTTTCAGCCGCTGTCTGGCGCGAAATAAAACACTTTTAAAATTCGCCTCTGAAATATTCATAATATGGGATGCTTCTTTGTAATTTAACTCTTTTAAATAATATAGCGTTAAGGCCTCCCGATAATTATCGGGGAGCTCGGACATATAACCAGTCAGCACTTCCTTTATCTCTACCTGATGGGCAGGGCTCTGAACAGCATTCTGAAAGAGGCTTCCGATCAAGTCATCAGAAATGGTTACTTCTTTCTTATGCTTTCTGACGTAATCAATGAAGGCGTTTCGCGCTACTTGAAAAAGCCAGGGCTTTACTTTGCTGTGATCATAGGAGTGAATGTGTATGTATGCCCGCATAAAGGTTTCCTGCAGCAAGTCTTCGGCAAGATGCTTGTCTTTAGTCATGGAGAGCAGGAACCTGTAAACATCATTCATGTACATTTGGTAAATTTCATCGATCGTCACTGCCTTTTCTCCCCTCTATCTTATACACGCATAAGAAAGGTTTAAAGTTGCACATTACGTGCAAACGGCTTTTTTTATCAAACACCATTCCTATATAGTAACTAAAAATACACGCAAAAGATAGTACCGAGAAATGTTTAACATTTTTGCCAGCGGGGAAAAATAGTGAAAAAGTGAAGGAGTGGCAAAATGGAATATACCAGTATTGCAGATACAGGAATCAAAGCCTCCAGAATCGGCCTCGGTACATGGGCGATTGGCGGAACGATGTGGGGAGGCACTGACGAAAAAACATCCATCAAAACAATCCGCGCCGCTCTTGATCAGGGGATCACATTGATTGACACTGCGCCGGCTTATGGCTTCGGGCAGTCCGAGGAAATCGTCGGCAAGGCGATTAAAGAGCTCGGCAAAAGAGATCAGGTGATTCTCGCCACGAAAACGGCTCTGGACTGGAAGAACAACCAGCTGTTCCGCCACGCGAACAGAGCGAGAATTATAGAGGAAGTTGAGGCTTCTTTGAAACGGCTTCAAACGGATTATATTGATCTTTATCAGGTGCATTGGCCTGATCCGCTTGTGCCGATTGAAGAAACGGCGGAAGTCATGAAGGAATTATATAATGCGGGGAAAATCCGGGCGATTGGCGTCAGCAATTTTTCAGTTGAGCAAATGGATACATTTCGCGCCGCTGCACCGCTTCATTCAATACAGCCTCCATATAATCTGTTTGAAAGAGACATCGAAGAGAATATTCTTCCGTATGCAAAGGACAAACAGATCACAACGTTATTATACGGCAGTTTATGCAGAGGGCTGTTAACAGGAAAAATGACCGAAGAGTATCCATTTGAAGGCGACGATTTGAGAAATCACGATCCAAAATTCCAGAAGCCCCGCTTTAAAGAGTACCTTTCCGCTGTCAAACAATTGGATAAGCTGGCGAAGACACGTTATGGAAAATCAGTGATTCACTTGGCCGTCAGATGGATCTTAGATCAGCCGGGAGCGGATATCGCTCTTTGGGGAGCAAGAAAGCCTGGGCAGGTTGAGGCGGTATCAGAAATAACTGATTGGACGCTGAGCAGTGAAGATCATAAAGACATTAATACCATTTTAAAAAATACGATATCAGACCCGGTCGGGCCGGAGTTTATGGCACCGCCGACAAGGGAGGAAATATAACAAAAGCTGAGGGTGAATCCTCAGCTTTTTAGCGTTTTAACCGGAGAAATCATAAAAATTAGTACCAGGTAATAAAAAATGTTGTTATAATAAGTAACAGTAAGAATCATTGATTACGACAAAGGAAGTGCGATATGTATAAGTTTTGTGCAAATGCTTTAAAAGTTATTCTTTCTCTTCGCGGAGGAGTGAAGGTGTATAACAAAGAAAACCTTCCGGCCGATTCAGGTTTTGTCATCGCGTGTACACACTCCGGCTGGGTTGATGTGATCACACTCGGAGTCGGGATTCTTCCTTATCAAATACACTACATGGCGAAAAAAGAGCTTTTTCAAAATAAATGGATCGGTTCATTTCTGCAGAAAATTCATGCCTTTCCGGTAGATCGGGAAAATCCCGGGCCTAGCAGTATTAAAACACCGATTAAGCTGCTGAAAGAAGGAGAGATCGTCGGTATCTTTCCAAGCGGAACAAGAACCTCTGAGGACGTGCCTTTGAAAAGAGGTGCGGTGACGATTGCGCAAATGGGGAAAGCGCCGCTTGTTCCTGCTGCTTATAAAGGGCCATCAAGCGGAAAGGAATTGTTTAAAAAAGGGAAAATGAAGCTTATTATCGGTGAGCCTCTTCAGCAGGCTGATTTTGCACACCTGCCGTCAAAGGAAAGACTTGCAGCTATGACAGAGGCTTTGAATAAAAGTATTAAAGAACTCGAAAAGAAGCTTGAGCAGCTATAAACCATCAGTGCTTCTTCTCACTAATTTCCCGATTGTTTATAAGTTCCTAAGCAATTAGCTATACTAATTGAGGAATGACTGTTGGGAAAGGTTACGGAAAATGAAAAAAATCATCGTAGTAGGAGCTGGAATTCTGGGAGCGTCAACTGCATATCAGTTAGCCAAAATGGGGGCTGAGGTTCTTGTGATAGATCGGAAAGATAAGGGACAGGCCACCCATGCGGCGAAAGGCATTATTTGTCCATGGCTGTCACCGAGGCAAAATCAGGCGTGGTACAGAATGGCAAAGGCAGGAGCACACTTTTACCCGAGTTTCATAGAAGAGCTTAGAAAAACAGGCGTGAAAGAAACGGGTTATGCTCCTGTTGGTGCTCTTAGTATTCATCACGAGAAAGAAAAGATCGAGAAAATTGAAAAACGGGTGCAGGAACGTAAACAAGGTGCCCCGGAAATCGGTGAGATTTCCTTTCTCTCTGAAATAAAAACTGCTGGCATGTTTCCGCTGCTGGCTAAACGGTACCATTCCATTCATATAAGCGGAGCTACCCGAGTGGATGGGGAAGTGCTGAGAGATGCATTGGTGCGTTCTGCTCAAAGGATGGGCGCCGTTTTTTTAACAGGCGATGCCAAGCTTCACTATCATTCGAAACGAGTGACAGGAGTAACCGTGAATAATGAATGTTATGCTGCTGATGAGGTGATTGTTTGTGCAGGTGTATGGGCAGGCCAATTGCTGGAACCTTTAGGCATTCGCTTCAAAGTAAGCGCGCAAAAAGCGCAAATCGTATATGTACAGGTTCCGGCCGCAAAAGATATGGACAGCTGGCCGGCTGTAATGCCGCCTTCTAAGGAATATCTGTTAGCTTATGCTGATAAGAGAATAGCCATTGGAGCGACTCGTGAAGATGACATAGATGGACATGATGTACGGATAACGGCAGGCGGGTTGCAGGAATTGTTGAACAAAGGTTTAGAAATGGCCCCTGGTTTAGCAAACAGCACCTTTCAAGAGGCAAGAGTCGGTTTACGCCCCTTTACACCAGGTGATGTGCCGGTGATCGGACCTCTTCCCGGCTGGGACGGGATTATAGCAGCAAATGGCCTAGGATCGTCAGGTTTGACAATGGGGCCCTATATGGGGCTGCAGCTGGCAAAGCTGGCTCTCAAAATGGATGTAGACATCAATTTAGAAGAGTATGATATAAAAAAAGCAGCAGACGTTCATTGAACATCGGCTGCTTTTTGTTTTATATTTTGGATAATGAAAGCTGATCTTCTGGCAGTGCTTTGAGTGAGCCGTCATTGTTTAATACAGAACGCCATGTATAACGCGGTTCATAACCAAGGATCTTTTTCGCTTTATCGATTGCCATCAGCGTTTCATATCCTTTTATATCTCTTTTTAAAGAGACATCCGGGAAAAACCGCTTAACTAAATCTTCACTCGGTTCTTTCATGATGGTGTCCGGCGCAGTAATATGGAAGACATCGTTCCCGAGATTATTTTTTTCGACTGCAAGGAGGCAAGCGTGTGCCGCATCTCTTACATCGCAATACGCCCATGCATTTTTCTTTTGTATCTCTTTTTGCTGTTCGTTCCAGTGCATGCCAGGGATTTTTTCGTATTCATCAGGCTCATAAATATTCGCAAAACGGAGTGTGACGATTTGTGTTTTGGTAAGCTTTGAATACATATCTGAGAGAATTTCAGTCAGCCGTTTTGCCATGGCATACGAAGATTTTACGATCGTCGGGTGCTCCTCGTCTACAGGAAGGTAGCTGAGCTCTTTCGGGTCAAACGGATATCCCAGCACTGTTTCACTTGAAGCCCATACCAGCTTAGGGATTTTAAAATCTTTACAGGCTTCCAGGACATTAAAATTGACGAGCATATTATTTTCAAATATCGCTTGGGAGGTATTCCTGACGTCGGTCGGGATATTCCCGAGGTGGACTACAGCATCACAGCCCATAATAAGCTGGCATACCTGGCCATAATCCCGCAAATCAGCTTGAATAAATTTTTTCGATGCTGATTCTTCTCTTAATAACCGATCTGACGCTGTCACATCGTGGCCGGCCTCCAATATTGTTCTTACGGCCCAACGTCCTATTTTGCCTGCTGCCCCAGTTACCACTACTTTCATGTTTTCACTCCTTTTTCTTGTCTTAAATGAGATCGAACCCCATAATTAGGCTTCCCGAGGATTAGCGTTTTATTAGCAACAGTTTTCATAGGAGCAGATTGGGGAGGTTAAAACAAAACATAATAAAAAAAGACACCCTAATAAAAGGTGTCTTTTCACATTATGCTTCTTTCGATTCTCCAGCTTCGATAAGCTCTTCTGCCGCAAGTTTTTTGACTTCAATATAAGCGACATGGTGACCGTCAATTTCGTTGATGATAAATTCGCAGCCTTCTTCGATGATCGAGTCACCTTTTTCAACATCGTATTTTTGGGTAAGGAACCAGCCGCCGATTGTATCGACTTCTTCGTTCTCTAACTGGATGCCGAGCAGGTCGTTTACTTGGTCGATCAACACTTTTCCGTCAAGAATATAATGGCCTTCACCGATTTTGCGGATCTCGTTAATTTCATCAATATCAAATTCATCGCGGATTTCGCCAACGATTTCTTCGATAATATCTTCAACCGTCACGAGTCCGGCAGTCCCGCCATATTCATCAGACAGGATAGCCATGTGAACCCTGTCTTTTTGCATTTTGACAAGCAGATCTTGGATCGGCGCAGATTCAATGACGTGAATGATCGGGTTGACGAATTGAGAAATGGTGGAATCAACAGATACCTCGCCGCTGATGCAGGCGGTCAGCACTTCTTTAATATTAATAACCCCGATGATGTTATCCTTATCGCCCTCTTCTACAGGGTAACGGGTATATTTTTCAATCTGAATGATGTCCATCATTTCAGAAATCTTGATATCATGTGGAAGGCTGACAATTTCGGTCCGCGGAATCATAATTTCTTTCGCGAGCCTGTCGTCAAATTCAAAGATTTTATTCACATATTTAAACTCTGACTGGTTAATTTCACCGCTTTTATAGCTTTCAGACAGAATGATTCGCAGCTCTTCTTCAGAGTGAGCGAGTTCGTTTTCTGAAACGGTCTCCAGGCCAAATGCTTTTGTCAATAACCGTGCGGAATTGTTCAAAAGCCAAATGAACGGGAACATAATGCGGTAAAACCAAATCAGCGGTTTCGCAAACAGCATAGACACTGCTTCCGCCTTTTGGATAGCGACTGTTTTAGGTGCAAGTTCTCCGACAACAACGTGCAGGAACGTGATAATGGCATACGCAAAAATAAACGATATGACATGTGAAAGGGAACCAGGAACGTTCAATTGTACGAAAAGCGGGTGAAGCAGCCTTTCAATCGTTGATTCACCTAAAACCCCTAATCCGATGGAGGTCAATGTAATTCCGAGTTGACACGCAGATAAATATTCATCAAGATGCGTGGTCACTTTTTTTGCGGCTATTGCTGCTTTATTTCCTTCCGCGATCAGCTGATCAATCCGTGAGCCTCTGATTCTGATAATGGCAAACTCAGATGCAACGAAAAATGCCGTCAGGGCGATTAAAACAGCAACTAAAATCAAATTCACTATGTCCAATTAGAACCTTCACTCTAGCATTGAGAATGAAGGTAACACCTCCTGTTAGATAAAATGGTTTTAACTTAACAGCAGCATAAATGATTGGAGCACGGCGAGCTTTTCGGGAGTGAGCTTGCTTTTCAGCTTGTCACGATCCTCAGGCTTCAGCCGCTCGAACCGATTCAAGATGCCGGAGATGTTTTGATTCATATGATCAATTTCTAATGCCAGGTTTCCAATTTCATCATCAAGTTTAGCTGAAGAGGGAAACTGGTTCTCCAGTCGATCTTTAATATCGGACAGGGCCAATCGCTGCTTCTTACAATCTACAATAAATATAAGCCGTTTGAGTGCATTTTCGTCGTAGTAACGGTAATTTGAACAGGATCTGGCCGGCGTAAGCAGACCAATATTCGTATAATAATCAACTGTTCGTTTCGTTACTCCGGCAAGTGCCGCTAGTTCACTGATACGATAAGTCTCAGCCCCATCTATATCCCTCCCAACCATCACGTTATAGTTATGAGAATAGTTTAATATATGAACGGTGTCTTGCACAAGTTTATTGTTTTTCTCAGGCGGAAACTGGAAGTGTGGAATTCATCACCTGATTGAAGTAACATATAAAGATAGAATTTTCAAACTTTTATAGACGGTAGGGACAGATGAAATTGGCTGGATTATCCCGGGAAATTGAAGAAAACTTAAATAAAGGCTCATGGATTCGCAAGCTGTTTGATGAAGGCGCAAGGCTGAAGAAAGAGTTCGGAGATGATCAGGTATTTGATTTTTCACTCGGCAATCCGATTGTTGAACCGCCAGAAGCTTTTAAGAGAGCGTTAATAGAGGAAGCTGAAAAAGGCAATCACGGATACATACAAAACCAAGGGCTTGCGGCAGCGCGAGAAAAAGTTGCCCAATTTCTGGCGTCCCGTTTTGAAGCAAAGTTCTCGGCAGAACGCGTCGTCATGACGGTGGGTGCGGGCGGCGCATTAAATGTCGCGTTAAAAAGTATCGTAAACCCGGGAGAAGAGGTCATTATTCTCGCACCTTATTTTGCCGAGTATAAATTGTATATTGAGAACTACGGAGCAAAGGCTGTCAGCTGCCCGTTGACCTCCCGGTTCGAAATTGATATTGATGTGGTAAAATCGATCACGCCAAAGACGAAAGGGCTGATTCTCAATACACCACATAACCCGGCAGGTACCGTTCTCAGCCAGAAAAATATAGATGATTTAGGCGCTATATTAAAAGAAATAGAAGAGAAGAACGGCCAGACAATTTATGTGCTGTTTGATGAACCGTACAGTCAATTCATTTATGATGAAGAGCTGGCAAATCCGTTTCAATCATATCATCGTGTGATTTTGGCGAGCTCATTCAGTAAGGATCTCGGCATAGCCGGAGAGCGGCTCGGGTATATCGGATTGGATAGCAAGATGCCGGATGCAGGCCTTTTGATCAACGCTTTGTGTACTGTAATCGAACGCTTGGATATGTGAATGCCCCTGTCATGGCGCAGCGGGCTGTGGCAAGAATGGAAGATTTAAGAGTAGACGCGAGCGCTTATAAAGAGCGCAGGGATTTAATGGTCGACATTTTAAAGGAAGCCGGTTTTGAATTTGAGATGCCGAAGGGCGGCTTCTTCGTTTTTCCGAAATCGCCAATTGAAGATGAAGCCGCATTTTGCGTGCATGCCGCCCAAAAATACAAACTATTAATCGTGCCGAGCAGCGGTTTTGGAATGAAAGGGCACTTCCGTTTATCCTTTAGTGTGCCGATCGAGCAGATTAAAAACTCACGGGATATTTTCATATCCTTATATAGAGATTTTGCTTAGGATAGTAAAGAAAAAGAAAACGGCTTTACATGCTGTTATCTTTTTTATATTCTCAAAATCCTCCCTCTTCCAATTCAAACAGGCAACTGGCAAAAGTCTAAAAATTAAAAATCATTTTTGGAATGAGTTGTGTTACAATAAAATATACAAATTATAATCAAACTTTGACTTGGAGGTGGTATGATGGGGCCCTCTGCTTAGGCAACAATACACCGCGTACCTCAATGTTAAGGAAAAATGATTATATCAGGAGGTGACTCCTTATCCTTTCCACGAGGGGGGATAAGGTTAAATGGACGATATTGACAGTCTGATTTTAATTGGCGTGCTCATTGCTTTAACCGCGTTTTTCGTTGCGAGCGAGTTTGCGATTGTTAGAGTAAGGAGATCCAGAATTGATCAGCTTATAACGGAAGGAAACAAACGGGCGATACTCGCAAAGCGTGTCATTACAGATTTGGATGAATATTTATCCGCATCCCAGCTGGGCATTACATTGACATCAATCGGACTCGGCGTGCTGGGGGAGCCGGCATTTGAACGGCTGCTGCATCCATTGTTTGAACCGCTCGATCTGCCGGAATCGGTTTCTCATGCGATCTCATTTGCGGTCGCGTACGCCTTGATCACGTTCCTGCACGTTGTTGTGGGCGAACTGGCCCCGAAAACGGTCGCGATTCAAAAGGCAGAGCAGCTGACCTTGCTGATAGCGGGTCCATTGCGTTTATTCTATTTGCTCCTGTTTCCGTTTATTTGGATCCTCAATGGATCAGCGCGGCTTTTATGCGGCATGTTCGGTTTAAAGCCTGCGTCAGAACATGACGGGTCCCATTCTGAGGAAGAACTCAGAATGCTATTATCTGAGAGTTTAAAAAACGGAGAGATTAATCCGTCTGAATATAAATATGTGAATAAAATTTTCGAATTTGATAATCGGATCGCCAGAGAAATTATGATACCGCGGAAGGAAATGGCCGCTGTGTCAACAGAGATGACAATGGCCGAGATGCTTGAAGTCATGCTGAAGGAAAAATACACGCGCTGGCCTGTCACAGACGGGGACAAAGACAGTGTCATCGGTTTGGTTAATACGAAGCATTTGTTTTCCGATTTGCTGTTTATGACAGAAGAGGAACGAATGAAGATGACGATCCATCCGTATGTACGGCCCGTAATCGAAGTGATTGAAACCATCCCGGTTCATGACTTGCTGATTAAAATGCAGCGTGAACGTATTCATATGGCCATATTGTCTGATGAATACGGAGGAACCTCGGGACTTGTGACGACAGAGGATATTCTTGAGGAAATTGTCGGCGAGATCAGAGATGAATTTGACGAAGATGAACAGCCGCTGATCCAAAAGCTTGGCGACCGCCATTATGTGATGGATGGAAAGGTTCGGATCGATCAGGTGAACAGCCTTCTTGGCGCGTCTATTGAAGAGGACGTCGATACGATTGGCGGACTGATACTAAAAGAAAATATCGATATTGAGGCTGGTGAGTCCATCCGTATCGGTTCATATACGATAAAGGTACTGAAGATGGACGGCCGATTAATCAAACAAATCGATATAAAAGAAGAAGTTGGCAACACAACCGGGATGACAGCGCACCACACGCTGCCAATGCCCGAGCCTGTGATGATGAACAGTGCAACCTTGAGCGAGAAATAAGCTCAAGGTTTTTTTACGTTGTAATTGTCCAGCCGCACCAAAATGCCAAAAGCGACCCGCAAAGCGTCAGGGCGATGTACAACATGCTTTCCATTACGCGTTTGGACAGCAGGAGCTGAACACTTTCAACACTGAAAGTGGAAAAAGTCGTAAAGGCGCCAAAAAAACCCGTGCCGATGATGAGGGAGGCAGATGCATTTGTAATATGGTGCCCAGTCAATAGTCCAAGCCCGAGAGCTCCGAGAATATTGATTGTTATTATGCTGATGGGAAGGCTGAGACCTTTGGCTTTGGATGTTATGACATTGCCGACCCAGAAGCGCAGCATCGCGCCAAGACCGCCGGCTATGAAGATACCAGCTAGTGTCATCTTTCCTGCAGCCCCTTTCTTAACTGAATGCCTGCTATGCGCCGTCCCGCCAGAACGCCAATCAGCGCAAGAACGATTCCCGATATCAGTGAAACTGCCATATACAAAACAGCCAGTGAGGATTGTGCTTGCAATAGCATCACCGTTTCTTTAGAAAACGTAGACATTGTCGTAAAGCCTCCGCAAAAGCCGGTTCCTAAAAAAGCCGACAGCAAAGGCCGTTCTGCCCTGGTCATAAAAAAGCCGGTCAGAATGCCTAATAAAAGGCTGCCTGCCGCGTTTTCCAGCCAGGTTGCTGCCGGGAATTGATCGGTGTGTATCCACATACTTAATTCGTATCGGAGGCAGGCGCCAAGCGCGCCTCCGATAAAAACTGCGCTATATATTTTCATGTTTTCCATCCTTTATGATGAAATCCGGGTAGTCTGTTACGATGCCGTCCACGCCCATGGCTTGTAATTTTGCTGCTGTCCTTTGATTCTTGACAGTCCATGCAAATACTTTTAAGCCGTTTTTATGCGCGGAAGCGATCATCAGCCGGTTGAGTCGTGTGTATTTGATATTGACATAGTTTGCGATAGATTGGCAGGCCTTCAGCTGATTTCTAGACAGCATGCCAAAATTGGGCCTTGTAATGACTGCTGTCGGAATCGATGGATAAAGCTCGCGGAACCTCTGGACGGAGCGGAATCGAAAGGATTGGACAATATTATTAATAGAAAAAGAAAATTTCCCTAACAGCTGTCCCGCTTCTTCTTCAATACCGACTTGAGATGGATGGCCTTTTAATTCAATTAAAAGACCGATTCTTTTATGATAGCGCTTGAGCACCGCTTCCAAGGTTGGAATACGCTCTCCTTGAAAAGCGGGGCCGTACCAGCTTCCTGCATCGAGCTTCTGCAATTCCTCCAATGTAAAATCCTTAACAAAACCCGAGCCGTTTGTTGTTCGGTCAACCCTGTCATCGTGTATTACAACAATCTGCCTGTCTTTTGTAAGCTGGACATCCAGTTCGATCATATCTGCATTCATTTCCGCCGCAAGGTCAAATGCGGCAAATGTATTTTCCGGAGCGTAACCTGATGCTCCGCGATGGGCAATGGTGTACAAGCTAAGTCAGCTCCTCGTATGGGCATTTCTGTTATTGTATCAAATCCATATATGCGCGGCGATACAAACTGGTGAATTTTTTCTGTCATATCGGAATGGTACGGGCTGAGGACTGCGTATAACTAAAAAGACATTCAGCGTATCAGAACATATTTCGCCAGGAAATTAGGCCTTTCGACATGTTCAAAAAACATTCTGTTACTTTATAATAGCAAAAAAGGAGGCGAGATCATGGGAAAAGGGAGAATCAGAGTGGAGGAAAGAATTAAAGCCGAAACGGATGCTGAAATGCAAAAAGCAACTCTCCTTGATCAGACACAAACGAAAAAAAGTAAGTGACTGTCCCTATTGAATCTGGCTGATAGCTGAATTGAGAATTGACCCCGGCGCTCCGCCGGGGTTTTGTGCTGGAAAAAGACATTTAGAAGCGCATTTTTACGAATCTTTTAGTATAATAAACATTTGATTTAAATAGAAGGAGAGACTGTCATGCCAGATTATCTGCAGCAATATGTCACGCTTGATAAAATCATACAAATCGGCATCAGCTTGGCGATTTTGCTGGTGTTTCTTATACTGAGAAAACTGTTTACAAGATATTTCTTTAATTTGCTTTTTAATATGACAAACAAACCGAAAACCGAAGTTTTTAAACAGGTGGTTGTGGCATTCGATAAGCCTGCCAGATGGTTTTTTGTTGCCTTAGGGCTGTTTTTAGCGATCCGTTATTCACCGTTTTTAGATGTACAGATGCCGCTGATCAGCAAAATATACCGCTCGCTGATTGTGGCGCTGTTGTGCTGGGGGCTTTGTAATTTGACCGCTACATCATCTTTTATTTTTCATAAAGTGAATCAGCGCTTCGAGCTGGATATGGATGATATTCTGGCGCCGTTTTTGTCTAAGCTGCTCCGTTTTGTCATTATAGCGCTCAGTGTGAGCGTGATCGCACAGGAATTCAATTATGACGTCAATGGGTTTGTGGCGGGCCTTGGGCTTGGCGGATTGGCTTTTGCTCTAGCAGCGAAGGATACCATCAGCAATTTCTTTGGCGGAATCATCATTATCACTGAAAAGCCGTTCACGATCGGTGACTGGGTGGAGACGTCGACAGTAACCGGATCAGTAGAAGATATTACCTTCAGGAGCACGAGATTCAGAACAGCACAGGGAGCGCTTGTAACGGTGCCGAACTCTACGCTGGCGATGGAAGCGATCACGAACTGGACGAGAATGACCAAACGCCAGATCACGTTTTCCATCCATGTGTCCTACGCAACGCCGATTAAAAACCTTGAACGCTCTATTCGTTCTCTCAGAACCATGCTCTTGGAACATGAGGGCGTTGATAATGAAACGATCATGGTCAACTTTGATACGTTTGCCGATAGCTACTACAATCTATTTTTCAACTTCTATACAAAAACAACGGTTTGGGCTGAAAACCTTGATGTTAGAGAGGATATCAACTATAAAATTATTGAAATTCTCGCCGCAGAAGGTGTTGAGTTTGCATACCCCGGCCAAATGGTTTATGTAAAGCAAAAGCACCAAAACAATCCGTTCCAAGTCAATCTGAATAAGGAGGAAAAGGAACGGGCTTAAAAGGGGAAGGACTTCGTCTGACAGAGGCGGAGTCTTTTTCGTGGTAAAATAAGAGAAAAAAGGCGGTGTTGAGTTGGAAGCATTCAAAAATATTCTAAATGAATCGCAGCGAATTGTCGTGCTGACCGGGGCGGGGATAAGCACAGAATCAGGGATTCCCGACTTTCGTTCAGCCGGGGGCATTTGGACAGAGGATGCCTCAAGAATGGAAGCGATGAGCCTTGACTACTTTTTAAGCCATCCGCGTCTATTTTGGCCTAAATTCAAAAGATTGTTCCAGATGAAAATGAGCGGCAGCTTTGAACCGAATGAAGGGCACTTGCTTTTAGCTGAGCTGGAGAAGCAAGGAAAGCAGGTCGATATCTTTACGCAAAACATTGACGGTCTTCATAAAAAAGCCGGAAGCAGACATGTGTACGAACTGCATGGCTCTATCCAGACAGCAGCTTGCCCGGCATGCGGCGCCCGATATGAGCTACCACATTTGCTGGAGCGGGAGGTGCCGGAGTGCACGGCGCCCGGACAAGATGGTGACAGTTGCAAAACAGTATTAAAAACCGATGTGGTTCTCTTTGGCGATGCCGTCTTGCACTTTGACACCCTTTATGAAAAGCTGGATCAAGCAGATCTTTTATTGGTTATCGGCACGTCTCTCGAAGTTGCGCCGGCAAGATTTGTGCCTGAGGACGCAAGCCGGATTCCCGGCATGAAGAAAGTCATCATTAACCTCGAGCCAACGTCTTGCGACAGCTTGTTTGACATGGTCATCCATCAAAAAATTGGAAAGTTTGCCCGAAGTTTGGGCATAAAAAAATGAGGCCGCCCATATGCGTGCGCCTCACTTTTTTATTCATGAACAGGAACCATGGTGTCCTCTAACACTCCGAAGGAATAGCCTTTTTCTTTTAGTTTATTGATTAATGCCGGGAGCGCGTTTACGGTAGCGGGAAGATCATGCATGAGAATGACATACGGCCTGCTTGAATGGCTGTGTTCCATATTCTCAAGCTGCTGTAACACCGCCGCCACATATGTTGAATTCCGGTATTTCCAGTCCATGCTGTCAATTGTCCAATCCCAGTACACAAAACCTTCTTTCTCAAGATTGCGGATTTGTGAGGCTGTCAGTGACGGCTTGCTCCCGTATGGCGTTCTGACAAGATCGGTTTTATATCCTGTAATGTCTTGCAGCGTATCACGCGCCTCCTGCATTTCTTTTAACGGAGATGTCGGTGTTTGATAGAACAATTTGTTATTATGGGTGACGCCGTGTAAACCGAGTGTATGGCCTTCCTTTTGTGCCCTTTTCACCGCTTGTTTGAATTCGTTCATCCGCGGTGACAGCATAAAAAATGTCGCTTTTACATCAGCGTGCTTTAGTACGTCGAGCAATCGGTTTGTATAGGCTGACGGGCCATCATCGAAGGTTAAGTAAACCGTCTTATCTCCCATGTTCTGTTTTGTCTGCAGATGTTTGATCAGCAGATCGGGGGAGTCGTTTTTCAGTTTCAGGCTTTCCTTTTCATTGCGAAGCTGGCCGTTTGTGGTAACAGTGACTTCCTTTGCTTTCGATGAGCTGTTGGAATACCCTAGAATCACCATAAGCAAAAGCAGCACACATAAAACTGCTAAACTTGCAAATTTAAAAGCAAGCGAAACTGCAGAAGGAGAAGCATCTCCTCTTGTTTGTCGCATAACAATCTCTCCATTGGCATAAAATCTCTACATACCGCTGTACAGCAGGCAGCTATGAAGATGCCATATGTTTACAACCTATGTATCACCAGTCAAGTATACAGGAATAAAACTGGAAAGAACATAGAAAGTGTGTCGAAATGTCAGATTTTAAGGAAAAAATAAACTCCTTCCCGCTATAGATCTCTTGGATCTTTCTGTTTTTCAGCTAGTCCAATATGATAGAATAAGTGACAATGACAGCAAGAGAAACCATGAGGGAAATCTCGAAAGGGAGGGCTATTATGAAGGTTTTAGTCAACGGCCAGCTGATCGAACGCAGCGAAGCTTCGGTTGATTTGGAAGATCGCGGTTATCAGTTTGGTGACGGTATCTATGAGGTTATCAGAGTGTACAAAGGGGTATTGTTCGGCTTGCGCGAGCATGCAGAGCGTTTTTTCAGAAGCGCGGCTGAAATTGGAATCTCACTGCCGTTCAGTATAGAAGATTTAGAGTGGGACCTGCAAAAGCTTGTACAGGAGAATGCGGTCAGTGAGGGAGCGGTATACATTCAGACAACAAGAGGTGTGGCGCCGCGAAAACACCAGTATGAAACTGGACTTAAGCCGCAGACGACTGCTTACACATTTCATGTGAAAAAACCGGAGCAAGAGCAGGCATACGGAGTGGCAGCCATTACAGATGAGGATCTTCGCTGGCTGAGATGTGACATCAAAAGTCTGAATTTACTGTATAATGTTATGACCAAGCAAAAAGCCTATGAAGCAGGAGCATTTGAAACTATTTTACTAAGAGACGGCACTGTTACGGAAGGTACATCCTCTAACGTTTATGCTGTTATCAATGGGAAGGTGCGAACGCATCCGGCTAATCGGCTCATTCTCAACGGAATTACGCGGATGACTATTTTAGGGCTTATGAAAAAGAACGGGATCGAGCTTGAAGAGAAGCCTGTCAGTGAGGAAGAACTGAGACAGGCGGAAGAAATCTTTATTTCGTCAACGACAGCAGAGATTATTCCAGTCGTGACGCTAGATGGAGAAACGGTCGGAAGCGGTGAGCCCGGACCGGTGACAAAACAGCTTCAGGCTGCTTTTCAAGAAAGCATTCACCAGGCAGCAAGCATTTCATAATGAAACATAAGAAAGAGCCGGCTTTGCAAGCGGAGCTCTTTTATTTTTTAATAAATCCAACCAAAATTGAGATCATCGGCGATATATAGAGGAAGAACGTAAACGGGATATAGTCGATGACGGGAACACCAAGTGCGCTCGCCATAAAAGCACCGCATACTCCCCAAGGGATCAACGGATTCATTAATGTCCCGCCGTCCTCTAAGGATCTGGAAAGAAATTTTCGCTCGATGTTTTGTTTGTCGTATAAGGCTTTAAATGATTGTCCCGGTATTAATATTGAGAGATACTGTTCGCCGGTTGCCAAATTGATGCCGATGCTTGAGCAGACAGTTGCCGCAATCAGCTGTCCTTTTGAGCGGATGCCTTTCATGACACCCTCCAATAGCGCGGAAATCAATCCGATTTTCTCCATCAGCCCGCCGAGTGCAAAAGCAATCATAATGAGCGAGACTGAGCCCATCATGGATTGAAGTCCGCCTCTGTTGATAATTTGAGCGGCGGCCTCATTGTCAGTTTCGAACGTCGTGCCATTTTGCAAAGCTGTCATAAACCCCTGCAGGCTGCTGTCAGAGACAAAAATAGCAGTCAAAATTCCCGAGGAAATAATTCCGGCAGTCAGCACGGGAATCACGGGCACACGCTTAACCGCCAGCAAAACGACTAAGACCGGTGAAAGAAGCGCCCACGGCGTTACGTTTGCGGCATCCTTGATTCCGGTTATGACATGTTGAATATCATCGGTTGAAGCACTGTCCGCTGACACAGATAATCCGAGAAAGTAAAACAGCACGACGGTGATGAGCAAAGCCGGGATAGTAGTGCCCATCATATGGCGAATGTGTTCAAAGATTGGTATTTCGCCTATGCCTGCGGCAAAATTGGTGGTGTCCGACATGGGTGACATTTTATCACCAAAGCATGCGCCGCAAATGACCGCGCCTGCCGTCCATTCAAGCGGAACGCCGGCCGCGCTCGCCACGCCGATCAGCGCGACCCCAATCGTGCTCACAGTTGTCAGGCTTGAGCCGACAAGCGTGCTGATGATCATGCAGGAAAACAAAGCAGTCAAAAGAAGATGGCTGGGTTCAATAAAGGACAGGACATAAACCGTCACGGACGGTATTGCGCCACTGTACATCCAAGCGCCGATTAAGATGCCGATCAGCGCCAAAACGATAATTGGCTGTATACCATTCTTGATCCCATCTGTAATCCCTTTTTCCAATGAATTCCAGGAAAAACCGGCCCATAAACCGGCAGCTGAAAGCATGATAACACATAGAAACAGCGGGATATGCGGTTCTGTATGAAGCAAGAATAAGCAAGAAATAATGATTCCTAACATAAATATAAATAAACTGACGGCTAACGGAAACGTCAGCTTTTTTTGAGAATCCAAAATAACACCCCATATTTATCTTTAATGCTTTTGTGCTTTTGGGCACGAAAGCATTATAACAGAAAAAAAACGAAAATCTATGTTTTTTAACAATTATGAATTTAAAAAAAGTGAGCACAGGGCATGCTCACTTTACAATCAGGACGGGTATATCCGATTTCGCTGATAGCTTTTCACTTACACTTCCGAATATGAGCTTTTTCAGCCTGTTTTGTTCTCTGCTTCCGGTTACGATCATATCGGCAGAAATGCGGTTTGCATACTCGATAATTGATTCAGCCGTATCGCCTTCTAATATATCAATATGTCCATCTGTCTGCTGGTCATTCAGCATCATTCTGGCTTCGGCGATGACTTCCTCCGTACGGTCTTCATAGATCATTGGCTCAGGTGGTGCAACATCTGATATTAGCGGATCAGGAACACTTGTCATGCCTCCGCCAATGTAGCTTGCCCCTGCTGCGGGCTTTGGCGGGTCGATGATGGTCTGATTGTCTTTCATATCATGTGAATGGGCGACGGTAATGGCAGCATTTACAGTTTTAGCAAGATCGATGGCTGTCTGCAGCGCTTTCTTACTATTTTCACTTCCGTCAAACGCAACGATGATACGTCCAGCATGAAACATCATTCTCACCCTTTCAAAAACGTCTTACAATACAAATACCCGATTCGGGTACAATTAATCTTTTCCTATTCAAGTAACGATTGACAAAAAAAGGTTTTGTTTATATGATGAAAAAAAGATGAAATCAGAATGGAAGGAGGGTTTGCTATGCCAAGGGATTTGCGTGTATACAAGACAGTTTCATATTGGCGCGGCAAACCCTATGTTCTGTATGATTGAACGGTATTTTTAAGTCTAGCTGCGCGCTGAAGAGCGCTGTGCATATGATATTGGTGAAAAAGGCATGGAGCTGACGCTTCATGCCTTTTTTATATACAAAATCGAAGGAAAGACAGGTGTATGGGATGTGAAGGCAAATACAGAGGCGAGTGCGGCTCATGTCAAATTAAACGAAAAAAGAAGCAAGGAAAAAATAGAAGGCGGCTGATGAGATAAAGGAGATGGTGATTGATGTTTTCAGTATTGAAAAAGCTAGGCTGGTTTTTTAAAGCGTACTGGCTGCGCTATACAATTGCAATTGTGCTTTTATTGGGAGTCAATGTCATTGAAATGTTTCCGCCTAAGCTCTTGGGGAACGCCATAGATGATATGAAATCAGGGGCATTTACTGCGGAGGGGCTGCTGTTTTATATCGGTATCTTTTTTGTGCTGTCGGCGGTCGTCTATATCATGTCTTATTTTTGGATGTACCAGCTGTTCGGCGGAGCGAATGTGATGGAGAAAATTCTCCGTACGAAGCTAATGGGGCATCTTCTGTCCATGTCGCCGCCTTTTTATGAAAAAAACCGGACAGGCGATTTGATGGCACGGGGGACGAATGATCTTCAGGCGGTCAGTTTAACGACGGGGTTTGGCATCTTGACATTAGTCGATTCTACGATGTTCATGGTGACGATCTTTTTGACGATGGGATTTCTGATCAGCTGGAAGCTGACCTTGGCCGCCATTATCCCGCTTCCTATTATGGCGATTGCAATCAGTCTATACGGAAGCAAAATCCATGAAAGGTTTACGGAGGCCCAGAATGCGTTTGGGGCGCTAAATGACAGGGTGCTTGAATCCGTTTCGGGCGTGCGGGTGATTCGCGCGTATGTACAGGAAAGAAATGATGTCCGCCATTTTACAGAAATGACCGCAGATGTTTATCAGAAAAATATGAAAGTGGCTTTTATTGATTCACTGTTTGAGCCGACGGTTAAGCTGCTTGTCGGTGCCAGCTATCTGATTGGGCTCAGCTACGGAGCGTTTCTTGTGTTCCGGAACGAGCTGACGCTTGGCGAGCTTGTTTCCTTTAATGTTTATCTCGGCATGATGATTTGGCCGATGTTTGCAATCGGTGAACTCATTAATGTGATGCAGCGTGGCAATGCGTCATTAGACCGGGTAAATGATACTCTTTCTTATCAACCGGACGTGATGGACCCGAAGCAGCCTGTTGAACTGAAAGAGCCTGGAGATATTGTTTTCAGCCATGTCAGCTTTACATATCCAAGCTCAACAAGCGGCAATATTCAAGATATTTCGTTTACGGTACGAAAAGGGCAGACTGTCGGAATTGCCGGTAAAACCGGGAGCGGAAAAACGACGGTTATTAAGCAGCTTTTGCGCCAGTACCCTGCCGGTGAAGGGAGCATTACATTCTCTGGTGTGCCGATTCAGCAGATCCCTCTTGACCGGCTCCGCGGGTGGATCGGATATGTGCCTCAGGATCATTTGCTGTTTTCACGGACAGTAAAAGAAAATATTTTATATGGAAAACAAGATGCAAGTGATGAAGAGGTTAACCAAGCCATTGCCGAAGCACATTTTGAAAAAGATCTACACATGCTTCCATCCGGTTTGGAGACGATGGTTGGTGAAAAAGGGGTAGCGCTGTCCGGCGGGCAAAAGCAAAGAATTTCGATTGCGAGAGCACTTATGGCGAATCCGGAGATTTTGATCCTGGATGATTCGCTTTCTGCCGTAGATGCCAAAACAGAGGCTGCGATTATCAGGAATATCAGAGAAAACCGCAAAGGAAAAACGACATTTATTTTGACACACCGTTTATCTGCGGTAGAGCATGCTGACCTGATCCTCGTGATGGACGGCGGCGTGATTTCTGAGAGAGGCACGCATCAAGAACTAATGGCCAATAATGGGTGGTACCGGGAACAATATGAAAGACAGCAGCTGTTCACTGCGGAAGAAGGAGGAGCAGGGGCATGAAAACAGGAAAAACGTTATGGAGATACGCACTCCTCTATCGAAAATTGCTGATCACTGCCGTCCTATTGCTTGCGGTCGCCGTCGGGGCAGAATTGACTGGGCCGTTTATCGGCAAAAAAATGATTGATGACCATATCCTCGGTATTGAAAAAACATGGTATGAAGCCTCGGAAAAAGATAAAAATGCCGTTCGGTTCCATGGCACTTCTTATGTCAGAGAAGACCGTATCCAGGGACCTGTTTCCCAAGACAAAGAAGCGCATATTTATCAAGTAGGAATGGCGTTCTATTTTGTTGATCAGGCTGTCAGCTTTGACGGGAACAGAACGGTTTCTGACGGGAAGCTGACAATCACAAATGGAGACAAGAGCCGGATATATGCGGCCGAAAAGCTGACAAAAGAGGATCTTTTCCGGTTCTATCAGCCCGAAATAAAGGGAATGGTGTTTTTAATCTGCCTGTATGGGGGCTTGCTTGTGTTTTCGGTTTTCTTTCAATATGGACAGCATTATTTGCTGCAGATGAGCGCCAATCGGATTATTCAAAAGATGAGGCAGGACGTGTTTTCACATATACAGAAAATGCCGATTCGCTATTTTGACAACCTTCCGGCTGGCAAAGTGGTTGCGCGGATTACCAATGATACGGAGGCCATCAGGGATTTATATGTCACAGTGCTGTCTACATTTGTGACAAGCGGAATCTATATGTTCGGCATATTCACGGCTTTGTTTTTGCTGGATGTTAAGCTCGCGTTTGTGTGCCTGGCAATTGTGCCGATTATCTGGCTGTGGTCGGTCATATACCGGAAATACGCGTCTTATTACAATCAAAAAATCCGGTCGATCAACAGTGACATTAACGCAAAAATGAATGAGTCCATTCAAGGCATGACAATTATTCAGGCTTTCCGTCATCAAAAGGAAACAATGAGAGAATTTGAGGAATTAAATGAATCTCATTTTTATTTTCAAAACAGGATGCTGAATCTAAACTCCTTAATGTCCCATAATCTTGTCAATGTGATCCGGAACCTGGCGTTTGTTAGTTTGATTTGGCATTTTGGCGGTGCAAGCCTGAATGCGGCCGGGGTTGTTTCTGTCGGTGTGCTGTATGCGTTTGTCGATTATTTGAACCGGTTATTCCAACCGATCACAGGCATTGTCAATCAGTTTTCAAAACTGGAGCTTGCACGGGTTTCTGCCGCGCGTGTTTTCGAACTTCTTGAAGAGAAGAATACGGAAGAAGCGGGTGATCCGGCGAAGGAGCGCGCGTTGGGGCGTGTTGAATTTCGTGATGTGTCATTTGCTTATCAAGATGGTGAAGAGGTATTAAAACATATTTCCTTTACCGCGCAAAAAGGCGAAACTATAGCGCTCGTCGGCCATACCGGATCAGGCAAAAGCTCGATTTTAAATCTCCTGTTTCGTTTTTATGATGCGCAAAAAGGGGATGTACTGATTGATGGGAAAAGCATTTACAACATGTCAAGACAGGAACTCAGATCCCATATGGGCATTGTGCTTCAGGACCCGTACTTATTCTCAGGCACGATCGGATCTAACGTAAGTCTGGATGACGAAAGAATGACCGAAGAAGATATCAAGAAAGCACTGCGGCAAGTTGGTGCCGAGCCGCTTCTGAAAAAGCTTTCAAAAGGCATTAATGAACCCGTGATTGAAAAAGGGAGCACACTATCTTCTGGAGAGCGGCAGTTAATTTCTTTCGCAAGAGCTTTGGCGTTTGATCCTGCCATTTTGATTTTAGATGAAGCAACGGCGCACATTGATACAGAGACAGAAGCCGTCATTCAGAAGGCGCTCGACGTCGTTAAACAAGGCCGCACCACCTTCGTCATCGCTCACCGGCTTTCAACAATCAGAAACGCGGATCAGATTTTGGTCCTCGATAAAGGAGAAATAGTTGAGAGAGGAAACCATGAGGAATTGATGGCAGTCAAAGGGCAATATTATCAAATGTATAAGCTGCAAAAGGGCCAGAAACATACCATTGCATAACACTCAAAAACCCAAAACAATCGTGTTTTGGGTTTTTTATGTAGTTAATAAGCCAGTCCGGCACGGTATCCGATATACTCTCCTGTAACAAGCTCACGATGTAGAAAATCAGCAGTATCGCCGACCGTAATACTTGTGCCGCCCTCCGGCAAAACGTCACGCTCTGTACGATAGACGCCAGTTGCTGTTCCGTCCGGGAGGTAAGTGGGACAGATCATTGTCCAGTCTAACGAAGAATCTTTTAGCATTTCGTATACTTTTGCATGCTCCTTGGCTGCGTGAGTTAGCTTTCGTTTCGATTCATTTGTTTCAAACCGGTATTTTCCCGGTTCATATCGGGAATCAAGAATGCCTGCGGTACCAATCGTGATCAGCCGTTTGATATGCTGTTCTCTCATAATGGCGAGTATATTTGCCATAGCTTCGGATAGGGTATCATCACCATCTGTCCCGAGACAGCTGATCACGATTTCAGCATCCTTCACAACTTTTTTTACATCTTCCCGGCGGCGCGCGTTCCCTATGATGATTCTGTCTTTTGGAAGGGGAACTTCAGCATGATGAGATCTGACCAGAGCGTGAATGTCAAACTGTTCATCTGTGGAAGCTTGAGTTAAAAAGGCTTGTCCGACGCGGCCGCTGGCACCAAATAAAGCGATTTTCATCAAATAACCTCCTCGCCCCTCATTATAAATGGATGTTCTCAGTTTGAACAGCGCGGGAAAGAATACCTGGAAAAATAGACAGAACGATGGGAAACATATTCATGAATCATGGATATACTTACGAACTGAACCAGCTCCCAATTCACATAGGCGATGAATGCCAACCTTATTCCCTCCCTTTTTTTCTAGGATATGTGGATCAGGAAAAAAGGGTGACAAATAGAAAGAGAGCGCGGGAAACCGCGCCCTCAAAAGCCATATATTGAATTGTTATTGAACTCTGCCGCCCATTTGCTGCTGAGCAAAAGATACTAAACGTTTTGTGATTTCTCCTCCGACAGAACCGTTAGCGCGGGAAGTAGTATCCGCTCCAAGGTTAACGCCGAATTCAGAAGCGATCTCAAGTTTCATTTGATCGATAGCCTGAGCTGCGCCAGGAACTACTAATTGGTTTGAAGAGTTTTGGTTAGCCATGTGTAAAAGCTCCTTTTTGTTTAGTATGGTTGGGTTAACTGGAGTTGCACCAGTCTGTGGACCCGTCTCGGGTGTCACTGCCGCTCGGCGTAACCCAATGCTTGCCGGCTTGTTACTAGTATTATGTTAAAATGGCCGGAAACTCATGCGGAGAATTGAGTGGTAAATCTTGAGAAGGCATAAAAAAAGCTTAACCGTTCAGGCTAAGCTAGTCATAAATATGAAAAAGCATCAGTTCATGTATCTCGTTTGTCAGAGCAGGTTCGTCAGCGCGGGCGGGAAACAAATCTCCCCATTCAATCTCACCGCTTTTATGATAGATGCCTTCATAATGGGTTCCTTTATAATAAAACGAAATTCTCCATCCGGGCAGCTTTTCTTTTTGGAACAAAGGTTTCCAGCTGAAATGAGAAATCATGACGGCCACGCTCCTTAAAATTGGTATCAATTAACCTGAATACGAACGAATTATGTTCATTGTACCACTGTTTCAAAACATTATTGACTTTGTGTTGCAGTTTGTCCTAGCTTTTGACAAAAAAAGCCCGCTTTATCAAAAGAAGCGGGGCAGGTTACGAAGGCCACAGCGCATCATGGGAGGTGATCGCCTTCTCGGATAGATATGACGCGTATTCAAAGCTTCTTCGTTTTGTCAGAGAATCAACATGATGCAAATTCGGATGAGAAAAGATACTGCGGCCCGGACGTGAATTTGCTTCAAACATCCATACCTTGCCGTTCTGATCAATGCCAAAATCGAAGCCGATCTCACCGATAAACCCCTCGATATGATCATGAAGCACATGACTAGCGGTCAGTGCCGCAGCAGAAAGCTTTTTTATGACCTCAATTCTTTCAGCGGGGTCAGCGTATACTTCTGCAAGTGTTTTTACGATTCCGCCATTAGAAAGATGTGTTGTAATGCTATTTTCTCCGGAAATCTTGACGGCTATTGCTGTCACCGTCCATTTCCCTTTTCTGTTTTTATTCGTATGGACACGGAAATCCGCTGGTTTGCCCTGGAATTCGATTAGATCGACACCTTGCTGAATGAGAAAGTCAGACGGATTGTGCTGTGTTTGAAATGCTGCCAGGAATGCTGCGGCATCGGGATAATCGATTGAAGAAAACGTTTTGGCGTCATTCGTATGTTTCACCGTCAGGCCGTTGTCTGTTTTTGTCAGCTGATAAATACTGGTGCCGAGTGCTCCGTTAGCCGGTTTGATATAAACTTTTTTATATGCGGCACAGAGCTCATCAATCCGCTTCTCAGATGGTGTCAGCTCGGATTTCGGCAAAAAAGGGGCTGTTCTCGGATCTTGTTCGAGCAGTTGATGAACGCTCCATTTATTAAAAAACGTTTTATTAAACCATGGGATTTGATATTCGTCGATTAGTCTCTTTTTTGTATGTTGCAAGAGAAGCGAATCTTCAATTTTTCGGTTTGGCAAACGGTCATAAACGACGTTCGGCAGCGGGACGATTTTTTTCTCCCAACCGTTTTCTCTATAGAGGAGCCCCTCAATCGTGCCTTCCTCCCAATTGATTTGGTGCGCGCCAAAAACGTAGCAGTAGCCTCCGGCTTGCTCGTGTAACGTGACGAGCTTAGAAAAAAAGAGGGAACGATCCTTAAAAGGTCGTTCAAGAGATACGGAAAACCCCGCCGTAAAGATGCCGATTAACGGCCCGATATGCACCGTATGATCATGAATCAAAATGTCAGCCCTGCTTCGGTGGGGAAGCAAAAGCTCATGAAATAGATTTTCAGAGAGAAGCACGGTTTGTTCCAGATGCTGTTTGTAAGAAACGTGGCATCTGACAACCTTCGTCCCGAACGCGGCATGCAAAAGTCCGTCTCGTTTCAGCGAAGAGGGCAGAAACAGGGTGTTTTCACTGTTTTTGTCTATGCCGATCAAAAACTGTTTACGATTCACGCGGAAGGACTCCTTTCTGGCTTTGCTCAGAAAACAGATATTGGCAGCGCTTAAGGGGACAAGTGTACAGGTTTTCTTTTTGTTCGGGAGAAACACGCAGGATTGACTTTCTGCCCGGCTTGGAATTGATATCCAGAATCCAAATTCTTCCGTCCTTCGCAAGGCAGATATCAAGCCCGAGTTCAAACAGCGGCCCGTAGCGCTCGTCAAGATAATACGGAACCGATTGTGTAATCGAGAACACGTCATCGAGTAAGACTACTTGCTGTTTTTTCGGTATCTCTTCAAACCAAGAATCAAATGTCAGCGCATCAGATCCGACAGACAAGTTGGCCAGCAGACCGTGTTTATATCCGCGTCTCACTGCCTTTCCGACTGTATTCCATTCACCTGCTTCGTTTTTTTCCATGAACAGACGGATATCACATGGATATTGTTCCTTATCTTGAATATCTAAATAAGGCTGAAGCAAATATTGATGCTGAAGCACTTTTTTGCACCATGTTTTAAAAGAAGCCTGGTTGGAAAAGGTTTTTGTCTGCTTATCTTTTCCAATGTGATACGTAGCGGTTATGTTTTTCTTGCCCAGCTCCAAGAGAATCACGCCTCTGCCTCCTGCGCCGAATGCCGGTTTTAAGATGCAGGCTTTTTCTTTGGATAAGAAGGAGTGAATTTGTTCGTAACGAATTACCTTTATCGTTTCCGGAATATAAGGATTGATCACAGCATGCTGCTGAAGATCATGAAGGATGGTCCACTTATCGGGAAGGCCGCGCCCGATAAATTCCGTTCTTGGATACTTTTTGAGCCACTCTACGATAGGTTTAGCTTTTTGGGATTGTGAATCCTTGCCGTAAAAACAGCGGTCATAAATATAATCTGGAATCGCCATTTCAGTTTCGTTCCATGTATTGCTGGCCGAATGATAAACCGATGCTTTGACGCGCAAGTTGTCAGGAGAAATATCAAACGGTGTAAACCGGATGAAGCGTATGCCAAATTCGGGTGCTCTCTTGGCCAACTCTGCAGAATAGTCTGCTTCATGCTGGCGGGATAAGGACATAAAACCGAGTGTTATCATGGTGAGACTCCCCCTTTTATTCAAAAGCTGCCGGCGGGTGTCGGCAGCTTTACGCTAAATACATTCAGGATGAACGCAGCTGACGGTATTCTACTTTACAGATTACGATTCTTCACCTTGCCCTATTCCAAAAGAACAAGCTGATTTTCTGACAACAGGAATTTGTCTCCTGATTTGCTAAGTGATTGCATGAGCCTCTATAATACGAATAGGTACATCATCTATATGAAAAAAGCTGAATGACAGATGGAGGAAGATGAATAGGAATGGGTATTACAGGAACCTTTATTTTTATGATTGTGATCGGCGCTGCTATTGGCGCGGTGACCAATCATTTAGCAATTCAAATGCTATTTAGACCCTATAAGGCGTACTATTTGTTTGGAAAACGAGTCCCTTTTACCCCCGGGCTGATTCCGAGACGACGGGATGAACTTGCAAAACAAATGGGACTGATGGTAGTCAATCATCTCTTAACCCCTGAGGGCATTAAAAAGCGGCTTGTTTCTGATGCAGCCAAAACGCAGGCTCTTCAGGTCGGGGAACAGCTGATTCAAAAGCTGTCACTTTCTGAAATGACAGTGAAAGAAGCGCTTGAAAAAGCCGGGTTGAAGCGTCCTGATGAAGCGGCAGACGCATGGATCAGCCGCTGGACGGATGATAAGCTGAATGAGCTTTTCCGCCAATACGAGCACCAATCGTTAAAAGACCTCGTTCCTATGGAAGTGCAGGAAAAGCTTGAGGAAAAAATTCCGATGATTTCAGGATATATATTGTCACGCAGTGCAAGTTATTTTGAAAGTGATGAAGGGAAAATCCGTCTCGGCAATATGATTGATGGCTTTTTAAAAGAACGCGGCATGCTTGGAAGCATGGTACAAATGTTTCTGGGGAATTCAAGCCTAGCGGACCGCGTGCTGCCGGAGCTGCTGAAGTTTTTGCGGAATGAGGAAACCAATAAACTGCTTTCTGATCTTTTGAAGAACGAATGGGGCAAGCTGAGGGAGTATACGTTTTATGAAGCAGACGAAAAATGGAATGCAAAAGCGCTCATTTTCAGCCTGAAACGAAGAGTGCTGCAAACATTTTCGACTGCTCCATTTTTCAACAATACGATTGGCACGCTTACCGTCCGCTATGAATCTGAGCTGACCGAGCAAATGCTGCCGGCACTGTTAGACAAATTGCTTAAAGGGGTTTCGGCTAATCTTGAAAGTGTTTTAAAACGGATGCGCCTTGAGGAAATCGTCAAGGAGCAGGTGGATCAGTTCCCGGTGCAGCGGCTTGAAGAAATGGTGCTGTCCATTTCGAAAAAAGAATTTAAAATGATTACCTATTTGGGAGGCCTTCTCGGCGGAATCATAGGTGCAGTTCAAGCGTTATTTGTCACCCTTTTTTAAGAAGAAATGGTTCTTGAATAATGAAAGGAGCTCCATAGTCTGTTATAGTGGAGTGGTATGTCTAAACGGCAATGATGAAAGGAGCTATTCACAATGGCTGTTAATTTTTATGATGTAGCATATGACCTGGAAAATGCATTACGCGGGAGCGAAGAGTTCACCCGTCTAAAAAACCTTTATGATGAAGTAAACGCAGATGAATCAGCGAAGCGCATGTTCGAAAACTTCCGCGATGTGCAGCTTAAACTCCAGCAAAAACAAATGGCAGGAGAAGAAATTACACAAGAAGAAGTGACTCAGGCTCAAAAAACAGTTGCGCTTGTACAGCAGCACGAAAAAATTTCTCAGCTGATGGAAGCGGAGCAGCGCATGAGCATGCTGATCGGCGAATTGAACAAAATCATTATGAAGCCTTTAGAAGAGCTTTACGGCAGTGTCGAAGGTTAATGAGCAAAATCCCTTCTTGAAAAAGAAGGGATTTTTTTATTCAGTAACTTGGAAATCGAATGAATCTTTTACCTCTCCATTTATAATCACTGATAATGTATGAATTCCTTTGTAATGTTTTCTGGTAGTTAGATCCCTAAAGGATTGAATTTTTGTGTACGACTTCGTTTCGTTTTTTCTTATATTTGTTTCTGTAATTTTAAACACTTTTTGATGACGCTGACCCCTTGCTTTTACAAAATCAATAGCGTACTCAATTCTTACTTTTTGATCCATGACTGAATGAATGGAGAAAGAAAATTCAAGGCTTTTGCCAATGGCTATACGGCTGGATTGACATGATAAATTATGTAATTGTATTGAATCAGTATTTTCATATCCAAAAAGTGCTAAGGCCTGTTTATCACCCTTTTTTAATAAGGTTCGATAGGCGTGTTTGATGATCCAATCGGTATCAGGGTGTGTTCCATACCAATGGCCTGCGGCTTTTCTCAGCAAATGAGGGTGCGTTTTTGAAATATCATTAAGGTTATTGGCCACGCTTTTCCTTACATACAAGGACTCGTCCTGCATCAGCTTCTCAAGGATCGGCAGAACGGGGGAAGGGTCCAAATTCAAAGCGGGTATCGATTTTCCCCATGCAGGCGGGGTCTGCTTCCTTCGCTCGCAAGTCTTCTTACGTGTTCATTTTCATGCTCGGACTTAAAACAGCCATCTGATCACCGCTTTTTCGTTATTAAATATATTATATGGGAATGTATGTTCTTTATCGAGCAGTTAGTTCCAAAAATTAACAATAAATCCTACCTTAGTATACATCATTTGGATACTTTTTTTAGTTAAAAAAACCCTTGTCATCACCAAGAAAAACTGAGATAATGGCATTGAAAGCGCCTACACTTACGAGATTTCAATAGGATACGGTCGCATATCATGCCGTTATATAGAGGGGATAAGCAACAGAGAGTAAGTGTTCGGAGCGCATCATCGGTCAAACAAGGGGTTCCTAATACATGATTTTTCGTAAATCGAAATAACGATATTAGGGAGAATGGCTGCTTCGATCGTATCCTTTCATCATGCCATACATAAAGTCTGCTGAGTCAGGCTTTTTTTGCTTACCAGAAAAGGTTGTTCTAAACACAGAGACAGGGTCATATCCTATACACAAGTACAGTCATCAAGGAGGGGGACATCTCTGTGTCAAAACAATTGCTTGCCTTAAATATAGATGGAGCGCTGCTACGGTCGAACGGGAAGATTCATCAGGCAACGAAGGATGCGATTGAATACGTTAAGAAAAAAGGAATTTACGTTACTCTCGTGACCAATCGACATTTTCGTTCTGCACAAAAAATAGCGAAATCACTAAAGCTTGATGCCAAGCTAATCACCCACAGCGGGGCATACATCGCTGAGAAAATAGACGCCCCGTTTTTTGAAAAAAGAATTTCTGACGATCACACCTTTAACATTGTTCAAGTGCTGGAGAGTTATCAATGCAATATTCGGCTTCTTCACGAGAAGTATTCTATTGGAAACAAGAAAAAAGTGAATTCTAATTTATTGGGGAAAGCACTCATTCATCCGTCTGATCCGATCTTTTATCCAGTCCAGTTCGTTGAATCATTAAGCGATCTTCTCATGGATGAGCCGGTGAGTGCACCTGTCATCGAAGTGTATACGGAGCACGACATTCAGCATGACATCACAGAAACGATAACGAAGGCCTTCCCTGCGGTTGATGTTATTCGCGTAAACGATGAGAAGCTGAATATCGTCCCGAAGGGTGTCTCCAAGGAAGCGGGTCTGGCCCTCGTCACTTCAGAGCTGGGTCTGACTATGGCTGATGTCGTGGCCATTGGGCATCAGTATGATGACCTCCCGATGATTGAACTTGCCGGTCTTGGGGTAGCGATGGGGAACGCCGCTCCAGAGATCAAGAGAAAGGCAGATTGGGTCACAAGGTCTAATGATGAGCAAGGTGTTGCCTATATGATGAAGGAATATTTTCGAATGCAGCAGCGAAAAGGATTTCTTGATAGGTTCCACATGAAACGTGTGTAAAAAAAGCCGCTCGCGCCCAGATGGGTGCGGCGGCTTTTTTGCCGGATTGATTTTAACGGTTTATTTCTGTACACTAAAGAAAGTTTTGAATCTGATAAATTAGGTGATGAAGTTGCAAATTAAAATAGAAGGCATACATGATGACCGCCTGCATCGGCCTCTGCAAAATATTGCAAATTTGTTTTATGAAGAGTGCGAGCTTGTGTACGGCGGAGAGGAGCCCGCAGATGTTGCCATTTCTTTAGAATGTTCACAAACAAATGAGCAGGTGACGGTGACGGGAGAAGTGAAGGGAACTGTCATAAAGGAGCAGCATACAAAATCTTTTTCTCTCGGCATGAATGAAAAAGAAGCCTTTAAGCAAGTGAAAAACACGATTTCTTATGTGTACCTCAATCTTCTTCAGGCATATACGGGCATCACGCAAAAGTGGGGAATCCTGACAGGCATCCGGCCCACAAAGCTGCTTCATAAAAAGCTGCAAAGCGGAATGCCGAAGGCGCAAGCTCACACTGAATTGAAAAAAGACTATTTAATTCATGATGAGAAAATCGAGTTAATGCAGGAAATTGTTGACCGACAGCTGGCGGCAGTGCCGGATTTGTATCAAGTAAAGGATGAAGTCAGCATTTATATCGGCATTCCGTTCTGTCCGACAAAGTGCGCATATTGCACATTCCCTGCGTACGCCATTCAAGGGCAGGCGGGCAGAGTTGGCTCATTCTTATGGGGGCTGCATTACGAAATGCAGAAAATCGGCGAATGGCTGAAGGAGCATGATGTTAAGGTTACAACCATTTACTTTGGAGGCGGGACACCGACAAGCATTACTGCGGAGGAAATGGATCTGCTGTATGAGGAAATGGTCCGCTCCTTCCCGGATGTAAAAAACATTCGTGAGATAACGGTGGAAGCCGGACGCCCTGACACGATTACAGAAGAAAAACTCGCCGTTTTAAATAAATATGACATTGACCGAATCAGCATCAATCCACAATCATATGAAAACGAAACGCTAAAGGCGATCGGGCGGCATCATACGGTTGAAGAGACCATTGAGAAGTATCATCTGTCACGCCGGCATGGCATGAATAATATCAACATGGACTTGATTATCGGTTTGCCTGGGGAAGGCGTGGAGGAATTCAGACACAGCCTTTCAGAAACGGAAAAGCTGATGCCGGAATCTCTTACAGTTCATACGCTTTCCTTTAAACGTGCGTCAGAAATGACGAGAAACAAGCATAAGTACAAAGTCGCCGGCAGGGAAGAGGTTTCTCAAATGATGGATGACGCGGTAGCCTGGACGAAAGAGCATGGGTACGCGCCTTATTATTTATACCGCCAGAAAAACATTCTTGGAAACCTTGAAAACGTCGGATACTCTTTGCCGGGACAAGAAAGCATCTATAACATCATGATTATGGAAGAGGTGCAGACGATTATCGGCATCGGCTGCGGCGCTGCAAGCAAGTTTATTGACCGGGAAACAGGAAAAATCACGCACTTTGCCAATCCGAAAGATCCGAAATCGTACAATGAGCGCTTTGAGCACTATACGGACGAAAAAATTAAATATTTAGAGCAGATTTTTGAGAAAACGACAAAGCAGCACTGATCACAGTGCTGCTTTTTTTATCCCTGTTTTCTTGCAGGATGAACATCAGGCTTCCATTTAAATACTTTGTTCAGTAAACGGTAAATTCGTTTTGATTCCTTTGTTAAAAGCGGTCCCAAAATCGCCAGAATGAGGACATATAATGCGGCAAACGGCTTTAATGTGGCTGACAGGCCGCCGGCTATCCCGAGGTTCGCAACGATAATCGAAAACTCACCCCGTGATACGATCGTCAGTCCAATATTCGATGAGGCCTTATGAGAAAGCCCTGCGCGCCGTCCTGCCGCCATTCCGGCAATAAAGTTTCCAAGAATGGTCAGAATCACGGCTCCCAACGCAAGCCAGACCGCTTCGCCGAGTGAAAACGGATCGATGCTAAGGCCGAAACTAAAAAAGAACATCGCGCCGAAGAAGTCGCGAAATGGAACGACAAGGTGCTCAATCCTATCGGAATGCTCTGTTTCAGAAAAAACCAACCCGAGCAGCAGCGCACCGATCGCTTCCGCTACATGGATCGTCTCTGAAAACCCGGCGATAAAAAAGAGCGACGCAAAAATGACGATAATAAACACTTCGTTTGAGCGAATGTCCAACAGTTTATTCAACAGCGGCGGGAGCTTTCTAGCTGCGATAAAAAACAGCAGCATATAACTGAAGGCGATCAAAATGGACAAGAGTGCACTTCCGACTGATGTCGCATCACCTAACACAAGGCCGGAAACTACGGACAAATACACGGCAAGGAAAATATCCTCAAACATAATGATGCCGAGAATCAGCTCGGTTTCCGGATTGGCGGTTCTTTTTAAATCAACGAGCACTTTTGCGACAATCGCACTTGACGAGATTGTGATGACCCCTGCGAGGACGAGGACTTCCAGAAAGGAAAACCCGGTCATAAACCCGTAAAGCAACCCGAGACTGAAATTAATCAAGATATAAATCGTTCCGCCGACCGCGATTGATTTTCCGGATTTGATCAGCTTTCCGACGGAGAATTCGAGCCCGAGATAAAAGAGGAGAAACAGTACGCCCATCCGCCCGAAAAACTCGATGATTTCACTGCTTTCTATAAATGTTAGGTCAATAATGCCCGCTTTCGGTGCGTGCGGTCCAACCAGCATGCCCAGCACAATCAGAAACGGAATAATCGAAAATTTAATTTTATTGGCGATTACACTGGCAATCGCGACAAGCACAAGCGCTGTACCGACTTCAAATACGAGATGATCCATCGGCCGTTCACACGCCCTCTCCAGAAAGAAAATCGTGAATCAGTTTCTTCAGATGCTTTCTTTCACCTGAGAGGACAAGTGTGTCATTTTCTTCAATAACCGAATCGGCTCCGGGATTTAAAAGCTTCTCCTGGCTGTGCTTGATGATGGCGATCACAGTGACATCGTAGTTTTGGCGGACATCAAGCTCCCCGAGTGTGCGCCCGATCGATTTGGCGCCTTTTTCGACCTTAAACCATTCAATAATGAGATCGCTGAAGGCCATTTCGATGGACTCTAGTGCTTGCGGTTTATAGACCATGCCGCCTAGAATAGCGGCAATTTGCCTTGCTTCAGTATCATCCAATGAGATATTGGAAAGGAGCTCATCCGGGTCCCGGTCATTAAACCGGTATATCTCTCTTCTTCCGTCATCATGAATGATAATCGTCATTTTTTCATGGCTTCTCGTTTCGATTTCGAATTTTTTGCCGATGCCCGGCAGATCGTTTTCTTTAATATTCAATGAAAATCCCTCCGAATGTAGTGTTGTTGAAATGGGGCGAGTTGCAAATAAAGCTTGGGCATTTATATTCGGAGGTAATTAGACTGGTATTTGATAGGGACGGCACACACCTTTTCCAGCCTGTTCATTAGCGGTTCATCAAGAGGCTTGACAGATAGCTGCCTGACAGACTGCGCCAGCGGACTGTACTCTTTGTTCAGCTCTGCCAAGTACAGGCTGCTCGGCGACGGAATTTTGGCCGATTGTGCTTCTTGTGGATATGAGGACATAGGCACATAGCTGTCAGTGCTTGCTTCAAGCTGGGAAGGCAGAACCACATCCGAAGGGGGAAAGTACACCATAAATAAACTTAACAGAAAACTGATTAGCAATTTATCCATGCTTCCTTTCCTCCTTTCTCATCCTAATATCCCTTCTTTCACTATATAAAACTTTATGTTTCCACTCAAACAATATGCATTTTTCAGTATCTATTGACCTTGAAAAATAAAAAGGTTTATTTGAGAATGGCAGGGAATGTATAGTGTGAAAGAAAAAAAGCTAGCGCATACATGGAGGTGTTTCAATGGAGTTTATTCAGTATGAAGTGAATGGATCCGTTGCCGAGATTATCTTGAATCGCCCTGATGCCCACCACGCCCTGAATGAACAGATGCTGTCTGAACTGAAGGAGGCGGTTGAAAAGGCGGCTGCAAGCGAGGCGCTCATCGTTCTTCTGAGAGGAACCGGGAAAGGTTTTTCGGCCGGCGGAGATATCCGGATGATGACATCAGAGCATAACCCTGATCAATTTAAGCAGCTGATGGATACGATTGAGGCTGTCACTCTAACGTTCTATCAGATGAAGAAAGTGACAATTGCAGCTATTCACGGCGCTGCTGCGGGACTGGGTCTGAGTTTGGCGCTTTGCGCTGACATTGTGCTCGCGGAAAAAAACGCCGTTCTCGCAATGAATTTTATCGGCATTGGGCTTGTTCCGGACGGCGGAGGGCATTATTTGCTGATGAAAAGAATTGGGGAAGCGAAGGCGAAAAAAATGATTTGGAGCGGGAAAAAATGTACAGCCGCGGAAGCCGCCGATATGGGGCTCCTTGACGGAACATTTGCCGGAGGCCCGGCGGAAGGAGCAAGACCCTTTATCGAAACCCTTTTAGCCTCACCTCTTTTGGCGATGATTGAAACGAAAGCCATCTTTCAGAGCCTCCAGCTTGAAGAACTAAAAAAGGTGCTTTCTCTTGAGCGCAGCGCTCAAGAGAAAATGAGAAGGACCAAGGATCACCAAGAAGGAATCCGTGCCTTTTTAGAAAAACGGGAGCCGAAGTTCCAAGTGTAACAGGTCAGGCGGAAAGCTGATCATCTATGAAACAAAATCAGCTTTCCGGCTGCATCAACCATACGATGGGTATGACTGAGAAGCTCTTTTTCTTTTAATAGGGCTTCACCATGCGTTTTTGCCGCTTCTTCATTTTTCGCCTCAAATCGCTTGTTTACCAGTGTTTTCCCCGAAGGATCAAAAGCTGTAAGGAAATAATCAGCCATCAGGTTTCTCCTCCATTTCCAAGATTTATTAATCTTCTTCAATTATATTCTAACAAGGAAATCAAAATCCTTTATTATGTTTCATCCAATATTAGTATATAATGGGTCAGGGAAGGAGGAGATACGGTGCTTAAGATTGATCACGTAACAAAGACATTTGGAGCTTATAAAGCTGTTGACGGATTAGACTTAGACATTCCGGAACAGCAAATGTTCGGTCTTTTAGGCGCAAACGGAGCGGGAAAAACGACGACGTTTCGCATGATTCTTGGTTTATTAAGCATTACGGAGGGCTCAATCAGCTGGAAAGGCCGTCCTGTCAATTACAATATCAGCAACAAAATCGGTTATTTGCCGGAAGAGCGGGGACTTTATCCGAAAATGAAGGTAAAGGATCAGCTCGTCTATCTTGCCAGATTAAAAGGGATGGAGAAGCGGGAGGCTGTAAAAGAGCTCGGCACATGGCTTGAACGCTTCAATATAACAGATTACGAGAATAAGAAGGTAGAAGAGCTTTCGAAGGGGAATCAGCAGAAAATCCAATTCATTTCGTCTGTTTTGCATAAGCCGGAGCTGCTGATTCTTGATGAACCATTCAGCGGCCTGGATCCTGTCAATGTTGAGCTGTTAAAAGAGGCTGTGATTTCACTGAAAAACAGCGGCGTTTCTATTTTATTTTCCAGCCATCGGATGGAGCATGTGGAGGAGCTATGTGAGAACCTTTGCATACTGCAGAAAGGAAAACCGGTTGTGCAAGGCAAGCTGAAGGAGATCAAGCGTTCTTTCGGCAGAAAGAATGTCACCATTCACGCCGATGGCGATCTGCGTTTTTTGCAGTCTCATGAAGGCATTCTCCAATGGAAGGAAACGGCCGGCGGCGTCAAGCTGCAGATTGCTAATGAAGACATTTCTCAAGAGATCTTTGCCATGCTCCAAGGAAAAGGGTTTATCAGAAAGTTTGAGCTTGAAGAGCCGTCACTGCATGATATTTTTATAGAAAAGGTGGGGGCCGTCTATGAATAAATTTTGGATCATGCTTTCTCATACATACAAAAATAAGCTTAGGGCAAAATCCTTTATTATTTCGACTGTCATCACGGTACTGCTTGTATTAGTTGTAACGAATCTGGAGTCGATCATTTCTTCGTTTCAAGGTGATGATGTGAAAGAAAAAATCGCCGTTGTTGATGAAACCAACGAATTATATCCGATTTTCTCAAAGCAGCTGAAAGCGGTGGATACAAACGGTGATCTTGATGTGAGGCAGTCGAAGCAGTCGGAGGATGAAGTCACAAAGCAAGTCAAAGATGAAGCGCTCGATGGCATGCTCATCATCAAACGAGATGAAAAAGGGGCCATTTCAGGAACTTATAAAGCATTAACGATTTCTGATGATAGCACATACCAGACGCTGCAGCAGGCGCTGACACAAACCAAAACGGCTGTCGGAACGTCGGAGCTCGGGGTTTCTCAGGAAACGATCAGCAGCCTTTATGCGCCCGTTACTGTCGGGCAGGAGACGCTGAAAGAGGGGGCGAAGTCTGAGGAAGAGCTTGGACAGACGGTAGGGCTTGTTTATATTCTGCTGTTCGTCATATATATCTCTGTGGTTATGTATGCCAGCATGATTGCGATGGAGGTCGCAACCGAAAAATCTTCGCGTGTCATGGAAATCTTGATTTCGAGCATGCCGCCGATTCAGCAGATGTTTGCAAAGCTGCTTGGCATCGGGCTTGTCGGAATCACGCAGCTTGCTGTCATTATAGGGACCGGTGCTCTGTCGCTGATGCTGAACAAAATGAACGGAACAGCTTCACCTGTCGGCGGATTCCTTCATTTGACCGATGTTTCCGCAACCACTGTCGTCTATGCTGTGATTTTCTTTTTGCTTGGTTACTTTTTATACGCGACACTCGCCGCGTTTCTCGGCAGTGTCGTCAGCAGAATAGAGGACGTGCAGCAAACGATCACACCAATGACGCTTTTGGTTGTCGCCGGTTTTATGATCGCGATGTTCGGCTTGAATGCACCTGATGCAGGATTTATTACAGTAACCTCGTTTATTCCGTTTTTTACACCAATGATTATGTTCTTGCGTGTCGGCATGCTGGATATTCCATTCTGGCAGGCTGCTGCCGGAATTGGAATTACACTGCTCACCATTGTCTTACTGGCTGTCATCGGCGCCAGAATTTACAAGGGCGGTGTGTTGATTTACGGCAATTCAAGCGCGTTTAAAGCGATCAAACAAGCACTTCGTTTAGCGAAAAATTGAGTAAAAACAGCCTGAGGATTCTCAGGCTGTTTCTTTATTGACAGAACGTGCATTCGCAAGAATTCGGTGCTAAAATAAGGGTACTTCATCCTGGAAAGGAGCAGAATGTTGACTGATCTAACCTTTATTCATGCGGCAGATCTTCATCTTGACAGCCCGTTTTACGGGATATCGCATCTGCCGGAACCGATTTTTGCACGGATTAAAGAAAGCACGTTTGCAAGCGTGAGACATATGATGGACGCCGCAGTGAGAGAAAACGTTGATTTCATCTTGCTGGCGGGGGATTTGTTTGATGAAGCCAATCGAAGCTTAAAGGCGCAGCTCTTTTTGAAGAAACAGTTTGAAAGATTGAGAGAGAGCGGAATTTCAGTGTATGTGATCTTTGGAAACCACGATCATCTAGGCGGGGAGTGGACGCCGATTGAATGGCCTGAGAATGTCCACATCTTTTCGTCCTCTGTTCCTGAAGAAAAATCGTTTTATAAAGAAGGCAGGCGCATAGCAAGCATTTACGGTTTCAGCTATCAGGCCAGAGCCGTGACGGAAAACCAAGCCGCCCGCTATCGAAGATCGACTGACGCGCCGTTTCATATCGGTATGCTCCATGGATCGCTATCAGGATCTGAAGGACACGATCCGTATTGCCCGTTTACATATGACGATCTCGTGAAAAGCGGAATGGATTATTGGGCGCTTGGCCATATTCATAAACGCCAGGTTCTTTCTGCCGAGCACCCGGCAGTCATTTATCCGGGAAACACCCAAGCGCGCCATATGAAGGAGACGGGAGACAAAGGCTATTATCTCGTTCATGTGACAAACGGAGACATTTCTTATCAATTTCAGAAAGCGCATGATGTGCTGTGGGAAAAAGCGGTAATTGATGTGACAGTGGCAAGGAATATGACTGCTCTTTTCCAAATGATTGAGGACACGTTTTCGAAGCTGCGGACAAAGGGCAGCCCTGCTTGTGTAAGACTCGTATTACAAGGGCGTAAACCGGAATGGCTGCTGGAGGCGCCGAAAGGCACTTTGGATGAGCTTCTCGAAGCCTTTCAGGAGCAAGAGGCGGAGGAGGAACAATTCGTTTGGCCGCTTTCATTGGACGATGAGACAGAAAATGAAGCAAACCTTATTACAAACCTTGATCCTTTTTTTGGCGGTTTATTTGAAGACCTTGATCGCAGTGATTTAACAGACGTGCTGGATGGGCTTGAGCGGCATCCTGTGTACAGAAGGCACGCCGACCGGTTTAGCCAAGAGGAGTTACAGGAAATAAAAGAGCAGGCACAGATTTTATTGAAAAGACAGCTTAAGGTGCTTGAAATATGAGGCGGTGAAAGCTTTGCGAATTAAATCTTTACATATCTACCAATACGGGAAATTTTCCAATCAGACCTTTCACTTTTCCGCCTCGCCTGTCCAATTAATCTACGGATTAAATGAGGCAGGAAAAACGACGATGATGTCATTTATTGAGAGCATGCTGTTTGGTTTTCCGAAAACGAAAAAATATGAGCCGAAAACAGGGGGTGCCTATGGCGGTGTTCTTGAAGCTGAACATCCTGAGATAGGGGCTGTGAAAATCGAACGGACGAAAGGGACTGCCGAAAAGCTGAGAGTGTACACAGAAAAAGGCGAAGTGAAGCATGGAGATTTTTTAAAGCAGCTGTTCCAAGGCACGGACAGGGCGCTTTATAAAGCCATTTATTCGTTTGACGTATTCGGGCTGCAGGAAATTCACGCCGTTAATCGGGAAAAGATAGGGGAATTTTTGCTGTTTTCCAGCTTGTTTGGCGCTGAAGCCGTATCCAAGCTTGATTCAAAGCTGACAAAGGAAAGCGAAAGGCTTTATAAACCAAACGGGCGAAACCCTCAATTGAATCAGGAGCTGGAAACGCTCAAGCAACTTGGGGCGAAGCTGAAACAGGCTGAGGCAGAGGAAGCGGGCTATCATCAGCTTCTAGAGGAAAAAAGAACGCTTGAAGCCCGTCTTGCAGCTGCAGAAACCGAATTGAAAGAGGCGGCAGGACATATCCGAACGATTGAGGGTGCGATTGAGCTGAAGCCGTTGCTAAATGAAAAAGCGATGCTGGAAGAAGCGATATCGCAATATCCGGAACAGGCGGGACAATTCCCGGCTGACGGATTGCATCAGCTGGAGAAATATGAATCTCACCTCCACCCGAAATCCGCACAGCAGGAGGCGCTTCGGGTGAAGATGGCAGAGCTGGACAAACAGATGCAAAAGCTCAATCCGGATAAAGAAATGTTGGCAAAAGAAACGCTGATACAAGAGCTTTCGGCAGGGTTTCATATGTATCAATCCTATGGAGAACAGCTCGCCGCCATTCAGGCACAGCTGCGACAGTCATCTGCACAGGCTGCGGCAGGGCTGGAACAGCTCAATAAAACGGATGAAAATGAGCTCCTGAATATGAACTCCTCATATGACTATGAATGGCAGCTTCAGCAGGCGGTGCAGCAATACGTACAGGCAAGAGACAGAAAACGGCAGCTTGATGAGACATTTGAACTTGCCCGGAAAGAGCTTGAAGACGCAGAAAAGGCCGTTCATGCCGCTTCGTCCGCTATCCTTGAAAACAACGAAAGAAAAGATAAAGAAGCGGCTCTTAAAGCATATGATGAAGCACAGGGGCAGCATCAGGAGCAAGCGAGGCTGAGAGAGCAGCTGAGGTTTTTTGAACGGCAGCAGGATAAGCAGAAAAAGGTTGTCATTGCAGCTGGTATGTTGTTCATCGTTCTCTTTTTGTTTCTGCAGCAATGGATTCCCGCCATAAGTTTCGGCGCCGCCCTTATTGTATACTGGCTTGTGTCTGGGAAAAAAACACCGTCTTCCGGAAATAGCCGGGAGATGAGACAGCCAATGACAAACATTTCACCGGCAGAAGCCGAAGCGCTTAGAGAAGCGTTATGGGAGGATGACCGCAATAAACAGCATCTTTTCACACAGCGGGCAGTGCTTCAGCAAAAAGAGGCGGCGTATGAAAGAGTCATCCAGCAGTTTGAACAGTGGGAGGCCGATATGGCTCCGTCCTATACACAGGTCGAGTCTTTTATGAAGGATCTCGGATTCAAGGAAGATCCGTCTTTTCTGCTTGATGCATACAGCTTAATGAAGGATGTCAAAAAAGAAGTGAAGAAAAAGCATGAACTGACAATTGAAGCTGGGAGGCTGAAAAAGCACCGACGCACATTCGAAGAACGTGTCAGCATGCTTCATCCTGTGAATGAGAGTCGGAACATCTCCATCTCGGAAGCCCTTCACACTTTGCGGAAAAACGTTGAACGTGAAAAAGAAATCGCGAAGCAAAAAAGGGCTATTGAAACAGAAATTCATTATACGAAGGAGCAGCTGCTGGAGCTGGAGCAAGAGATACAGTATTTTGAAACACAGATTGAACAGCTATTTGCCGCGGCGGCTGCAAAAGACAGAAATGAGTTTTGCGCCATAGCCGACATCAGCAGGCAATTGAAGGATACGGAGAACAAGCTTCATCACGTAAACGCACAGCTTCAAGGCGGACACCCAGAGGAGCTTGAACTGGCGGATTCGAATACGCTTTCTGAATTGAAAAACAAGCAATTAGTTGAAAATGAAAGAAAAGAGCGGCTGACTGAGGAGATTCAACACCTTCGCAGCCAAATCGCATTGCTCTTCGTCAAACAGGAGCAATTAGAGGCTTCGGGATTGGTCTCAGATCTCAAGCTTCAAACGGAAATGCAAAAAGAGCGTGTGAAAGATACCGCTAAAAAATGGGCCTCGATCCAAATGATTAAACGGGTGATTCAAAACAAATTGGAACGGCATAAAAAAGTCGAGCTCCCACGCCTTTTGGAGACGGCTGGAGCATTTTTCCGCCCGCTGACTGACGGTAGCTACAAGACAATTTATTTTTCTGAAACGGATGATTCCATAATGGTCATGCATTGTGATGGAACGGTCTATCACGCGGAAGAGCTATCACAGGGGACATGTGAGCAGCTGTATACTGCGATTCGGTTTGCACTGGCCGTTACCCGTCATGATGGGTCAAGGCTTCCGTTCCAGCTTGACGACAGCTTTGTACATTTTGATCAGGAAAGGCTCAAACGTGTATTAGACGTTCTTTATGATTTATCTGAAGGCGGAAGGCAGATTTTGTATTTTACATGCCATGACCATGTGAAAGATGCATTTCAAAGCAGCCAAATCATTCATTTGGTGTTATAAAAGAGGTTCTATAGCTGTAAAACGGTATGTGATATACTGGTATTATGTAAGATACGGAGGGAGCTTTAATAGAATGGCAAAAGGGATTATGCTACATGAGGTTGGCGAACAGGTGGACCAATATCTATTGATTAAATCCTCGACGAAAGGGATTGCAAGCAATGGAAAACCGTTTTTAACGCTGATGCTGCAAGACCAGTCAGGTGATATTGAAGCAAAGCTGTGGGATGCCAAGCAAAGTGATGAAGTGACCTATGCGCCGCAGACGATTGTCAAGGTCGTGGGGGATGTCCACCATTACCGCGGGCGCAACCAGCTGAAGCTGAGAAACATCAGACCGGTGAGCGAGCATGAAAACGTGAATATTGATGATTTTTTAGAAACCGCGCCGATACCGAAAAATGAAATGATGGACACCATCACTCAATATATATTTGAAATGAAAAATCCGAATATCCAACGGATCACAAGGTTTTTAGTCAAAAAACACGAAACTGAATTTATGGATTATCCGGCGGCTACGAAAAACCACCATGAGTTTGTTTCAGGTTTAGCATATCATGTTGTCTCTATGCTGAATCTTGCGAAATCCATTGCAGATTTATATCCGTCTCTTGACCGCGATTTGCTTTATGCCGGCGTTATCCTGCATGATCTCGGAAAAGTAAAAGAGCTGTCCGGCCCTGTTTCCACTTCGTATACGGTTGAAGGGAATTTACTAGGCCATATTTCGATTATGGTCACAGAGCTGTCAAAAGCGGCTGAGGAGCTTCAAATCGATTCTGAAGAGGTGTTAATTCTTCAGCACTTGATTTTGAGTCATCACGGCAAAGCGGAATGGGGCAGCCCAAAACCGCCGATGGTGAAAGAAGCGGAAATTTTACACTATATAGACAACCTGGATGCAAAAATGAACATGATGGACAGAGCGCTAGAGCGCGTGAAGCCGGGTGAATACACTGAGCGTGTATTTGCACTGGAAAACCGCTCCTTTTATAAACCGACATTTCATCAATAATCGTAAAAGGGCTGATGCTGAAACACTCAGATCAGTCCTTTTTTTATGCGCTTTTGCCGCTCATAACTCGTCTCATTCCCGCATAGATTTAAGAATAAAGAATCTATGCAAAAGGGGGAGAAGCCCGTGTTATTTTTTCCGTGGTGGGTGTATCTTTGTATTGTAGGCATCATTTTCAGTGCATATAAACTTGTGGCGGCAGCCAAAGAGGAAGAAAAAACAGATCAGTCCTTTATTGAAAAAGAAGGGCAGATATATATGGAGAGGATGGAAAAGGAGAGAGAGCGCCGCAGTTCTCAGCAGACTGAAGACGAAAATCAAAACCATTCCATCGCATAAAAAAAACTGTGCAGCTCAATGAGCCGGGACTGACCCCCGTTTTTGAGACAGGGATCAAAACACCTTTTAAACAGCCAATTGTCGATAGTTTATCGGTGATTGGTTGTTTAGTTTCGTTTGAATACGAATATTGTTATAATAATGAATGTATT